>JAWOBP010000178.1:0-25991 GCA_046484285.1 Polyangia bacterium
GCGATCTCGGGCGGCACGTTGTCCGGGTAGGCGTTGGGAAAGACCAGCTCCGCCACCTCGGCGACCGACTTCTCGCAGGTCTCTCCGCTCAGACAGGAATCGCAGCTGGTCGCCTCCTGGAAGGTCACCGCGCACGACCAGTTGTCGTTGCCGTTGACGGCGATCACCTCTTCGGCGTTGGTCGCCCCGTCGCCGTCCAGGTCGTCCGCCGAGCAGACGTCGTTGGGATCGAGCGGGCAGGGATCGCAGGCGTCGCCCGCGCCGTCCCCGTCGAAGTCGCGCTGCTCGCGGTCGTAGATCTCGGGGCAGACGTCGAAGCCGTCCTCCACGCCGTCGCCGTCGCCGTCCGTGCCCAGCTCGGGCAGCGCGCAGGAGGCCGGCGTGGCCTCGGCCGGGAAGTCGGTCCAGAAGGCGAGGTACACGTCGTCCACCGAGTCGTAGTAGCTGTGACCGTCGCCGTAGGTGTAACCGTCGTAGGCGTCGAAGACATCCTGGGCCAGATCTCCCACTGTCCGCGAGTACCCGCTGTCGAGCAGGCAGACGTGCTTGGTGGTCGAGGTCTGGCCGTCGTCCATCGGCACGGCATCGCACTGGTGCCCCTCGCCGAGCACCGCCTCGAGCAACGCGGCCTCGCCCGCGATCGGTTTACCGGCCACGAACGTCCCGATCACGTCGATCGGCGTCGCCTCGATCAGTGCTCGGTAGGGCTGGGCCGTGTCGCCCTCGAGCAGGAAGAAGTCGGCGTAGTAGCCGGCCTCGAGCCTGCCCACTCGATCGCCGATCCCCGCCATCTCGGCCGGGTTGACCGTCACCATGCGGACCAGGTCCTCGTCGCCGAGCGCCTGCCCGTAAAAGCCCTGGTTGAGCTCGTCGGCACAGCGCAGCTCGGAGAGCATGTCGACCCCGCCGGTCACCGGCCAGTCCGGGGCCAGCGCCAGCTTCACCCCCAGGTTGACCGCGGTCGCCAACTCCGGGCCGGAGTGGTAGAGGTGGATGCTGTTGCGCGGCGACCAGACCAGCCCCGCGCCCGACGCGGCCAGCTTGCCCAGGTCGAAGGCGGTCAGGCCCACCCCGTGCACCGCGATCAGCCCCTCGTGCAGCAGGCCCATCCACTCGGCCTGCGAGAGCTCCAGGTTGGAGAAGCGTCCCACGCCCTCGGAGATGTGGGCGTGCACGTAGTCTTCGCCGGCGCACTTGTCGTCCGGCTCTCCCGTGCCCTCCGAGATGTCGAGCTGGTAGCAGATATCGGGCGGAGCGTCGGCCGAGGGGAAGCCGTGCGCGGAGTTCAACAGGTTGCGCACCATCCCCTCGAAGCAGGACTGGGTGCTGCCCGGGCTCTGCAGGGCGGTCGTGCCCGACAGCGCGGCCATGATCTCGGCCATCCCGACGTTGAGGCAGTAGTCGCTCGGCCGCGGGCTCTTGAACTCCGAGTAGTAGTCGGAGGCGCGCCAGTCGTAGCGCCGCGAGAAGACCATGCCCGGCGTGTGCATCTTGGGCAGCGTGGCCCAGGCCGGGTGGTTGTGGATGTCGATCAGGCCCGGGTAGATCAGCGCGTCCGAGTAGTCGAGCTGCACCGCCTCGCCGGGGATCGCGCAGTCGGCCGAGGCGCCCGCGCACTCGATCAGACCGCTGTCGGCGTCGTAGACGAGCACGCCGTCGTCGTGGACCTGGTCGGACGTGACCAGGTGCCCGTGGACCGCCCACTTGCCGCCCAGCTCGCCGGTGCTCGTGTCGGTGTCCACCACGTCGCAGTCCCACTCGGTCGGAGCCTGGCCGAGGTCGGAGAAGTCGTCCTGGGCGTGCTCGGTGTAGTAGTCGAGGTAATCGAACGCCACGTCGCCGAGAAACGGATCCGGGTTGCAGCGGCGCAGAGTCGTCTCTGCCCAGGGGCTGCCGCTCGGCTCCACCTCGGCGCGGCCGAAGGCGTCGATCACCTCCGAGCCCGGATCCATCACCAGCAGGCGATCGTTGCCGTTGTACCAGGTGACGTCGGAGATGTAGGTGCAATCCGCGGTGTCGTAGAGGCCCGCGTCCAGTTGGTCGTTGCAGACGGTCTGCACCTCGCCGGCGCCCAGGGTTCCGGACAGATCCAAGGTGTTTCCGCAGCTGGTGTTCTCGTTGGAGACCACGCAGACCGTGTAGCCCGCCAGCTCCAAGTCGCCCGATCCGCAGTTGAGCAGCTCGAACGCCTTGTTGTTGGACGAGCCCTCGATGTACTCGGAGATGATCAGGCGCGCCTCGCCGCCGGTACCGGTATCGGTGTCGCTGTCGGTATCGCTGTCGGTGTCGCTGTCCGTGTCGGTATCGGTGTCCGCATCGCTGTCGGTGTCGCTGTCGGCATCCGTGTCGGCATCGGTATCCGCATCGCCGTCGGCGTCCGTGTCCGAGTCGGTTCCGGCGCCGTCGTCGTCTCCGCCGCCCCCGCTGTCGCCGCAGGCCGGGATCGACGCCGCGGCCAGCAGGCAGGCCAGCAATGCTTTTCCAAAGGCGTTTTTCATCTCGCATCTCCTCGCGTGCGAATCTCTACCCTTCGATGTTTTTAGCACATCCTGCAGGGAGTCGCTGCGACATTCCGGCGAAGACAGGTGCTCAGGCGCGCAACAGCACGTAGACCGCGCCGGTACCCCCGTCCCAGGGCCGGGCCGAGGTGTAGGCCAGCACGTGCTTGCCGATCGCGCCGCGGGTCAACCAGGCGCGCAGCTTCTCCTTGAGCACGGGAATGTTGTCCTTGGAGCCGCGGCCGCGACCGTGGACGATCAGCACGCAGCGCAACCCGTCTCGCCGCGCCTCGCGCACGAAGCGGGCCACCGCCTCGCGGGCCTCGTCGCGCTTGAGCCCGTGCAGGTCGACGTGGCGCTGCACCGAGAAGTCCCCGCGGCGCAGCCTGCGCAGCACGCGCCTGTCGAGGCCCTGGACCGCGGCCTCGATCTGCTCGTCGGTGTCGGCGAAGTCGAACGGCGCGTTGCCGTAGACCAGCTCGTCGAGCTGGCGCATCACCAGGTAGGCCTCGTCCGCCTCGGCCGGAGCCGGACGAGGCGCGACGCGGGGGCGGGCCGCGCCGTGGGGATCGTCGAGCGGCTCTACGCCGGCGGTCAGCTCGGCGAACGCCTCGTCCTCGCCGTCCGCCTCGGCGAACGGCCGCTCGCGCTCGGGAGCGGGAGGGCGCTCGCCGGCGTCCGGGGAAGAATCCTCGGCCGGCCCGGGAAGCTCCAGGCCGGCGAACGGCCGATTGGAAAAGCGGCCCGGCGATGACTCGGCCGAGCCAGAGCCGCCTCCAGAGCCGCCCCGGCGCTTGCGCCCGCGTCCCATGAACAGAGATGATAACAAAAAAGAGACACATCCGGAGCCCGCCGAGCCGACACCCGCCGAGCCGACCGAAGGCGCTGGGCATTGGGGACCGTGATCAGCCGCGGCCTCGAGGGCCGCGGTCAGGCCGGTCTCTCGCCCTGTCGGATAGCTCCCGCTGCTCTTGTCCCGATCTGGACTCTCTTGGAAAATGTTGTACAATACAATTTGTACAAAACGACGAGGACGAGTCGTGAAACAGATCAGCATCTCCGAAGCTCGCAGGCTGCTTCCCCGACTGCTGGGCGAGCTTGCCGAATCCGGTGAGCCGGTTCTGATCACCAGGCGCGGCAAGGCGCTGGGAAAGCTCGTTCCAGCGCCCGCCGACGGATCCGAAACAGACGATCCGACCCCGCTGCGCGGGCTGCCGCTCGGAATGAGCGACGATTTCGACGCGCCGCTGGAGGGCGAATGGGAAGCGCTCGAAACCTGATCGTGCTCGACACCAACGCCTGGCTGTTCTGGCTGCACGACCCCGAGCGCCTCTCTCCAGAAGCCCGTGAGCGCGTGCGCAGCGCAACCCAGGAAGACTGTGCGTTGGTATCTGTGATTTCCGTCTGGGAGGTGGCGCTCAAGAACGCGCTGGGCAAGTTGGCGCTTCCAATGGAGATAGGCGCATGGTTGGAGCGCGCGGTGACCTATCCCGGGATCTCGATCGAGTCGCTCGGCCCTCGCGAAGCCATCGGCAGCACCAGGCTGCCCGGGGCTTTTCACAAAGACCCGGCGGATCGCTTCATAGTCTCTCTCGCCCGCAACCTGGGCGTGCCTCTCGTCACGGCGGACGAGAAAATCCGCGCCTACCCCCACGTGGAAACGCCCTGGTAGCCGCGAGAGCCGCGCGCTAGACCAGCCCCACCTCGCGTACGACCTTCTCCAGCGAGGCGATCCGGTCCTCCAGCGCGCCGGTGTAACCCACCGCCACTCGCACGAGCCCGGGCGAGAGCCCCATCCGCTCTTGCTCCTCCTTGGGTATCTCGGACGAGGTCGACGATCCGGAGCACGAGATCAGCGTATCGAAATAGCCCAGCGAGACGGCGATCAGCCCGAAGCGCTCGCGGTTCTGCAAGAGAGACATCGCCTTTTCGGCCACCTCGGTCGTCCCGCAGTCGATCGTCAGCATCCCGCCGAAGCCGTACTCCTGGTTGGACGTCTCGCGCGCCAGTGCGTGCTGCGGATGGGACTCGAGGCCGGGATAGCCGACCGGCGCTCCGATCTCCTCCAGGCGCCGGGCGATCGCCAGCGCGCGGCGGCCGTGCTCCTTCATCCTGAGCGGCAGGTGCGGGAGGCGCTGGGCCACGTCGAACGCGGCGCGCGGATCCATGGTGGGACCCAGCAGCATCACCCGCCCGGTGTGCAGATCCATCAGGCTCTCGATGAAGTCGCGCGAAGCGCAGATCGCCCCGCCGATCACGTCGCTGGCTCCGTTGACGAACTTGGTCAGCGAGTGGACCGTCACGTCCGCGCCCAGCCGCGCCGGGGTGTGCACCACCGGGGTGAAGGTGTTGTCCACCACCAGCTTCACCCCGCGCTCGCGAGCCAGCTCGGACAGCGCCGGGATGTCGGCCACCTCGAGTGTCGGGTTGCCGACGACCTCGGTGTAGATCGCCTTGGTCTCCGGGCGAATCGCGGCCTCGAACGCCGCGGTGTCGGCCGGATCGACGAAGGTCGTCTCGATTCCCATCTGGGGAAACACCTCGCCGAGCAGAGCGTGGGTCCCGCCGTAGATCGTGTCGCTCGAGACGACGTGGTCGCCCTGTTGGCAAATCTGCAACAGGGCGCAGGAGATCGCGGAGATGCCGCTCGCGGTGCAGATCGCCGCCTCGGTGTCCTCCATCCCGGCCATGTAGCGCGACAGCACGTCCACGGTGGGATTGAAGTGCCGGCTGTAGAGGAAGTACCCGCCCTGGTCCGGCCCCTTCTTGCCGGCGAAGATCTCGGGCATGATGCCCGGCTCCATGACCGTGAAGGTCGAGGCCCTCTCGACCGAAGGACAGACTCCGCCGTGCTCTCCGAACTCCCTCCTGGTCTCGGCCATTGCTCGCGATGGATCGAAGTCTTTCATCTCGCACCTCCTGCTGCACGACAACTACCAGCAAAAAGGTGCCCGAGCAATCAATAGTTGGGTTTTTGGGCCAAATAATAGTATTTTATTCTCTGGGGTGGCCTGTTTTTTGAATATAATACCTGCTCAGTAGACATTCAGCGAACAGATCATTCCATGTCGCTCAGCGTCTCGCCTGCGGCGTCGTCAGTGGGGAAAAGCCCGGTACTCGGCGTGGATACCCCGGCAGGGCTGGCCCTTGTACAGGCGCAGGCTGCCGGACGGGGCCTCGAAAAAGGCGGTCGCCAGGGTGAAGCCCTCCACATCGCCGGCGGGGTGACGGCAGGGGCTGTAGGGCGCGCTCTCGTGTGAGGCGAGCGGCGCGAGCAGCTCCTCGTCGCTCAACGCGGCCGGATCGTCCGCTCCCGCTGCCCACTTCTCCAGCACCTTCCAGCGGCTCGACGACGAGCTGCCCACGTAGTCCGGGTCCTGCTCTTCGTCGGCCATGCCCTCCAACACCAGGTGATTCGTGTGCAAGTAGAGACCGTCTATCTCGTGGACCTTCTTCTTGCTCGGCGTCACCTCGATCCCGACCGCCCTCTTCTCGGGCACGCTGGTCAGCACGTGGTGAAAGGCGTAGGCCCGCTCCGGGTGCGAGGACCACTCGAGCGCCTCTGCGAGGTCTCGCGACTCAAGGATCATGCGGTCCAGGAAGTAGCGCCCCACCCCGCGGCGCACCTCCTTGGTGTAGATGAAGTTGGTCGTCTGCACCACTCCGTGCTCGTTGATCGCCGGCGCGTTGCCCGGCAGGATGCCCGGGTAGGAGAGACAGAAGTACTCCGCGCCGTCGGTCGGCCTGGCGCGCACGAGGAACATCGAGTCGGCGTAGGCCTCGTGGCCGTCCTCGTTGTGCAGGTGGCGCACGCGTCCCGGCTCGGCGACGACCACGGTCGAGCACCCGGGCTGTCCGCCCTTCCCCTCCTTTTCCTCCCTGCGGTCGATCAGCGCCCGTATCTCGGCCTTGAGGTTCAGCACCCACAATCGCTCGGCCTCGATCCCGGCGCCCTCGGCCCACCCTTCCAGCTCCTCGACCGCTCTGGGTGTATGCTTGCGCGCCGCTGCGCGGAAATCCTCCATCGCCGAGCGCCCTTCCTCGCCGGCGGCGTATTCCTCGAGCTCGGAGAACCACTCGGCGCGGCGCTCCAGGCCGGTCTTGATCTCGCGGCCGAAGCGCTTGCCGATCGCGCGGCCGATCTCGCGCGGCGAGCCGGCGACCTCGATCAGCGGCAGCTCGCGGTCGCTTGCGGAACGAAACGCCTTCTCGGCTCTCGACGCGAGGGTCGCGACCCCCGCGTCCGGTCTGCCGAGTGAGACCGGCTCGCCGACCCGCCCCGCAGGAGCCGACCCGGCCCCGGAGCATCCCCAGGCCAGCCCGGCCATGCCGGCCACCGAGCCGGCGATGAACTCGCGTCGATTCAACTTGTCATTCATCTCATCCTCCTTGATCGATCCGCCCACGCTCGATCCATTGATCCGCCCCGTCGATCCGCTCGATCCGCCTACCCTCGATCCGCCTACCTCGATCCGCCTACCCCCTGAACGGATCAAAATGAAATCATTGGGTTTTTTCGGCTCGCGGTTCGAATCCCACGGCGATGCACGTCGCGGCCGCTCCCAGCGCCACCGCCCAGTGCGCGGCCAGCCAGCGCAGGCCGGAGAGCAGGCGCGGATCACCACCGTCCTCCAGACCGACGATCTGCCAGGCGATCTCGCGGTTCTCGCCGAACAGATCGACGATCTCGCTGATGCACAGAAAGGCGATCAGAGCCCAGACCAGCGAGCGGGCCAGCGTCATCGGCCAGGATCGGCGAAAGGTCCACGCCAACAGCCAGTTTGCGCCAAAAAGCGCGACGATGATCCACAGCCAGCCGCCCGCGCTCTCCAGGGACGAGCGGACGCCTTCGGACGCCGCCGCGCCCGGGTCCGGCGCGGCGAGATCCACGGCCAGGGCCGCCGCCGGCCACAGCGCGATCAACACAATGCGGCATTCGAACGACATCGACTCCTCCGCAGATCGTTGGTACAGGCAACCGGGATTTCTGTCCACGCGATGCGCCGTGGACTTGCCCTCGCCCTCGGGGATTTGGTACCTCAAGGTCGAAACGTAAATGCGTTATTGCAAAAAACGGATCGAAGCTCGATGAGCAGCGGCAAAGAATCCAGGGTCGGCGGCAAGAGCGCCTCCGGGCGGAGAGACAAGCTCGAGGTGATCAAGGTGCTGGTGCTGGCGGTGGTCTCTTTCGCGGCCGGTTTCGCGCTGGTCTTCTTTTTTCTGCGCCCCCCTACCTCCCCGAGCGAGACGGAGGAGTCTTCTCTCGCCCGGGAGCAAGTCGAGGTCGCGGCAGGGGCGCCCGACGCCTCGGCCGGCGGTTACGCTCCCGCGGATCAGGGCGGCGACCCGTCCGGCGGAGGCTATGCGCCCGGCGGCGGCGAGGCCGAGGACGAAGGGGCGGCCGCGCACGAGGGCGACCGACCTCCCGAAGTGCCGCCGGGCAAGACTCCCGACGGCGTGGTGCTCGACGGCGACGCCTTCTACCTCAAGTGCTGGGACTCGGACGGCAAGGAGCTGGCCGGCGAGCAGTGCGACCCGCTGCGCATCCTGGAAAAGCGCATGTCGACCCGCCTGTATGTGGTGGACGAGTGCCGCAAGGAGAAGGCTGGCGACGCCGACGGAAAGCTGAGCCTGGCCTGCGAGATCGATTTCGACAACACGACGATCAACTTCTGGAGCGGTCCTTCGTCCGAGATCGAAAACGCATCGCAGATCGGCACCTGCGTGCGCGACAAGTTGGAAGGTCTTCCGCTGCACGGCGTGGATCACGAGCAGACCCGCTACAGGTTGTTCTTCACCGTGCTGTTCGGCGAGCCGGCCCAGAAGGCCGAAAAACGCGAGGAGGATATCGCGGAAAAATACGGCAAGGGCCGCATGGTCGGCGTGATCAAGGACCACGTCCGCGTGCGCCGCGATCCGGTCGACGGGTCGATCATCGGCAAGATCAGCAGCGGCAACCAGGTGCGCCTCCTCGGACAAAAGGAGGGCTGGTGCCAGGTGATTACGCCCAACAAGAACGAGGGCTGGATGATCTGCAGTGCGCTCGAGCTCTAATCCCGTCGAAAGCGCGCTCCTTTTCGCGTTCGCGCTTGTTGTGATCGGTCAGTCGGCTCTACTCGCCGGCTGCGGTGGGAACGAACCCGCCGCCCGCGAGGAATTCGAGCGCCTGGAGCGGGCGCTGGTTGCATACGGCCAGGCGCCGCCGGACGAGCGCGGCGACCGGCTCGAGACGGTGCGCGCAATGGAGATATCCTCGCAACCCGTGCAGCGCGTACGCGAGATCTGCATCTCCGCCTACCGCGAACTGGACCGAGCGCTGGCCGGCCAGCGCGAGGCCAGAAAACGCGCCGAGATGCTGGAGATCGAGGTCGCCAAGGTCGCGACCGGATCGGCCGACGCCAGCGCCGAGCTGGATCGCATGCACCGCGAAGCGCTCTCCAGCGTGGGGCGCGTCGACGCGGCGCTCGACCGCGCCGAAGCACGACTCGAGGACTGCCAGCGCGCTCGCAATTCCCTGCGGCGGGAGTTGGAAGAGAACTGATAAGCGGGAAGAAAGCCGGCGCCAAAACGTTGTTGCGCATGATGAGACACGCCCCCGTTACAGCTCTTCTCGCGACCGCGCTGGCGGCGAGCGCCGTGCTCGCGGCTTGCGGCGACGATTCCGCCGGCTCCGCCGGCGAGCCCCAAGCCGGCTCCTACCCGCTGGTGACCGACGATCGGGACGACCTCGTCTTCACCTGGTACGCCGACGGCGGGCCGCAGGTTGCATCGTCGGTCGCGGGCGTGCCGAAGCGGGTGCGCCCCGAGGTGCGCGTCCAGGATCCGGCCATCCCCCCGGACGAACGCGACCCCCGCTGGATCTTTCTCGCCGACCTGACCGGCCGCGGAAAAGACGAGCGCTATCCTGTCCGCGCCGAGCTGCGCAGCGAGTGGGAAAAGCGCCGAAGCGGAGCCGCAGAGACGACCGAAAAAGAGCCGACTCCTTCTTCTAAAAAGACGCGGGCGCGAGATGGATCGCCGCTGGTGATGTACTCCACCGCCCACTGCCCGGTCTGCAAACGAGCGCGGCGATGGCTGCTGGACGAGGGGATTGCCTATCGCGAGAAGGATGTCGAAAAGGATCCCCAGGCCGCGCGGGAGCTGAAGCGCAGGGCCGCTGAGCAGGGCGTGAGCGCCACGGGCGTGCCGGTCTTCGAGATCGGCGGTCGCCTGCTGCCGGGCTTCGACCGCGAGGCGATCCGCGCAGCGCTGAGTGAAAAGCGAGAGACGCGCGAGCAGACCGAAAAAAGCTCGGTGAATTCGCCACTCGAATAAAATCTACAAACGCCTCGCACGTCTCGGTGGAAACGAGTACATTTCGAAATTGCCGAAAACCGAGGTACCGGGGAGAATTTTAGATGACGGCGACGAGTGTTGAAGAGAACATCAACTTCTGGGCCGCGACCGACGTGGGGCGCGTGCGTGATCACAACGAGGACAACTTCCTGGTGGACAAGGCCCACCGCCTGTTCGTGGTGGCGGACGGCATGGGTGGACACGCGGCCGGCGAGGTGGCCTCGGCGATCGCGGTCAACAGCATGCGGGACGTGGTCCGCCAGAACAAGGACCTGCTCGAGGCCTATCGCGAAGGATCGCAGATCGCATCGGCGCAGGACGTGCTCAACTTACTCGAGCACGCGGTGCAGAAGGCCTGCACCGAGATCCACGAGCTGGCCGAGCGCGAAACCGAGAAGCGCGGCATGGGAACCACGCTCTCGGCGTTTTTGGTGATCGGCAACCGCGGCTTCATCGCGCACGTGGGCGACAGCCGCATCTACCTGCTGCGCGGCGGGAGGGTCGTGCAGCTGACCGAGGATCACTCGCTGATCAACGAGCTGATCAAGCGGGGCAAGCTCTCGCCGAACGAAGCCGACTCGTCGCCGTACAAGAACGCAGTGACGCGCGCCGTTGGCGTCTACGAAAGCGTCGAGACGGACACTATCGACTTCGAGGTGCTGCCCGGAGATCAGTACCTGCTTGCCTCGGACGGGCTGACCGGCTACCTGCGGGACGAAGAGATCCAGCCGCTGTTCGAGCGGCAAGAGCGGGTCGAAGACGTCCCCCCGGCCCTGATCGACCTGGCCAACGAACGCGGCGGCAAGGACAACATCACCACGATCGTCGTTCGCATGGTCGACACCGAGGGCAAGGCCGATGAGCTGCACAAAGAGGTCAACCTCAAGATCGACACGATTCGCAAAATGCCGATCTTCAAGTTCCTCACCTACAAGGAGCTGGTGCGGATCCTCAACATCACCGAGGTGCGCGACGCTCGGCACGAAGAGACGGTCGTCAGCGAGGGAGACGAAGGAGAGGAGCTGTTCATAGTGTTGCGCGGCAAGATGCGCGTCCACAAGGGCGGCACCGATATCGTCCAGCTGGCCGCCGGAGATCACTTCGGCGAGATGGCATTGATCGACAAGGCCCCCCGCTCCGCCGACGTGACCTCGGTCGGAGAGTCGCGCCTGATGCAGATCGCGCGCTCCGATTTCTTCGACATAATCCGCAACGAGCCGCGCCTGGCGACCAAGCTGCTCTGGAGCTTCTTGCAGGTCATAACCGATCGGCTGCGCACGACCAGCGCCGAGCTGTCCGGCGCTCGCGGCGCCGAAGAAATCGAGGACTTGACCGAAGAGCTGTTCGACCTCGAGCTACTGGAGGAGGACTGATGACTCGAAAAACCGTTTTCGCGATCGTTTCCGTCGCCGCGCTGATCCTGGCGGGCGCCTGTGGCCAGCGCGAAGAAAAGAGCGAGTCCGTCGTCTCGGAGGGCCCCAAGAAGGCCGAGCCGGTCGAGAAGGTCAAACGACCCAAGCGACCCAAGCTGGTGGGCAAGCCCGTCGGCGTGCTCGGCGCCGAGCTGTTCACCGCCAAGGTCGAGTCCGTCGAAGGAGATGTGAAGCTCCGCCAGCGCGAGGACGAGCCCGCGGCCGCGGCCGAGAAGGACGCGCTGATCTACGGCGGCGGTTGGGTCGAGACCGGAGCGGGCGGCGCGGCGCGGCTGACATTGCGCAGCATCGGCCGTCTCTCGCTGGGCGAGAACAGCCTGCTGCTCGTGCCCGAGCACGGCGAGTGCGGGGCGGTGCTGGTGCGGGGCACGGCCCATCTGGAAGGGCCCAAACGCCTCTCTTCCACATCCAAGTGCTACCTGCACACCCCGGCGACCGCTCTCCAGGCACAGCTCAACCGGGTCGTGCTGGCCGCCTCGAGCAATGCCCGCACCGCGATCGCCGCGCTCGACGAGAAGCTCGGGATCACGGACTTGCAGGGACACACCACCGAGCTCGAGCCGAAAAAGAGCTTCGTCGTAGATCCCGAAAAGGACGAGCCGCTCGAAGTCGAGATGCAATTACCGGAGGCGGAATCCGACGACGACGCCTTCGCCGAATGGCTGGCCGAAGAAGCCGGGAAGAAAAACCGCGCCGGCTGGATGCTTGAGGAGGCGAGCCGGGAGAGCGAGCGGCTGAAGCTGGACGTGCAACGGCTCGAGGAGCTGATGAAGCTCAACCGCGAGCTGAGCGCCCGCCGCCGAGAGCTGACCCACGAGGGAGCCGACGAAAAAGAGATCGCCGAAGCTTCGCAACGGCTCACCGAGCAGGCCGGCGAGATGGTCGACTTGCAGCGCAAGGGCATCTTGCTGATCCACAGCATCCATGGTCTGCTGCGGCTGGCCTCGGAATGCGACGGGGGGAACGACGAGACCGAAAAGCGGGTAGCGGAGATCCGGGACCGGATCGAAAGGCTGGCCGAGCAGCTTCCGCCGCTGTTCGCCAAGAAGCGCAAGACCAAGGTGGAGTTCGGCAACCAGCGTCCGAACGTTCGGATGCGATAGTCGCCAGCCCGCTCGCGACCGGCCGTCTATCCCCCGATTCCCTCCAGCCCCATCCGCACCAGGTCCTCGGGATCCCAGCGCGTCTCCCCAGCGAGGCGTTGCTCGCGACGCTTTGCGACCCACGGCCAGACAGGGCCCAGGTCGCGGCACGTGCCCGGCCCGGGAGTCGGACAGTAGATCCGCACGTGAAAATGATCGTCGTGCGGAGCGCTATCGCTCGGCTGGTGTAGAACCGAGGCGGCGCGCTCCACGATCCGCGGGTCCCGATCGCGGCCGAGAGCCCAGCTCATCAGCCGCGCCTTCAGCCCCCGGCTGACGAAGATCCACTGCACGTCGGCCTCGGGATCGGTCAGCAGCGCCTCGACCACGGCCCAGTTCCTGGCGTCGTCGAAGCGCAGCGGCTCGCCGCGACGAACTCCGACGCCGAACCGATCGAACTCGACCAGCGGGGCGTAAGAGCCGCCCGTCCCGGCCGTGTCGGTCGTGAAAAAGCCGATATCCACGTCGCGCCCGCTGCGGTGCGAGCGATGCCCGCCGACGAAGCCGCCGCGCCTGGCGCTCAGGTCGCCCAGGATCAGCCTCGAGCCCGAGTGACGCTCGCCGACCCGCTCCGCCGTGCGCCGCACCAGCGAGATCAGCTCCGGGATCCCCCAGCGCCGGCTCGTTTGCTTGTAGAAGACGTAACCCTCGCCCTCGCGCGGGAGCCGCTCGGGCTCCAGCAGCAGCCCGTGGGAGACGGTCCCGATCGAACCCCGCGCGCCGGTCTCGGCGCCGACCCACGGCAGACAGCCGCCCAGCACAGTCGCCGGCAGAGCCAGCACGGCCCAAAAAGCGATCGCGGCGCTGTTCGATTCGTTTCTCATCGCTGCCCGACCCCGAGCACCGGGATTTCGGATTGACCCGGTGTTTCGCGGTACCCTACCATACCCGGGCGCTTAGCGCAGAAGAGGAGGTGGGCTCGATGCGATCAGCGCTGGCGATCGTTTTCATCTCGGCGACCCTGTTGCCGGCGGTCTGCGGCTGCGGCGGCGACCCCGGCGAGATCCTGATGAATCCCTGGGTGGGCGAGGGAAAGACCCGGATCCTGGTCGACGGGATCCACCAGCTGGAGGGAATCCCCAACGCGGCCTGGGACGAGACCGAGTTCCGCTACTCGCACTCCCAGAGCACCAGCCGCCTGTTGCGCAACGTGCTGCGCCACGACTTCAGGTTTCGCCAGGTGCTGGACGGCGAGCTGACCGACGAGCTGCTCGCGGCCCACGACATCCTCTACTTCAACGTGCCGACCGCGATCGCCCTGGGCAGCTCCAGGACCGATCGCGAAATGCCGCGCCTGCGCCCCGGCGAGGTCAAGGCGATCCGGCGCTTCATGGAAAACGGCGGCGGGGTCTTCGTCGTGGGCGAGCACAACAACGCCTACGACAACATCGAGGTGCTGCGCCCGCTGCTCCAGCCGCTGGGGCTGGAGTTCGTGGACGCCTACGCCTCGGAGCCGGGTCGCGGCCGTTTCGCGATGGACGTGGGCGGCTACATCCTGATGGTGCGCAACTTCGCCGAGCACTTCGTCACCGACGGCGTGCGGATGATCAGCTGGTCGGGCGGCGCGCCGTTCACTCCCGAATCCGAGGGCGCGATCGCCTTTCTCTCCGAGAAGGGCTTCATCGACCGCGGAAACTACGTGACCAAGGAGCCGGTCGAGTGGTCCAATCACCGCGTCGACGAGGGCGAGTACCAGGGCCCGGACATCCCGGTCGCCGCGGCGCTGCAGGTGGGCGAGGGACGCCTGGTCGCGATCGGAGATCACAACATGCTCGGAACCCAGTGGTTGGGGATCGGCGACAACTACGCCTTCGGAATGAACGCATTGCAGTGGCTCGCCGGGCGCGAGGACGAGCCGCCCTTCAGGAACGAGCCGCCGATCGGCCTGCGCTTCGGCTTCGAGCAGGAGCGCTCCGGCTGGACGATCGGCCGGCGCGACAAGCACGGCTACTACGCGTTCGCCTTCAACCTCTCGCGCCAGCCCGACATCTTCCACATGGGGATGGTCGACCTGAAAGACGAAGTCGACGTGCTGGGCTTCCTCGATCCGGACGTGAAATACCCGAAGCGGGATCTGGCCGAGGTCGATCGCAAGCTGGCCGCGGGCAAGCGCGTCTTTCTTCTGCTGAACGCCGCCGACCCCGGACGCGGCAGCATCCAGCTCCTGAAGCGCTACGCTCCGGGGCTGGAGCTGGTCGGTCCCGAGCGCTCGGTCCGCGCCGAGGAGCTGAAGCCGGGCCCCAACGACCTCTTTCCGGCGGTGAAAGGCGTCTTCGGGCGGCTCGTCTCCTCCGAGCTGGAGGTGAACGGCGATCGGATCGCCGCGCTGGATCACTCCAAGACCGGATTCAAGGGACGTCCGGGCCGCAGGGACGTGCGGCCCAAATCGTACGACAAGGCCGAGCCCTACCTGCTGAACGTCCGGGTCCGCGGCGGAGATCCGCTGGTGGAAGCCGAGCTGCCGGGCGGACGCCGCGTCTCGATCATGCAGCGCTTCGCCGCCGGCGATGGCGAGATCATCGCGATGGTGCAAGGCAGGATCTTCTCGGCCCACACCCTGCACTGCGTGCGCCAGGAGCCGGTCAGGACCAACCAGCCCGCCTACGACCTGGAGATGCGCTTCATGGACTGGCTGCTGGCGGATGAGCCGCCCACCGAGAAGCAGCCTCCGCGACCCGAGCCGGCCGGAGACGGCGGGCCCGGAACTCCGGACGGCAAAGCGCGGGCCGACGGCGGCGGCGCAGAAGCGAAATGAACGGGCCGCCGCGCAGCCCCGCGAGCGCCGCCGGACTGCTGGCCACGGCTCTGCTGGTCTCGATTTCCTCCCGGGCGGTGTCGGACGACTGGCCCCGGCGCGCCCAGCGCTCCGGAACCTGGCTGCCCGCGCCGCGCGAGATCGCGCTGGCGATCAGGGGCTCGGGAGCCTACGTGCCCGAGGTCTCGGGGCTCTCCACGGCCGAGACCGGGATCGCGATCGGCTCGCTGGCGTGGTGCCTGGCGCCGTGGGAGGGAATCGCCCTCGTCGGCGAGCACTCGCTGGGCAGGATGTGGTGGGGCGAGCAGTCGCTGCTGATCTCGGGGCACGAGCTCGGCGCCCGCTTCTCTCTCTACCGCTACTTCTCGATGGAGGCCGCCTACCTGGGGCACGCCAGCGAAAAGCAGTGGGTCGAGGAGAACGAGGTTGCGCTGGGCGGGGTGCGCGACGATGGCGCCGAGCTGGGCGCCTGGTTTCACGCCGAGCCGATCGGCAAGCTGCGAGTCGGGCTGCACCTGCTGGGCAGGTACTTCGACGTCTATCGCCACCAGCAGCTGGTGGCCGGCCTCGGCGCCCGGGTCGGCCTGATGCCGGTCGCCGGCCACGCGCTCGAGATCGAACTGGAGGCGCTGCGCGCGAGGCGCTATCGACCGCGCAGCGGCGTGGACGAGATCAGCTGGAACCTGCTGGGCTCGATCGAGTGGCGCTCCCGGATCGCCGGGGACTTCGGGGTCTCGATCGGCGGCCGCGTCTCGACCCACCTGCTGGTCGGCGAGATGCCGATGCTGGAGCTGAAGAGGTCGATGATCGACGAGCCGATGGCGCTGGCCAGCCTGGGTCTCTTTTTCGTTATTTGACCGAAATGATTGAAAAACTGGTTTCGTTTTGTCATATTCTCCGGTCGTGGAAACAAGGCGACCCAACCACTTTCGGACGGCGACGGCCGCTGCGATCGCCTGTCTGACGGTGCTGGCCTGCGGGGGACCGCAGGGCCGCGAGGGCGACCTGGACGAGCTTCTGGACGAATCCCAAAGGCACGTCGAGGTCCCGCTGTCGGCGCGCGGGCTCGACGTCGAGCGCGTCTCCACCGAGCTGCCGCCGCAGAAGGACGAGTACCGCATCGGCGCCAACGACGTGCTCAACATCGTCGTTCTCGATCACGAGGAGTTTTCCTCCCCCCGCGACTTCAACCGCGGAGTAATCGGCACGATCGTCAAAAAAGACGGCAACGTCTACATCCCGATCGTGGGCAAGGTGCCGGCCGCGGGATACACCGTCGAGGAGTTCCACGAGGTGCTGCGCGAGGCGCTCGAGCCGTACGTGCGCGAACCCTACATCTCGGTCGACGTGTTCAAGTACGAATCCCAGAAGTTCTTCGTGCTCGGCGAGGTCCAGAAGCCCGGCGCCTTTCCGGTCGACGGCGACACGACCCTGCTCGAGGCGTTCGGGTTGGCGGGCGGCGCCACCGAGAACGGCAGCCTGGAGCGCGCCTACGTCGTGCGGGGCGACTCGCTTCTGCCGATCGACATCGCCGCCTTGCTGCAGCGGGGCGACACCAGCCGCAACATCTACATGAAGCACGGCGACCTGGTCTACGTGCCCGACGCCGGCGACCAGACCGTCTACGTGCTGGGCGAGGTCCGCGAGCCGGGCGCGGTGCGGCTTTTGCACGGCCGCCTCTCCCTGGCGCAGGCGCTGGCCGAGGCCGGGGGGCTGCTGCCCACCGAGGCCGACGAGGACAGCATCAAGCTCGTGCGGGGCAGCTGGCAGGAGCCGACCGTCTACACGCTCGACTACGAGACCCTGCTCGAGCTGGGTGATCGGATCATGCTGCGCCCCGGCGATCGCGTGGTCGTCTCGCCCACCGGCCTGACCACGGTCAGCCGCTACATGCAGCAGATTCTACCCTTCCTCCAGGGTGCCTACTACGGATCGCAGACCTACCGGGCGGTCACCCCATGATCCCACAGCGCCAGAGAAAAATATCGGCGGCTTCCGACCAGCAGGAGAACGTCTCGATCAGCGACTACCTGATGATCCTGCTCGACGAGTGGCGCACGCTGGCGCTGCCGTTGCTTCTGGTGATCGCCGGTGCCGTGGCCTACCTGCTGCTGGCGGTTCCAAGCTATCGGGCCAGGGGTGTGATCCAGGTCTCGTCCGACGACCCGACCGGCGCCGGGCAGCTGCTGGAGCTGACCGGGATCGGACGGCCGTCCCCGGTGGAGACCGAGGTGGAGATCCTGCGCTCGCACCGGATCGTGGCCAAGGCCTGCCGCGAGCTGGGCCTGCACCTGGGATGCGAGATCCCCGGGCTGACCTTCGACCTGGGCGTCTCGCTGGGCGGGGAGTCTCCGCTCGAAGAGAGGCTGCACCGCCTGCGGCGCAGCGTGAGCGAGGTCAGAGTCGAGGACCGCATCGAGTCGCCGGTGGAGGCCGTGTTCTCCGCCACCGGAAGCGGGGATCTGTCGATCGACTTCCTCGACGGGAGCGAGCCCGCGCTGGCCGAAAGCGGCGAGAGCTTCTCGGCGCGAGGCATCTCGCTGACCGTGGAGCCCGAGATCGAGCTGCGCCCCAAAGAGAAGCTCGAGGTCTCGATCCTGCCCGACGACATGCTGGTCGCCTCGATGCTGGAGAAGCTGCACGTGGAGAGCATCGGTGGCCGCAAGGAGACCAACCTGGTGCGCGTCAGCGTCGTGCACGCGGATCGGACCGTGGCCCGCGACTTCGTCAACGCCCTGATGGACTCCTACATGGGCTTCGCCCTGGAGTGGCGCACGCTGCGGGCCAACCGCTCGGCGTCGTTCATCGAAAAGCAGCTCGACGCGATTCGCCAGAACCTCGAGGGAGCCGAACAGGAGCTGCAGGATTTCCTCGAGGAATCGGGAGCGATCGCGCTCGACGAGCAGGCCAAGGAGCTGATCAAGGGCGGAGTGCAGCTCGATCTGGAGCTGCGCAAGGTCCGCATCCAGGAGGATCTGCTCTCCTCGGTGACCGCCGAGATCCGCCGCGCCAACCGGCGCGGGGGGCCGGTCTCGCTGACCGGCGACTTCCTGTTCGAGGACCAGCTGCTGGCCGAGGCGATCGGCTCGCTCAACGAGCTGGAGATCAAGCGCGAGATGCTGCTGGCCGAGGTGACCGAAACCCACCCGGAGGTGGTGCGGCTCAACGAGGAGATCCGCCGCGTTCGCAACCAGATCCTGGAGTACGTCTCCTCCTCGCGAGACCGCATCCGCGAGAAACGCAAGCAGACCGCCGAGGCGCTCGACGGCATCCAGGCGAAGCTGTCCGGCTTCCCGGACAACCAGCGCCGCATGGCCGGAATCCGCCGCAAGCTCGACGTCAGCCAAGAGCTGTACGCCTTTTTGATGACCAAGCTCGAGGAGGCGCGCATCCTCAAGGCCTCCACGACGACCGACAAGCGCGTGATCGACCGCGCGACCACTCCCTTTCGCCGCAGCAGCCCCCGTTTGATGCTGACAGTCGCCTTTTCCGGGTTCCTCGGGTTGCTGCTCGGCGTGGGCGCGGTCTTCCTGCGCCGCGCCGCCGATCCGCGAATCAGGGACGAGGAGGAGGCCAAGGCGCTGGCCGAGCTACCGCTCTACGGCGTGGTCCCGGATCTGAAGGACCTGGGCACCGCCGGCTCGGTGGATCGCGTCTGGGATTCGCCCAAGGGGCCGGCCGCCGAGTCGTTCCGCACGCTGCGCACCAACGTGGAGTTCGCGCAGGTCGGAGACAGGCGCCTGCAGGTGCTTCAGGTCACCTCGTCGGAGGCGTCCGAGGGCAAGTCCACGGTGCTCTCCAACCTGGCGGTCGCGCTGGCCAAGGCCGGGCACAGCGTGCTGGTGGTCGACCTCGATCTGCGCCGGCCGATGCAGCACCGGATCTGGGGGCTGCCGCGCACGCCGGGCATCTCCGACCACCTGGTGGGACGGGCCCGCATCACTCTGCGCCGCAGCGAGGAGTGGGAGATATCAGCGGTCACGGCCGGCAACGAGCCGCCCGAGTCGCAGCGCCTGCTGGCCTCGGACAGGCTCGCCGAGCTGATCGCTAGCTGGCGCGAGGAGTACGACTACGTCCTGCTCGACACCCCTCCGCTGCTGGTCGCCGACTCGCTGGTCATCTCGCGGCTGTCCGACATGATGCTGTTCGTGGTGCGGCCGCGCACCAGCCGCCGGGCCGCGCTGCGCCTCGCGCAGCAGACCCACAGCCGCATGGAGGTCGTCAAGGGACTGGTGATCAACGGCGTCGCCACCCGCCGCGGCGGCTACTACCACTACTACCGCGGCTCCTACTACGGCTCCCGCACCACCGACACCCAGGAGAGCTGAGCGGCCCCATCGTCCCGACCTGGATCACATGTGTGATCTTAAAGAGCGGGCAAAATCAACCGGCAGCCGCCAGGCTGCCACAGAGAAAGGGAGAAGAGATGATCAGGTGAGGACGCGATCGAGATTCTGCTGGACAATCCGCTGGACGAGTTGGCGGCCGAGGAGGATGCTCAGCGCAGGATCTTGTCCAGGATGCCGTCCAGCTCCTCGTAGCTGGTGTAGAGGATCTCGAGCCGGCCCTCGCCCTTGCGATCCGCGATCCGGACCCGGGCACCCAGCGCGCGCTCCAGCTTGGCGGTCAGCGCTCGCACCTGGGGGCTGACCTCGCCCGCTCCCTTCTTGGTCTTGTTCTTGGACGAGCGGGAGCCCTCTCTCGCGCGGGCGCGGCGCTCGGTCTCACGCACCGACCAGCCCTGCTCTGCCGCCCGCCTGGCCAGCGCGTTGATCGCCCCGGCCGAGCCGGCCTGCAGCAGCGCGCGAGCATGTCCTTCGCTCAGCCGCGACTCGGCCACCAGCCGGCGCGCCTCGCGCGGCAGCTTCAGCAGGCGCAGGCTGTTGCTGACCGTCGAGCGATCGCGCCCGATCCGCGAGGCCAGCTCCGACTGGCCGTAGCCGTGCTCCTCGAGCAGGCGGCTGTACGCCTCGGCCTCCTCGATCGGGTTGAGATCCTCGCGCTGCAGGTTCTCCACCAGCGCCATCTCGAACGCCTCCACGTCGGAGACGTCCTTGATCACGACCGGCACGTCGATCAGCCCGGCCAGCTGGGCGGCGCGCCAGCGCCGCTCGCCCGCGATCAGCTCGTAGCCGTCGCCCAGGCGGCGCACGACCAGCGGCTGGATCACGCCCTGCTCGCGGATCGAGGCGACCAGCTCCTCGAGCGCCGCCTTGTCGAAAGTCCGCCGCGGCTGCTTCTCCCTGGGGTGAATCCGATCGACCGGGCAGACGAAGAACTCGCGCCGCCCCGAGCCGGAACCCTGTGCGCCGGCGCCGGGAATCAGCGCGCCGAGCCCCTTGCCCAGCGCGCGGCGTCCCTTGCCGCGCTCGCTCAACGCTCCAGCTCCAGGTACTCGCGCGCCAGCTCCAGGTAGCGCTGCGCGCCCGTGGAGCGCACGTCGTAGATCAGCGCCGGCTTGCCGAACGAGGGCGACTCGCTGAGGCGAACGTTGCGCGGAATCACCGTGCCGAAAACGCGCCCGTCGAAGTTGTCGCGCACCTCGCGCTCCACCTGGGTCGAGAGGTTGTTGCGCTTGTCGAACATGGTAAGCAAGATCCCGTCTATCTCCAGGCCGGGGTTGAGCCCGTCGCGCAGGATCTCGATCGTGTCCAGCAGCCGGCTGAGCCCTTCCAGCGCATAATACTCGCACTGCAAGGGCACGATCACCGAGTCGGCCGCGCACAGCGCGTTGAGCGTCAGCAGGCCCAGCGACGGCGGGCAGTCGACCACGATGAAGTCGTACTCCTCGCGCAGCGGGCCGAGCCCCTCGCGCAGCCGCGACTCGCGGCGCTCGGCGTCGACCAGCTCGACCTCCGCGCCGGCCAGATCGCGGCTGGCGGGCAGCACGTCCAGGTAATCGAGCTCGCTGGGAACGATCGCGTCGCGCGCCGCGGCCGAGCCGATCAGCACCTCGTAGGCGCTCAGCGAGACGCGCTCCGGATCGACTCCGAGACCCGAGGTGGCGTTGGCCTGCGGATCCACGTCGACCACCAGCGCGGTCCTCTCGGCGGCCGCGAACGACGCGCCTAGATTGACAGCGCTGGTCGTCTTGCCCACGCCCCCCTTCTGGTTCGCTATGGAGATGATGCGACCCATGTCTCTGTTTTTCTTGCGGATTTCACCCAACCGCGCGCAACGAAGTGCTATCCATACCGCGTATCGCCCCGCCGCGCAACACGGAACAGCCCCCAAAGCGCGCCTTTTGCCCCAAGCGGACCGCCCAGAGACGCGCCGGAAAGACCCGCGGGAGCCTCCGCCGAAAACGCCCCGAATGAAGTTGACTTGGCAGGGACGGTTTGCTAGAAACCCTCCGCTCGCGCGGCGGGGCGGGTAGCTCAGAGGAAGAGCACCGGCCTTACAAGCCGGGGGTCGCAGGTTCAAGCCCTGTCCCGCCCAAAGCGACGCTGGTTTGAAAAACGGGGTGGTAGTTAAGCTGGTTATAACGCCGGCCTGTCACGCCGGAGGCCGCGGGTTCGAGTCCCGTCCACCCCGCTAGAAACTCAAACCCTCGAGGCCCCCGCCTCGGGGGTTTTTTAGTTTCTAGCGGCCACGCCGTAGCCCGTCCTTTCCAAGCGAAGGCGGGCTTCCAAACGAGGACCTCTCTTACGACCGCGCTTGATGCAATCCTATCAAGCGGAGTATCGTAGGGCGTCTACTACGATCGCGGGGTTCTGATGACACAGGGGAGCAGATCAGGAAGAAAGCGACAGGCGCGCCCGCGCGCCGAGGTAGGGGGGAGCCCACCCGAGCCGCGCGTGTACCACGTAAGCGCCCGCGACAAGCAGCCGCTTCTCGACTTCATCACGGCAGCGCTTCGGCAGGCCGGGTGCCGGATCCTCTACGAGTCCCCGGCGAGCCAGGCGCCGTTCCGCGTGACGTTCGAGACCGCGGACGGCGAACGGCTCGGGATCGTGGTCTACGCCTTCCTCGCGAACCAGAAGCTGACCAAGAACCGCCCGGCCGACGAGCACCGCTTCCAGGTCAAGTACGGCTCCAAGGACCGCTCGCTTCACGATCTCTGGCAGGACCCCTACCACCTCTACACGACGCTCTTCGTGGGCATCAATCCCGAGCAGGGCTTCTTCGTCGGGGCGGATCCGGTGCTGCACAGCCCGATTGAGACACCCGAGGCGTTCATCATCGGCGGAGCCGATGTCGACGAGATCATCGCCTGTGGTTGGCACGCCTGGGAGCGCGAGCACCTGCCGAAGCAAGCCGACCTGGACCCGCCCGTCGAGATCCTGGTTGGCGGAACCTCCGCTCGCTTCTTAGACTTCGTTCGCTTCGAGAGCGCTGCGCTTCGTGAGGATCAGGGGATTCGACACCTGCTCGCGGACCGCTTCGCACGCAAGGGGGCAGCATGAGCGCACTCGACCAGCTGGTCGCGGGCATGATCGCAGGTCGCGAGTGGGATCTGATGGAGAAGAGCGAAGAGGTGCGCGATCTTCTTCGAAAGGTCTACGATGAGCGGTTCCACAGCGCGGCTCACCATCGCGATCGCTTCCAGATGCGTGTGAACCTCCAGAAGAAGGCGGACGCGGCGTCCTACGCTGGATGGATCACTGCCGAGAACCCAACGTCCGGTCCCTACCAGGGCACGTCGTTCGTGTGGATGCCCGCGGCCGAGGGCAGCGTCGCGGTGCTCGTCATCGGCACGGACGGCTTCGGCGCGGACACGGCGATCCTCGGACGCCCAGGACACGGGCGGCGACTTCGGGCGCTGTCGCGTCTCCATCGCGGCCGCGTCTGGGTGAAGCCCGACCTGCTCGACATCGCCTCCGAAGTGCCGGGCACGACGACGGCGCTGTGGCCCGACGTTTCGACCTGCCTCAAGTCCTACTCGCGCGTCATCTACGCCGCGGTCCCGGTGTGCTCGCTAAACGATGCCGAGGCGGTCGCCGATCTGATCGACCTCTTTTTCCACGAGCACGGCACACCGCTCACGGGAAAGGCCAAGGACCGCTGGGAAGGTCGCCTCGAAGCGATAGCGGGCGCGGTCTTCCCGTCCGTCGCCGAGGAGCACGTGCTCGACGTACTCAAGGAGCGCCGGTTCGTGGTTCTCGAAGGGCCTCCCGGCACCGGCAAGACAAGACTCGCGTTCCAGGTGGCGGACAAGATCGGCTCGGCAACGCGGATCCAGTTCCACGCGGCCCGCACTTACGAGGACTTTGTCGTCGGGCTGTTCCCCAAGCCGACCGACGCTGGTCTAGCCTTCGACGTGCGCCCGGGCGACCTGCTCGTCGCCAACAGAGCCGCCGAGGGCAAGCAACACGTGCTGGTGATCGACGAGATCAACCGGGCGGATCTGGCGCGCGTCCTCGGCGAGGCGGTTATCCTCTTCGAGGCGGGAGAGGCTGGACGAGCTGTCAGTCTCGCGCACGTTCCCGAGGGCTATCCGAGTGAGCTGTCGCTATCGCCGAACCTGCTCGTTCTCGGGACGCGCAACACCGCCGATCGCACGATCGCTCGCATCGACATTGCGATCCGTCGCCGGTTCGCGTTCATCCCGATGTGGCCCGATCTGACCGCGGTGCGCGCCGAGGGGGTAGACTTCGCCGTCGACCTGTTCGCCGACACGATCCACACCTTTGCCGAGTTCGCTGACGAGGACACGCTTCGCCTCGTTCCCGGACACGCCTACTTCCTCGATCCACGGCCAGACCTCGACGCGGAGGGACGGCAGGATCGGATTGCTCGGCGCATCGAGTACGAGCTGCTACCTCTGCTGCGGGACTACCTGGATGAAAAGCTCTGCGGCGGCGCGAGCGAGGCGATCGCGGGTCTGGCGGATCGCATCGAAGCTCGTCTGCTGGACCGGTGACGCATGGCGAGGGGGCGCACCAGGAAAGGGAGGACGCGCGCAGGCAACCTGCTCGCGGCCGTCCCGTCCTCGCGCCCGCTGCTCAAGACCACCGACCAAGGCGATCCGGTGGCGATTGGTCAACGCGATATAGGGGTAGCGGGCGATCGCTGGGTTGAGCCGTTTCTCGAAGCCAACCGGCCGATGTTGCGGCGTCTCGACCTGCGCCCGGACGTGCGCGTGGATCCGGTCCCGCGCGTACTGCTCAACCCTGGGCCCAAGGTCGGGGCGATCCCGCTGCTCAGCCCGTCCACCCGGAAAGTGGTTGCCGGACTGCTGGTCCAGCCCCGCTTTCAGTGGGCTTCGTTAGGGGCGGTGTTCAACGCGATCGGTTTTTCGGTTGAGCCGACGCTCGGAGGGTCACCGCTGGTGCCAGGTTCGGCCCGAGAGGTCCCCCCCTGGCTGCTTGCCGGCCCCGTCATCACGCGGCTCGCTGGCCTGCTCAAGCACCGCCGGCGCGGCTTCGTGCCGCGAGAGGAACACCGGACCAGTCCGCGCGGTCGTGTCGATTGGGCCCGCTGGGCCTCTCAGGACGTGCCACGGGGGCGGTGGACTTCGTTCCCCTGCCACTTCTCCGACCCCGACGATGATCCCGTCCTGATCGCGGCGGTTCGCTGGACACTGAAGCGACTCGAAGAGGAGCTGACACGAATTGCCGATTCTGCCCCGGCGCGCGTGCTGCTCGGTCGCACGGGCGAGCTACTGACTCTGATCGGCCCCGGAGTCTCCCGGCGTCCGTCGCCTTCGTGGTCACCGGTGGCACCCTCGGAGTGGGTGTCTTCGGCTTTGGAGGCGATGACCTGGGTTTCGGAGGAGCGCGGGCTCGGTGGAGCGAGAACGCTCGACGGGCTATCTTGGGACTTGTCGATCGACGCGGTGTGGGAAGCCTGGGTCGCGGCCTTCGCCGCCGATCTCGCCCGCCAGCTCGGCATGACCGCCAGCCCGTTCGGAAGCGTCCGCCGCACGCTGCGATGGACAGGCCCCTTCGAGTCGATGGGCTCGCTTGCTCCGGACATCGAGCTGCGGGGTCCGGGGCGCACGATCTGGATCGACGCGAAGTACAAACCCCACATGACGCTTCTTCGTCGTCACGGTTGGACTGGGCTTAATGACGAGATCAAAGAACGCCACCGTGCTGATCTTCACCAGGCGCTTGCCTATGGATCGCTAGGCGAGTCCGATCTTGTGGACACGGTTCTCGTCTACCCCCAGCTTACAGCAGATTCGGAGCCTGTTTTCTCGCAGACCGTAGTCGCTGCCGGCCGCCGGCGAGTGAGGCTTTTCCTGGCATCCTTGCCATTCGGTTTCGCAGGTTCAGAGTCCCTCGCAACAAACTTCAACTCATGGAGAAAAACTCTTGCTGCCTGATGTCCCAAGTAACTATCTTATCAAGGTGAAGTCCTCCCGATGTCCAGGACAAAATTCCCTCGGGGTTGAGGTGGACTCTTCGCGAGGGGGTTGATTCGTCTTCTCCTCTTCTATTTCCATCCAGGATACAGTCCGTTTGAAACGGGTCGCCCCGGAGAAACCGGACACTCCAGTCGAAGACGGGCCCCCGAGCGCTGGAGCATCGTGTGCCATCGCTATGCCGCCTCAGCATTGTTCGATCCGCTGGCGTATGCTTCGGACGGGGTCAGCAGACCGAAGGCTTCGTGAGCCCGCTCGGTGTTGTAGTACTCGAAGTAACTGTCCAGCTTCGCGATCAGGTCGCGCACCGAGGTGTAGTCCCTCAGGTATTGGAGTTTCCGCTCCTGCCGGTCTGAGAAGAGGCCCGCTGCCGCCTGAACCGCCGCCGAAAAGCCGAAAAATTGCATAACCTTCCGCCCGTCCACCATAGTGTGGGTGTAAGAAAACCAACCGCGGTTGAACGGACGAAAGGAGGTGTCTGATGGGTACTACTGTCAGACAAATACGCCGCTGTGTCCA
>JAWOBP010000201.1:0-38222 GCA_046484285.1 Polyangia bacterium
CAGGGAGACAGAGCGGGAGCACCGGGAGGCGTCGCGCGACTACCTGGCCGGGGACTACTGGCGCGAGTTTCCGGCGGGCACGTTCAGGCCGCCGATCATCGAGCCCTACAGGCCCAAGCACCGGTACTGGAGCGGGTACGTCTAGCCGGGCCAGGCTGATTCGTCAGGGGCGAAGGGGGGAGTGACGCCGCCGAACGCGGCGCCGGGCGCCGGGGTGCGCCCGAAGCTCGGTTTCCAGAAGAAAACGGACGAGATCGGGGGGCGAGCCGGGGCGAGAACCGGCCGCCGGCGACCGATTCGGGGCGCGGACAGCCGAGATGTCAGGCGGCAGCCCGGCCGGATGTGCTTCGGCCGGCGAATGCCGCCGCGGTTTGTTCTGGGTGTCTGATACCCGGGTCTTGGTGTCCGATGCCGGGATACGCAGGCAGGGGCCGCTCTCACCCGAACGTTTTCGATTGACTCGGCACTAGTACTTGGCGTTGTATCTTTGGATCAGCTTGTCGGTGAGGTCCAGGTGGCTCGGCGCCCAGATCACGGCGCCCGCGGAGCTATCGAAGACCATCGTGTATCCCGCTTCCCGGCCGATCTCCTTCATGATCTTGGCCATCTTGCTCAGGATCTTCTCGGTGGCCTCGCTCTCCTTGTCGACCAGCTCGCGCTGGAACTGCATGTAGGTCTGCTGCAGCTCGGTGACCGCCTGGTAGTACTGCTCGACCTTTTTTTGCAGCGCCTCCTTGTTCAGGACGTTCTGCTGCTTCTCGATTGTCTGCTTCATCTCCAGGATCTCTTTTTCCTTGGCGGAGATCTTCTTTTGCAGCTTGTTCTTGTGCCGGGTCAGTTTCTTCATCGCCTGCTTGCCCTCGTTCGTCTCGTTGAGGGCGCGGCGCAGGTCCACGACCGCGATCTTCACGTCGTCGGCCGCAGCGCGACCGGCCGCCGTGGAGATGATCGACGCCGCGATCAGCGTCCCGAGAACCTTCTTTCCTCCAAGTACGTTTTGCATTTCGTCTTCTCCCAACCTCCGAGATCGTATCGCGCCCCGTTCGCGGCGCACTCGGTAGTTCGACTGTCTCATCCTCCGTTTATTTATCCTCTCGTCAACCAATCCCGTCCGCCCGGCTCGAGAAAATCAGAAGAAGTTGCCGAACGTGAACTCGAACATGTACTTCTCCTCGCCGGCGAAGCGGTGCGTGGGCCAGCCCCACTCGAAGCGCAGCGGGCCCATCGGCGAGAACCAGCGAAAACCGAAGCCCGCCGAGGTACGCAGGTAGAGCGGGTTCTTGTTGCACGGATCGGTGAACTCGTTGATCCCGCGACCGCCGCCGGCCTGGCACCAGGAGTCCTCCAGGTTGAACGAATTGCCCGCGTCGAAGAAGACCACTCCCTTGATCCCCACGATTTCCACTATCGGGAACTCTATTTCGGTGTTGAACGTCAGCTGCATGTTGCCGCCGATGTTGATCCCGCTCGCCCGCGGCGCGGCGTTCGGATCGAAGGTGCTGGGGATCGAGAGCCGCGGGCCGAGCGACCAGGGGTAGAAGCCGCGCACGTCGAAGATCCCGCCCGAGCGGTACCGCTGGGCAATCGGCAGCCCCTCGGCCGTGTTGGAGTGGATCAGCCCGAACTTGCCGCGCAGCCGGAACACGAACTTCCAAAACAGCGGGAAGTACCAGCGGCTGTTGAGCGTGTAGCGCGTGAACTCGAAGTCCGAGCCCAGGTAGCGCGAGGCCAGCTCCAGCGAGGCGGAGTTGTAGGATCCATCGGTGGGGAACAGCCGGTTGTTACGCTTGTCGTAGGTCAGCGTGGTGCGCACGCTGGAGCTGAAGCCCTCCTGGAACAGGTAGGCCAGCGGCAGGTTGCTGAAGCCCGACGAGAGGCGGCGGCCGCTGATCAGCATCCCGCGCCCCTGGCCGGTGTCGATCTTGTCGTATTCCAGGTTGTAGGACAGGTACAGCTTGAGGTCCTCGAGCCCGATCGAATGGCCCAGCGTGATCTCGCCGCCGGTGGACTCCTTGTTGTAATCTATCATCGCCATCACGGTGTCGTAGAGCTTGAAGGCGAAGGTCCACTCGCTGTCGAGGAAGTGCGGCTCCCAGAAATCGAAGACGAACATCTGGCGCATGCTCGACAGCTGGGCCTGCAAGCGCACGGTCTGCCCCTGGCCCATGAAGTTCTGCTCGGTGACCTGGGCCTGGGCGATGAAGTTCTCCACGGTGGAAAAGCCCATCCCCACCTGGAACTGGCCGGTGTGGCGCTCGACCACCTCCACGTTGACGATCACCTGGTCGTCGGAGCTGCCGGGCGTGGTGGTGATGTCGACCCGCTCGAAGTAGCCCAGCCGCGTGACGCGGGCCTTGGAAATGTCGAGTCCGGTCTGGCTGTACTTTTCGCCCTCGTGGATCTTCAGCTCGCGCCGGATCACGCGGTCGCGGGTCTTGGTGTTGCCCCGCATCTCGATTCTCTCGAAGTGGACCACCGGTCCGCGCGAAGCCTCCAGCACCAGGTCGACCACCCGCGTCTCCTCGTCGGTCAGCGTCTGCAGCTCGACGTTGGCGTGGGCATGGCCCTGGTCCTGGTAGTGGCGGGTGATGCGGTTGACGTCCTCCATCACCGATGTGCGCGAGAACCATTCGCCGCGCTCGGTGTGCACCATCGAGCGGACCTTGCGCCGGCCGCCCAGCAACTCCACCTCCTCGCCGCTTCGATCGTGCTCCATCACGCGGATCCTGCCCACGCGGTAGCGAGGCCCCTCCTCGATCGGGATCGAGAGGAAGATGTAGCGCCGGTCGGGGGAAAGCTCGACGCGCGGAGTGCCGACCTTGACGTCGATGTAGCCGTGATCCCAGTAGAGCGCCTGGATCACGGTGATGTCCCGGTCGAACGCCTCGCGCTTGAACTTGCCCGAATCGGTCAGGATCGAGAACAGCCCCGCGGTCTTGGTCGACATGTAGGCGTTGATCTCGGAATCGCTGAGGGCGTGGTTGCCGACGAAGGAGATATCCCGCACCTCGACTTGGGCGTGCTCGTCGATCACGATCACCACGTCGTACGCGTTCTGTCCGGGGGCCTCCTCGAGCCGATAGGTTACCTCGGCCAGGAAGTAACCCTTCTCCGAGTAGAGGTCCCGCACTTTCTGCACGTTGCGCTCGATCCGCGGGATGTCGAGCGGCTGGTTGGTCTCGATGTCGAGGACCTCGGTGATGTCCTCCTCGTCGAGCTCGTCGTTGCCCTCGAGGCGCACCTCTCCCACCGCCGCCTTCTCCACGACTTCGTAGGTGAGGACCACGCCGTCTTGCTCCTCCTCGAGCACGACCGCGATGTCGCTGAAGAAATCCAGCTTGTAGAGCGCCTCGACATCGCGCGCGACCCGGTCGGGATCGAACGCGGTGCCGCGCCGGGTGGCGATGTTGATTCGGATATCGTCCGCCGAGACCCGCCTGTTTCCCTCGACCTCGACCCGCAGCACCTCGGCGCCCTCGTGCTCGGCGGGATCGAACATCAGATATCCGGCCCGCTCGCCGGAGCTCGACTCCTCGATCCCGGAGATTTCGGGATCGCCGAAGCTGCGCGGCGGGCTCAGGTCGCCCACCTCTCCGAGCTGAGCCCACGCCACGGCCGGCGCCAACAAAGCGCGAGCGGCGATCAACAGCGCGACGGTCGTTTCGATTCGGCCCATGCCGTGGGAATTCTCCCGCTTCCCGCGACCTCATGCCGGGGAGTGGATGTGTCAGCTAGCAGTCGGGGCTTTGTACGTCGTACCTCCGGGACAAGTCAACTCGACGTCGACATTAATAGCGGACCTCGCCACAACAACTCGCGCGCTCCCCTATTCCCGGGCCTCACGCCCCGAAGGCTCCCGCGATTCTTTGCATCCCGCCGTCCAGCACGTCCACCGCCGCCGCCACTCCCGCTCCCAGCAGGATCGCGACGGTCAACTGGGCCGCGAGCGCCCGCGGGGCCCGGCTCCCGGCCGCCGACGACCAGGCCGGCATCGCCCTGAGCGCGATCGCGACCAGCGCGTCACCGGCCAGTGCCGCGGCGAACACCGGCGCGGCGATCAGGACCGCCGCGCCGAACGAGGTGGCGAACAGCTCCGCGGCCCGCTCGCCGGCGCCGTCGAGCACGGCTTCCCAGCCGCCCTTGCCGCCGGTCGCTCCGAGCGGAACGGCTCGCACCGATCCGAACAGCGCGGAGATCAGAGCCCGGTGACCGCCGACGAGCAGGAAGGCCGCCGTTCCGCCGATCACGTATATCGCCTCGATCGGACCCCGGCTCGTCACGCCGTCTTCCTGCTCTTCGCCGCCCTGCAAGCGCCCCAGCGCAGCCGTCTCCAGCAGCCGGCCGGCATTTTCCAGCACCGAGAAGGCCAGCCTGGCGAAGATCCCGATGCAGGCTCCGATCAAGGCCTCCCGAAAGGCGAGAACTAACCAGACCGCGGCGCCCGAGATCGGGATCGATGCCCCGCTCTCCAGCGCGACGGGCCAGGTCGCCAGCAGCAACGCCGCCGCCAGGGCGAGCCAGGCCGGCCAGGGCAGCGGTCTACCGCCCAGAAAAGGGGTCAGCCTCGAGGCGACCAGGATGCGTACCGCCAGCAGGGATATGGGCGTCAACATCTGGGCGTGGGGCAAATCGGTCACGACCGCCGCCTACGACGACACGTCCTGGATCATGGACCAGACGCGCTCGGCGAAGTCGGCCACGCTGGAAGCGACCAGCCCCGCCACGCCGAGCAGGAGCAGCAACACGGCCGCCGCGCGCGCCACGTGGCCGATCACCGGCTCGGACATCCGCGTGTACGATTGCAGGGCGCCTGCCAGCGCGCCCGCGACCAGCGCCGCGCCCAGAAACGGCGCGGAAACGAAGACCGCCAGTTCCAGCGCTCCGAGGGCCAAGTCGTGTATGTCGGCGGGCAGCATCGCGATCACATGGTGAAATCGGCGGCCTTCAGCGCGGCGTGAACAAGGTGGGGAAGTCCACCGGCGAGTCGCCCTTGCTCGACGGAAACACCCACTTCTTGACCGCCCGCGACATGCACGCCTCGAGCCCCGGATAGCGCGCGACACTGCCTCCGATCGAGACCTTCTTGACCATGCCGCTGCTGCCGACCGTGAAGCGGATGTTGGCCTTGACGTCGCTGTCCTCGGGCGCCTCTCCCTGCTTGAGAGAGCGCTCGTAGCAGATCTGCAGCGAGCTGCGGTTCTTGTTGACCACTTTTCGAATCTGGCTCTGGGTGAGATCGCCCGAACCGGAGCCGGATCCGCTCGCCGACGTCTTGTCGCCCGATCCGCCCACCAACTCGTGCTCCCCCGAGGGGGCAAGCAGTCCCATCTGCTCGAGAAGCTTCTTCTTCTTCTCGTCGGCGCTGAGCTCCTTGCTCCCTTGCGAGCCCGACGAGCCGCTCTTCTTCGCGGACGCGACCTTGGCCGCGCCCTTCTTCTTCTCGTCGCCGCTCTTGGCCTTTTCTCCCTTTTCGGTCTCGACCGAGCGCGGGCGATCCCGGTAGACGATCTTCTCCTTTTCCACCTCGACGACTTTCTCCACCACCTCCTTGACCACCTTCGGCTCCGCAGACTCTCCAGTGAAGACCGCGACGCCGAGCACGGTGATCGCCAGCCCCAAGAAACCGACCGCCGCGATCTTGACCCAGCGCTCTCCGCCGCCCAGCACCCTCGGAGGCGAGATCGTGCGAATGTCCGCTACCTCGCTCTCCATTCCGTCGCTGAAATCTCCGAAGAAATCCTCGGCGGCCTCGTCGTTCGCGCTCTCGTCGGCCGGCGGAGCCTCGGGAACGAAGTCGCCGGCTCCCGCGGTCGCGCCTTTCTCCTCTCCGGGGGGCGCTTCCGGCAGATCGCCCCAGCCGTCGACGCGCCCCACCGCCTGTCCGCGCAGGGGAGACTCCGGCCGCGGCGCCGGCGCAATCTTCTCGCCGGGCTTCTCGGCGGGTCGCTCGTCGGCGAACAAGCCGAGCTTGGGCTCGGCCTCGGGCTCGGGCGGCCTCTCCCGTTCCTGCCCGCCTTCGAGCGAAGCCGCGATGTCGAGCTTGGCCAGCAGACCGACCAGCTCCTTGCAGTTGCGCAGCGCGGTCCAGTCCGGCAGCCCTTCTTTCCAGACCAACGTGTCGTCGCCGACCTTGCCCGCTTGCTGATAACGGTGGACCGTCCGGGCCTGGACCGGACCGATCGGCTTGTTCTCGAGCGCCACGAACCAAACCTTCAGCTCGGTCTCGTCGCGCTCCATCGTCTCGGCCGAACGCTCCACCGCTCGCCTCAACCCCGGCGTGCCGCGCCGACGCGTCGCCTCTCCCGAGCGGAACGACTCGGCGAAGCGTCCCTCCAGCTTTCCCTTTGCGGGGGCTTTCTTCTCGGGCTCGGATCGGCCCTCGACGGCGGCCGCGCCCGGATCGCGCACCTCGATGATGTTTCCGCACTTCTTGCAGCGAATCTTGAGGACCTTGCCCTGGACCTTGGAGTCCGCGATGTTGTACTTGGAGTGGCAGTGCTCGCAAACGAACTTCATTGGGAGCTCACAGCATGCTCATCAGGTGGCGCTTGATGCCCTCGCGGGTCTCCTCGTCGGGACAGTGGTGCAAGGCGCGCTCCCACGTTTCGATCGACTTGTACTTGAATCCGGCCTTCTGGTACAGGAGCGCCAGGTTCTTCAGCGCCGGGAAGTAGCTCGGCGCGAGCTCCAGGGCGTTCTCCAACTCTCTGATCGCCTGGTAGCTCAGCGCTTTCTTTCCCAGCAGCAACGCCAGATTGTAATGCAGCTTGAACGCCAGGGGATCGATCTCCAGTCCCTTGCGGAGCAGCTCGATCGCCCGGTCGATGTCACCTCCCCTGTAGGCCTCGACGCTGCGCGCCAGGATCCGCTCGGCCTGCTGGGAGAGATCCTCGCCGTCCTCCCGGACCTCGGCCCCGTCCCTCTTCAGCATCGCATCCACTTTTTTGACGAACTCACCGATCTTGAAAGGTTTTTCGATGAAATCGTCTACTCCGTAGGACTCCTTGAGATCCTTGGCGTAACGCCAGCCGCGATAGATGGCCGAGATCATTATCACCGGGATGTGCCCGTACTTGCGACTGTCTTTGATCTTCTTGCAGATATCGAAACCGTGGACCTCCGGCAGCATGGCATCGAGAATGATCATGTCCGGAGATTCCGTCTGAACCTTCTGGATCGCCTCGAGCCCCCGCCCCGCGGTCACCACCTGGTGACCCTTCTCCATCAACACGCGCGAGATCAACAGACGAATGTCGTCCTCGTCGTCCACGACCAGGATCTTGCGGCCCCGCGAGCCTTCCGCCTCGGCCTCGGGCCGCGGAGCCGGCTGGACCGCCTCGGCCCCGCCGACCGACGGCGCCGAGATGCTCTCCAGGCCGCCGGACGAGGGAGCCGAACCCTCCTCCTGGTCGAAATCGATTTCGACGTCCAGGCCCATCATGCCCTCGCCTCCGGAATCGTCCGGCAGCACCGTGGAGGCCGGCGCGTCACTCTCCGTGCCGGGTGCGGCGCCCGCTTCGCCGAAACGCGCCCCGCGATACACCGTGCCGCCCGACTCCTTCTCCCGGTAGGCTCGTTCCACGGCTTCCACGATCTGAGCGTGCAAGGACACGTGGGGAAAGACCTTCTTGCCCGTGACGAACTCTATCTCGTCGATGACCTTCTGGTCGTCGGGAGTGGCCATCGCCAGGTTGATGCTGTCGTCCGTGACTTTCAGCGGCAGGATCACGTGCTCTTCGGCGATCTCCTTGGGAATGATCTCCAGGTTCTCGAGGGGAAACTCGATCTCCTCGAGGTCCACCGCCGGAACGCCGCTTTGCTCGCTCAAGGCGCGCAGCAGCTCGACTCCGTCGGTGAGACCTTTCTCGAGCACGCGGGAAGCCAGCCTTTCGCCCTTGCCGCCGGCGGATTTCTGCTCGTCGAGTATGCCGTCCAGATCCTTGGAGCTGACGACCTTCCGCTTGAGCAGTATCTTCCCCAGTTGGGTCTTGTCCTCGCCCATTTGTTCGTCAGCCAAACCTTCCCGTGCCGAGCGACGAGACGCCGACAATGAGGATGTTGCACCGTACCATCACAGCCGGAGCGCTTCAACATCATAAACGGAACAGCGGCGCGCCGAGACGGTCGTCTCCCGCTTTTACAGGCGAGCCGTCACGCCGTCCAGACGCCCCTCGATCCTTCCTACCAAATCGTTGATCAGAGCTCGCCGATAGGGAGTGCGGAACAGGATCTCCATGCCGAGACCCGACTCGGATCCGTCGACTTTTTTCCAGGCCACTCGTCCCACGAACCTCTCGGGAGGCCCTTCCCGCTCGAGGAACAGGTCCAGATCCACCTCGGTCCCCTTGTCGAGCAGCCGCTGGACCGCGACGAAAAGCCCGCCGCGACTGACATCCCTGGCGCGGCCCGATATCCGCTCCTCGTCGGAAACGATATCGACGCGAAAATCCGCCGGAACTCGCCGGCCCTTCTTCCTGTTGGCCGCAAGACGGCCGCGACAGAAATCCATCAGGAATTCGACCTGGCTGCGCTGGGACCGCCCGAAAGCCACGCCTACTCCGGGAACCAGCACCGAGCGCCAGGGAGTCGGAGCCCGGCGCCACGCCACCTCGCCCCTGAAACGCAGGCCCTCCGGAATCTCGGGAAAGACCAGGCTCAACAAGACACGTTGTCGCGCCTCGAAGCTGTCCACCGTTTGAACGAAGACGCCGCCTCCCTCTAGATCGGCGAGGTAGGAATCGAAGAAAGACGCGCGGCTGTCGAAAACGATTTGCAGCGATTTCATTCGGCCTCCTGCGCGGTGCCGCCGGCGGTCACGAACCCTGTTCCAGTCTTGTTCCAAGCGGGCAAGGCTGTCAAGCGCGACGCCGGGATCGCTCGGGGAGAAGGTCTACATTCCGGTGACGATCAGGTATCCGTCCTCCACGGGTTGCAGCTCCAGCTGGTTGTCGGCGGTCTTGTTGGACCACTTGGTCTCGCCGTCGACCGTGTACTGGAAGCTCATCGTGTAGGTGTACTCCACGTGGATCAGGCCGTCCTGCTCGTAGATGTCGCGGTAACGGATCTCGTAGCGCACCGAATCCACGTCCCTGAAGCGATCGTTGAGCACCTCCTCCAATCCGGCGCGATCGAAATCGTCATCGTTGGTGGAGGTACCGCTGTTGTCGAAATACCTGGGCGAGGCCATCGAGAGCAGCAGCCCCACGTTCATGTCCTCCACCGCGTGCCTGTAACGTTCGCAGAACTCCACGATCCGTCGGTTGCCCTCCGTGTCCTCGATCGTGGTATTGGGGATGTACTCGACGGCGCACCCCGCAATGATGACCGCGACCGCGGCGGTCGCCAGAACCAACGTCCTCGAGCTTTCTCGCATCTGTTCTTCACCTCTCCCGTCGCTTGTGCGGTAACGCCGGTTGGAGGGCATCTTATTCCCCGCCTCCCCATTCGGGCAAGCCCGGAATCAGGACATCGATCAGCGCTCGCCAAGACCATCCTGGCGCTCGGTTCGCTCCCGCGACCTCGCAGCCGCATCCCCCCCGCTCGGGCCTCGACCCCGACGGCGCGCGAGTCACGGCCGTGCAGGAGCGCCCGAAGCGATCGAATCCCGTCGCGGTCACGCGCGCCCCGCGGTCGAGCATCCAGCGATGCCGCACCCGTTCGCCCGCCGCCCAGCAGCCGTCTCCGAGGTCCCAGGCGATGCTCACCGATTCTCCGTCGCGCCGGTAGACGCCCTCCAGCTGCTCGATACCGCCGGCTCCGTGTTCCGCTCCAGCCCAGACGATGCAGCATCCCCCGCCGCGGGCCTCCTCTACGCGTTCGATCGTCAGCGATCCTCCCTGGATCCCCTCGCCGAAGAACTGAAGCACTCTGTCGCGGGACCCCTTTGCCGAACGGGGCACCGCGCACCAGGCCACCAGCTCGGGCTCGATGGTCCTTTTCCCCAGCTCGACCGAGACACCGGCCGCATCGGCCGGGATCGCAATCTCCAGTACGCAGGCGCCGGGACGCTTCCCGATCTCGAAGCGTCCCGGCCCCGTGCGGGTCAGCGGCAGCGTCTCCACGCATCGGGCGCTCCTTTGCCGCAAGCGCGAAACGATCACCGATCTCGGCGCTCGGCTCCCGAAGCCCGGAGCTCGAATCTCCAGATCGTATCGCCCCTCCGCGATCCAGGCCGGCGGAACGAGCACCGCGCGGTACATGCCGCTTCCCCGCGGCCGCACCCTGACCAGCCTGAGCTGGTACTCGAGGCGCCTCTCCGCGCCCGAAAACGCGGCCGCCGCCTCGCGGGTCAGCACCGCGGACCAACCATTCCATGCGCGCGATTGCTGCACGCCGGGCGGTGGAGTCAGCGGCAGACGCATCCTCAATACCGCGGAGAAGGCCCGTCCCGGAGCCACTTCGAGCGGGTGCTCGGGACCGGGCGACACGATGCGGTCGACCCTCTCGGCAAGCGACTCGACCGAAGCCGCCAGCAGCGCCAGCGCCAGCAGCGCACCCCAAGAGAGACCGACTGGGGGTGTGCGGATCGCGGTGCGGATCGCGCTGGAATTCAATCGGCCAGGATTCCGAAGTGAACGCTCGAGGTGTCGATTCCGAAGCCGTCCGCGGCGCGGCTGATCTGCTGGAGCAGCACGTGCGGCGGACGCTGTCGACCGAGCCGCAACCCGATCCAGGCCTGCTGATCCCCGCGCACCAGCTTCAGCTCCAGGACTCCGCGCAGCTCCTCGAGCAGGTCGACGAAGCTCTCGAGATCGCCGCGTGTTCTTTTCGACGGCATGAGGAAATTGTATCACCGCTCTCCCGCGGAACCCAGCCTTTCGTCGTCTTCTGTCGAAGTGGAGCCTGCGGCGTGATGCCGGGCCTCCTCGCGGCGGACGAAAACCGATTCGGTCGCGACTATCCGCGCGTCGTGACGCGCGACCACGCTGACGCGGTTCTCCCCCACCTCGAGCGGCACCTCGACCTCGAAGTCCATCCGACGGGTCTCGCCCTCGGAGGCGGCGGGCAGGTAGGCGACCTTGTGGTTCCCGACGAAGACCATCAGGTCGCGCAGCCCCTGGTCGTGCTCGGCCTGGCCGGAGATCTTCAGCTCCTCGAGCGAGGTCCGCCGCACCGGATCTCCGGCCATGGAGATGCGCGGAGGCGCGACCTGGAGCGCTCGATAGTCAGCCTTGCCGGCTCCCCCTCCCGGCCGCACGTGCCGCTCCTCGATCCAGGCGCTCCGCTCGCCATCCAGCAAGGCGCGGAAGTACCCGCGATAGCGCGCGTCGACCTCGAACACGGCTCCGGCCTCGGCGTACCCCGCGACGCGCGACTCCAGCGACGGCCCCTCCCTGAGCGGAACCTCGTCTTGCTCGTGGGTCACGGTCACCTCGCCGGAGGCATCGCCCGGGCCCGGACGCGCTCTCGAGATCGGAACGTCGATCTCGACGTCCAGCAGGCTGCGCCCGACGGGGATTCCCAGGCGTGTGGGAACCAGGTCCTCGACCACGAGCCGCAGCGTCGCCTCGCGCCCTTCGAACTCCTCGCCGACGCGATATCTAAAGCTGCCCTGCTCGCTCTCCCCCGGCTTCAGACGGCCCAGCGGTATCCTTCCCCTGACAACGTCGACGCCGGGCCTGGAGGACAACTTGGCCTCGGCGTCGCGGGTGGGACCGTCGCCCACGTTCTCGATCTCCACGCGGACGCGCATCTCCTCGCCGGGCTCCGGGAAGCCGTTTCCGTCGCCCAGATCCTCGGTGTGCCACTCGAAGGCCAGTTGCGGGCGCTTTCGCGTGGCGACCTCGACGTCCACCTCCACCGGGCTCGGGACGCGGCCCTCGTCCGAGCGGAAATCGACCCGGACCGGATCCACGCGGGGCTCGGCGGTCAACGGCAGCTCGATCCTGGCCGTCCAGCGTTTCCCGCCCCCGGGGGGAATCCTGCCGAACAGCAGCTCGTGCCCGGCAAACTGATGATTATCGCTCGCGGTGACCGCACGCAGGCGATGCACCGGCCGCTTGCCGCGATTCTTCACCTCGACGCGCAAACCCACCTTCTCGCCGGGCACCGCGCGTCCCACCAGCCGCGCCTTTGCTCTCAGATCCGAATCCTCGACCTGCTCTTCGGCGCTCTCGCTCTCCTCGGGCGCCTCGCCCCAGTCGATGCCGACCCGACGCAGTGCCCTGATCAGCAGCTTCTCCTGCCGCCCGGATTCCTCCTCGACCAGCTCGCGCGCCGCTAGCAGCAGCTCCTCGGCCGCGACTCCCGAAGTCGAGGCGATCAGCCGCTCGGCGAAATCGGTCTCGTAGCGATCGGCGAATCCCATTCGATTCGGATTGTCCGTATAGCAGCGCCGAAAGGCTTCCAGGTCCTTCTCCCGCTCGTCGAGAGGGACGAACAAAGTCGACTCCACGACGCCCGGGCGATCGCTGCGACGCCGGTCGGTGGGGCGCTCGAGGTGCTTCTCCAGGTCGGCCTCGGAAAAGCGCGCGCCCCCGGGCATCAGGTCCGGATCGTCGCGGTCGACCACCGCGGGGACGAACCGCACGTCGGGCGCGACGCCCACGGCCTGGATCGAGATGTTTCCCGGCGTCAGGTACTGTGCGCTGGTCAGGCGCAAGGCTCCCTCGCCGGGCAGCGGCAACACCATCTGCACCGATCCCTTGCCGAAGGTGGTTTCTCCCACAAGCAGCGCCCGCCCGTGATGCCGTAGAGCCCCCGCCAGGATCTCGGCCGCCGAGGCCGAACGCTGATCGACCAGCACCACCAGCGGGTAGAGCGGCTCGGTTCCGGAGGTCGAGGCGTTCTGCACGTCCTGTTGGGTTCCGCGGCGCCCGGCCGTGGCCACGATCGTGCCCCCCGACAGGAACCTGTCGGCGATCTCGATCGTGATATCCAGCAGCCCGCCGGGGTTGCCGCGCAGATCGACGATCAGCCCCTTCATCCCGCTGCTCCTCAGCGAGCGCAATGCTTCTGCGAACTCCTCGGCGCTGTTCCCCTGGAATGCGTCCAGCCTGATGTAGCCGACCTCCTCGTCGAGCATCTCCGATTCGACACTGGCGATCGGAATCCTGCGGCGCGTGACGGTCAGTTGCCGCTGCCTTCCGGCCGGGTTCCTGACACGCAGCCTCACCTTGGTGCCGGGCTTGCCGCGCAGCCGTTCGGCCGCCTCGGCCGTGCTGATGTTCACCGTCGATTCCCCGTCTATCTTGACTATCTGGTCGCCGACCTCGAGACCCGACTTCGCGGCCGGAGTGCCGTCGAAGACCTCGACCACGGTCAGCTCTCCGTCGCAAGGTGGACGGCGATCGGTCGTGATCTTGATCCCCAGCCCGCCGAACTCTCCGGAGGTCCCCATCCTCAAATCTTCGTAGAGATCCGGAGACATGGCGTTGGAATGGGGATCGAGGGTGGAGAGAACCGCGTTGGCCAGATTGTACTCGATTTCCATAAAATTGTAATCTTTCGGCGAGACGTGGTCCGCGACGTGTCGCAAGACCCGTCGCAGCGCTCGCGACAGCTCCCACGGGCTGTGCACCTCGGAGATGTCGAGCTCGAGGAGCCTGTCGCGCACGTGCACGGCCGCCGATGATTCGTTTTTCGAAACCTTGTACTTGATTTCCGCGACCTGGTCCTGCAACGAGTCGAGCGTCGCCACGAACATGTCGTGAGCGTCGATGCGCGCGGGGTCGTAATAGTGTTCCATTATGGCCAGTATCACGCGATCGATCACCGCGGCGCGGGCCAGATCGTGCTGATCGTCTCCGGCCGGATTCAGGGCGGCGGCCGGGCCGACCGCGACGACTGAAAGCGCCGTCGCGATCGTGGCGACGACCAGGATTCTCCGGATCATGGGCTCCTCCATCGGGCGGGCGCTGTTGGTCACGGAGGGAGTGTGTCCGCTCGGAGGCTTGACGTCAACTCGGCTCCGCGGAAAGCTGTACCCGCCACCGCGAGCCGGTGGCTCGCGCGAGGATGGCGGAACTGGCAGACGCGCTGGATTTAGGTTCCAGTACCCTCGGGTGTGGGGGTTCGAGTCCCCCTCCTCGCACCGCGCCGAGAGCGAAAGGTCGAACCACTTGCCAACCGATTTGGTTTCAAATAGCTTTGCAACGAAAAAAACAAGAACGACTCGCAAGGCGTGCTTCGCCTTCGAGCCCCACGGGGAGGTCGAGTGTCATGAAATCCAGTCTCGTTTCACTGTCCGCCGCCCTCGCGGCCGCGCTCGTCGCGCTCGGCTGCGGTGGCGCCCAGGAAGAAAAGACGATGAAGGACCGCATGCTCGAGGAGGAGGACGAAGGAGGCGACCTCGTCGACAACCTCATCGGCGACGTGCAACCCGTCGAGATGGAGGAGGAAGAGGAGCAGCCCGCCGAGGAGCCGTCCGAAAAGCCGGGCGTGCCCGAGGAAGACATCATCGAAGGCACGCAGGGTGCCCTGCTGGCCAAGATCGTCGTCCAGGGCGAGGAGGTCGACGGCACGTTGACGATCAAGACAGCCGAGGCCAATCCCGTCGTCGTCGAGGAGAACGTGCCGGCCGGCGCCGAGATCCGCCTCGACCCGGGAACCTACGACGTGGTGGTCGACACCGACGCTGTCTCCGGCAACTCGCAGCTGACCCTGCGCGACTTGGAGATTCCCTCCGGCCGCCGCATCCGCCGCGAGGTCAAGTACAAGGTAGGCGAGATCAAGCTGGTCACCGGACGCCGCTGCGTTAAAAAGCCGATCCGCCTCAAGCCCAAGGGCGCCACCGAGTGGATGGACGAGAAATTCAAGACCTGCGTGCCGATCATCTTGCGCGCCGGGGAGTACGAGGGCGAGATGGGAGCCGGCAGGCACGGCACGCCGATCTCCGGGATCAAGGTCTACGACGGGGGCAAGCGCGAGATCCTGATCCGCAAGCAGTAGGCCCCGACTACGGTTGCCGGTCCTCGTTTCTCAGACCAGCTCCGCGTTGGCCCGCGGCACGAGAGTTCTCTCGCCGTCGTCCAGCTTCACCTCGTAGGCCAGGGCCCGCGCGCCGGTCGGCAGCTCGACCGGTCGCTCGGGGATCGCCTCGACGATTCCCGTCGCGCCGAAGCGGCGTCCGCGCACCACCCGCACCCTGACTCCCAAGGCGGCCTCGCGCGACGGCGTTGACGCCTCTCCCTGCAGGGGCGGTCCGATCACCTCCGGCCTCACCACTCCCGCGCGGACCTGTGTGGTCCCGCAGGCCGAAACGCGCTTTCCCTCCAATCCGGAGAGAACCGCGAAGGCCCGCCTGGACATCTCGAGGTCGCCGAACCCCTCGGTCAGAATCAGCGTCAGTCCGATCCGTTCGTCCCCGGTCGCCGCGATATTCGGCTCCCGCCCCGCGATTCGTACCAGATCGTCCCCTCCGATGCCGCCCGCAACGACCGCGGCCGCCCCCACCTCCCGGAGGCGATCGACCGCTTCGGCCGAGATCCCGCCTCGCGCCACGACCACCGCGCCGGCGTGCTCGGAGCGGACCGCGCCGGCGCCCAGCGTGCCGCCCTCTCCGCCGGCGAGCACCGCGACCTCGCCGGCGGTCTCCGAGCCCAGACCCACGATTCCCTGCACGAGCGAGGAGCTGGTCTCGATCTCCACGGCGCGCCCCGGCTCTACTCCCGTCACCTTGCCGCCCAGGTACGCCCTGAGCTCGATCGGCCGCGGCGCTGCGCGCAGAACGATCTGACCCGTGACATCGGAAATCGACTCGACTATCCCGCTCATCGGCGCGCGCACCTCCGAGCGCAACAGGCCCCACAGAGCGCGAGAGCTCGCCAGCAGCTGCCTCTCCTCCACCGCGTCCCCCTCTTCGACCACTGTCCGGCGCGGCAGCTCCGCGCGGGGAATACCCAGCGCACCGGCGGCGCGCACGGGATGCAGCGGGCCCGGCAAATCGGCGCGGGCGACCACGTCGTCGGCCTCGACATCGTCGCCGACGCTCGCCAGCAGCTCGCCCTCGACCGGCAGCCTGCGCCAGCGCGAGAAGACGACGCGCGGCGAGATCTCGAGGCCCGGCGAGCTCATCTGGGTCATGCTCCGATCTCCTCGTCGCGATAGGCGCCAATCGCGCTCAGCCAGCGAGCGACCGCCTCGCGCCGCTCGGCATGATCCTCGGGAAAGGCGATCGGACGCCCCCGGCAGTCGACCGCGACTCCGCAATCCCCGCCGCTGACGCGCAGCTCGCGTCGGTGACCGCGACCCGCTCCAACGTCGATCCCGCGCGCCGGCTCCAGCACGAGCAGCGCCTCCTCGGAGCCGGCCAGTGGAAAACGGTACGTCTCGCCGCCGCTCAGCCGCTCGCGGTCGGTCCGTCCGCCGGCGCGCTCGACGGTTGCGCTCAGACAGGGTCGTCCCCGGCGCACGCGGCCCAGCGGCGCCACGCAGACGCCGATCTCCTCCAGGCAGTCGCGCTCGAGCACCAGCGCGGCCTCCTCGCGAAGCAGCCCGGCCAGCACTCCGAGATGGGGCATCATGAAGATCGAGTCCTTGGCCAGCCGCGTCACTCCCGTGGGCTGGAACGCGTCGATCAGCATCGCCGCGGTCTGCGCGTTGCGCGGAGCGTGCGAGAGGACGCCGCCCGACCCCACGATCAGCCCGATCTTCTCGGGAGTCACCCGGCTGCGATCGAGCGGGCCGCCCACCAGCCCTCCGTCGATGTTGCGATCGGATCGCCCGCCCTTGAGCCCGGTCGAAAAGGCGCGGTGCTGCTCGAAGGACAGGCGCAGAGCCTCCCTGGCCAGCGCCTGCTCGACCAGCAGATCCTCCAGCGTGTCCGGGATGGTCGTGGGACGGATCGTCTTGTTCATCACCGCGTCCCGCAGCGCTCCGGCATCCATCGCGAACGGCAGCCAGCGCTCGATCGCCTCGCGCCCCGCCGCGGCCAGCACGTTGGCCGCCGAGTAGCTGACCCCCTGGTTGGCGCTGACAGTCCGGCCGTAGACGCCGTCGACCACGGAGAAGACGTCCGTGGTCGCGCCGCCGATGTCGACGCACAGCACGGCCCGGCGCGAGCGCTCGGCCGCCACTTCCAGCATCGCGCCCACCGCCGAGGGGGTGGGCATCACCGGGGCGTCGGTCCAGTCCACCAGGCGGGAGAAGCCGGGAGCCTGGCGCATCACGTGATCGAGGAATAGATCGTGGATTTTCTCGCGCGCCGGGTCGAGGTTCTCCCGGTCCACCACCGGGCGGAGGTTGTCGACGGCGAACAGCTCGGCCCGCTCTCCCAGCACGTTCGCGACCTGGCGGCGAGCGTCTCGATTGCCCGCGTAGACGACCGGCAGGCGAAACCCTTCGCCGAAGCGGGGCCGCGGATCGGCGGCGGCCAGCAACTCGGCCATCTCGATCACTCCCACCCGCGCGCCGCCGTCCGTGCCGCCGGCCAGCAGCACCATGTCGGGGCGCAGTCTGCGAACCCGTTCCACCTGCTCGTGCAGCGGTCGCTCGTCGTCGCACGCCACCACGTCGGCCACGATCGCCCCGGCGCCCAGCGCGGCACGCTGCGCCGACTCTGCGCTGATCCGGGCGACCATCCCCGCCACCATCATCTGCAGACCACCTCCAGCCGACGAGGTGGAGAGGTACAGGTCGGTCCCCTCCCCATTCCGCGCCGGGCGGATCAGCTCGCCGTTCTCGTCGATCAGCCTCCTGCCCGAGGCGTCTGACAGCTCCCGCAGCGAGGCGATCACGCCGGCGGTCACGTCCTCAACCGGGGCCTCCACGGTCGTCGGTGCCTCGCCGCGGTGGGTCTGGCGCAGCGCGCCGTCGATCCGCTCGAGCAGAATCGCCTTGGTGGTGGTGGAGCCGCAGTCGGTCACGACAACGACCGAGACATCCTCCGCGGATCTCATTTCCCACTGCCGGCCGACTCCGCCAGCTCCTCGATGCGGTCGGCGAGACGCCGTAGCGTCCGCCGGTCCTCGAGCTGCTCGGCCACCTCGCGCCATTCGTCCGCCGGCAGGCCGGCGAGCCTGACCAGTGGCCGGAGCGCGTGCACGATCTGGCTGCCGAGGAATCCCAGCGGAGCCACGGACTCCAGCAGCGTGATGGCCGGAACCTCCATCCGTCTGGCGACCACTGCCCCGGCGAGCCGCTCCAACGACGCCGGCAGCTCTCCGCTCGCGGCCGGTTCGGGGTCCACGGCGAAGGCGTGCTTCAAAGCTTCGAAAGGTCTTTCCATTCGCCTCGAATGTGCCCCCCCGGCCCCCGAGGCGTCAAATTATCCGACCGGCCGCTTTGCGCCGGAGTCGGTCCGAAGCTCCGGAGGTGCGCCCGCCCCGAAGATGATGTAGAGTGTGAAGAAAACATCTTCGATAACAACGAGGGAGACCAGAGATGAAAGCGAGAATCATTATCATCGCGGCGGGAGTGCTTTTCGCCGCGGGGCTGGCGAGCGCCTGCGGAGACGACGACGACGACTCGGGCCTGAACGACGGCACCACGGACGCGGACGCCGACAGCGACTCGGATACCGACAGCGACTCGGATACCGACAGCGACTCCGACTACCCCTGCGACGGCGACTGCAACCCCGACGAGTGGGCGCACACGGAGTGCACCTGCGACCCGTCGGATCCGTGCGGCTGGTCCGGGGACGGCTACTGCGACGACGCCTGCATCAACGACGGGATCGTGAACGAGATGTTCGACGACTCGGCAGACTGCGAGGCCAGCTGCCCCGAGCCGGATCCCTGGGACGAGGAGTGGACGTACGGCGAGGACTACGCCCCGGGCTCCTACGGCTACAGGGGCTCGATCTGCCGCGCCGGCTCGACCCTGATGGGCGACTGGATCGAATACGGCGATGCGATCCCGGACATCTGCCTGCCCGACGAGAACGACGAGACAGTCTGCCTGAGCGACTACTACCTCAGCAGCGAGCACGACCTCTTGTTCATCGAGTACGGCGCGGTCTGGTGCCCGGTCTGCAACACCCTGGCCAACGAAGAAACGGAGATCGTCTCGGCGGTGGAGGCCGCCGGCTACAGCGTGCTGCCCATCTCAATTTTGGGAGAGTCCACGACCCAGGGCAGCTACCCCACCGCCCAGGACGCCACCGACTGGAAGACCAGCAAGAACCTGAGCGGCGTCGTGCTGTACGATCCCAACCAGGACTACCTCAACGAAATCATGCTGGACAAGTGGCCGAACGAGGCGACTCGCGGCTGGCCGACCTGGTTCATCGTGCACACCGGCGACATGACGATCTGGGACGCGATGTCGGGATGGGCCGAAGGCTACGCCTCGACCATCACCGGAACCATGTTCCCGATCTACGAGGAAGGCTACTTCGGCTCGGACGCGGACACCGACACGGATACCGACACCGACACCGATACCGACACCGACACCGATACCGACACCGACACCGATACCGATACCGATACCGATACCGATACCGACACCGACACCGACACCGACACCGCCAGCTAATCGAAAGCGTTCGGGTAGAACGAGCAACTGTCCGCGAGGCCAAGGAAGGACGACGAAGGCGTGGCAGCGCCACGTCGAGGAGGAGTGACGCCGGGATACGCAGGCAGGGGCCGCTCTCACCCGAACGGGAGAGGTTGACTCGGCACTACCCGCTTGCGCGACACGACGCTCTGGCGCACTCACGAAAAGCCGGGTTCATCTCCGGGTCGATTGCCCGCCTCCTGTCTGGTATCTTCTGCGGCGCTCGTGTTTGCTGCAAGATCATCGGTGATGCTGGTTTCGATCGCGCTCGCCGCGGCGCTGGCCTGCCAGTTCGCCGGTTGCCGGGCCGCGCCACGCTGGCGGGTCGATCTGCGCCACGCCGCGCCCCTGGGTAACCCCGACGCCCCGATCGAGGTGGTCTCGTTCTCGGACTTCCAGTGCGGCTGGTGCAAGCGTGCCGCGGCCGAGCTGCGCCGCCTCCAGCACGCTCATCCCAACCGGATCGTGCTCTACTTCAAGCACTTCCCGCTCTCCTACCACCCCCACTCGGTCGACGCGGCCCGCGCCGCCGAGGCGGCCCGCCTCCAGGACGCTTTCTGGGAGATGCACGACCTGCTGTTCGCCCACGCTCACGATCTGCACGCCGTCGGAGTCTGGACCTCGCTGGCGAAAAAGGCCGGAATCGACCCCGAGCGCTTCGTTTGCGAGATGGAATCCGACGAGGTGCGCAACCGCGTGGTTGCCGATCGCGCCGAGGGCGAGGCGATCGGCGTCGACGGCACTCCCTTCTTCCTGATCAACGGCGTGCCATTCCGCGGCTCCTACTCCGATCTATCGCATCGACTGGCCGGGCCCGGCGGCGGAGCGAGGTGAAAAGATGGGCCGTCGCAAGCGCCGCGATCGCCGCACCGATCCGAAGAGCCGCTCTCGAGACGGCGCACGCCCCGCGGTAGGCGAGACCCGCTTTGGTCCGTCCCGGCTCCGCGCCCACCTCGCATCCCGGATCGACCTCTACGCCGCAGCCGCGACCGCGCTGGTCTTCGGCTGGCACCTGCTGTCCGGCGACGAGGTCTTCGTCGGCTCCGGCTCGGATATCGTCAGCATGGAGTATCCGCTGCACGCCTTTGCCACCGGCTGGATGGGACGCGGCACCCTGCCGCTGTGGAACCCCTACATCCTGGGCGGCGTCCCCTTCCAGGCCGGAGTGCACGGCTACCTCTACCCCGGCTGGTGGAGCGGAATATTTTTACCCACCGGCTTCGACATCTCGCTGGGGCTGGTGCTGCACCTCATGCTGGCCGCGGCCGGCGCGAGCTGGATGGCGCGCGCCAGGGTCGAAAGCCGCGCGGCGAGCTACCTGGCCGGAATCAGCTACGCCCTGTCCGGTTTTTTCGTCCTGCACGCCTTCGCCGGTCACCGCGTGCTGCTGGCCAGCGCGGCCTGGCTGCCGTGGGTCTGCGGAGCCGTCGACCGCGCCGCGCGCAGAGGCCGGCGTCACCTGCTCGCCGGAGCCGCGATCGCCGCTTTGGCGATCCTCGGCGGCCACTACCAGACTCTCTACATCGGGATGGGCGGTCTGCTGCTCTGGCTCTTGTTCGATCGCCTCGCCGTGACCGAGGGCGGGCCGCGTCCGCGCGCCCTGGCCGCGGGCCGCGGCCTCGCCTGCTGGGCGGCGATCCTCGCGGCCGGAGCCGCGATCGCGGCCGTGCAGATCCTGCCGGCGCTGTCGGTCACCGATCTCTCGCAGCGCCCCGGAGGCGATCCCGAGTTCGCCGCATCCTTCTCCTCGGCGCCTCCCAACCTGCTGACCTACCTGGTGCCCCACCTGTTCGGCAACAAGGTCGACGCGCCGTTCGTTGGCGGCTGGTCCTACTGGGAGTCGCTCGGCTACCTGGGCCTTGCGCCATTGGCCCTGATCACCTTCGCCCTGGCCGCGCTTTCGCCGCGGCGGACCCTGCCGGCGCTGATCGTCGCCGCGCTGGGCCTCGTCCTGTCGCTGGGAAACCACACGCCGCTGTTCGATCTCTACCTCGTGGTCGCTCCCGGCGCCGACCTGTTCCGCGCGCCGGGCCGTTTCTGCCTGCTGGCGACCCTGTTCGGCTCGCTGCTGGCCGCCCAGGGCCTGGCCGCCTGGCTCTCGCCCAAGCTCTCCAGGAGGAGACGCCGTGTCGCCACGGCCGCGGCGCTCGCCGTCTGCGTGGCCAGCGTCGCCGCGGCGCTCTGGATTCGACCGGCAGACGCCGCCGACCATGCCGCGTTCGTCAGCGATCTGGACCCGGGCTCCGAAATCCGAGCCGACTCCGAGATCGCCGAGAGAGTCACCGGGTTGGCGCGTTCGGACGCGGCCCGCAGCGCCGTTTTGCTGATCATCGCCGCCGCGCTGCTCGGTTCGCTCGGCTGGCGACCGCGCTCGCGGACGGTCGGCGCGCTGTGCATCGTCGCGCTCGCGGTCGTCGATCTGCACGGCTTCTCTCGACCCTTCCTGCTTACCGGCGACGCCGAGCGGTTCCGCTGGCCCGAAGCGCTGGCCGAGCGCGTAGAGGAGCTCCCGCCGGGCTCGCGCGCAATTCTTGCGCCGGAGCTGCACAATCCCGATCATGGAGCGATCTTGGGCGTCTCCAATCCGGGCGGGTACGATATCTTCATCGACGCTCGCTACGCCCGCTACCTGAACCGCATCTCGGGCCGCGACCCGCGGCGCTTCATCGCCTACGCCCGGATCAGGCGCGACCACCCGCTCTTGCGACACCTGGGCGCCGGGCTGCTGATCTCCGGCTTCCCCCTCGAGCGGGGATCGAGCCGCACGATGCGTGGTTTTGACGAGTTCTCGCCCTGGAAACGAATCGGCCGCTATTACCTCTACCGCTGCCAGGACCCGACGCCCCGCGCCTTCGTGGTGCACGACGTGGAGGTAATCCCGAACGAGGATCGTGCCGCCGCGCGCCTCTCCGAGCCCGGCTTCGATATCGAGAGCACCGCGGTGCTGGCCGAGCAGCCGCCCCGGCTCGGTCGATCGGCGAAAGGCGACCGCGCCGAGATCGTCGAGTACTCGCCGAACCGCGTCGCAATCGAGGTCACGGCCGGCGACGATGCGCTGCTGGTGCTGTCCGACAACCCCCATCCCGGCTGGAGCGCTACCGTGGACGGAGAGCGGGTCGCGATCCGCCGCGCCAACCTGGTGATGCGCGCGCTGCCGATTCCGCCCGGAGAGCACCTGGTCGAGATGAGCTATCTGCCCGGATCATTCGTGCTGGGAGCCGTCGTCTCCGCACTCGCCCTGCTCGCGCTGCCGGCCGTCGTCCTGATCCTGCGCAGGAGGCGCGGATCGTCCTCCGGGTGAGCCGGTCCGGTCGTCCGCCCGAGGCGGAACCAGATCCACAAGCTCGAAGCGACGTACCGCGCGCCCGCCGCGCTCCACGACCACATCGATCCCGCGCCCGGCTTGCACCGCCCCGCCGAAGACCTCGTCCACCTCGTGCCCGAAGCGGTTGTCGGTCACCAGCCAGCTTCCGGGCGGCGGAGCGCCGAGCGGTTCGTACCAGAAATCGAAGTCGTCGATCTCGTCGGTAACGCAGCGCACCGGCGGATCGTCCGCTCGCCACAGGACCCGCTCCAGCTGGGCGCAGAGCGTGTAGTGCGCCGCCACCACCAGGCTCGGCCGCGGACGGATATCGCGAATCGCCGCGGCCGCCTCCTCCCAGCCGCGCAGCTCGTTGGCCAGGTCGTAGCGCGGCTCGTAGCTCTCGGCGGGCATCAGCGCCGGTAACAGCGGAGTCGAGACCAGCACGTGGAGCGCCGCCAGCGCGGCCGCTCCCAGCCCGACCGCCCACCTGGCCGCGGCGCGCAGACGCCGCCCGCCCTCGGCCACCGCGCCGGCGGCGGCGATCAGCAAGGGCAGGTAGCCGACCGCCGGCCAGTGCGGCTCGGCGACCGGCGACCAGAGCACCAGCAGGTAGCCGGCGACGAGCGTCGGCAGCGAGACGGCGAGCAGGGCCGCGATCTCCGGCCTGTGCCGCGTCCGCCAGGCGCGCAGCGCTCCGGCGCCGATCAGCACCAGGGTCAGCGGACCGATGTACAGCAGCTGGCCGCCGAGCAACGCCCCCAGGTTGCGCAGGGAAAAGCCGGCCTCGCCCTGAGTCCAGACCAGTCGGTGCTGCGCGCCGGCCCATCCGTGACTCGCGTTCCAGAACAGGACCGGCGAGGCCAGCGCCAGCGCTATTGCGGCCGCCAGCCAAAAGACCGGCCTGCGAAGCCAGCGCCGCCCCTGCCGGGTCGAGGAAAAGACCAGCGCTCCCAGCACGAGCATGACGCCGGTGTGCTTGGCGAGGAAGCCCAGCCCGGCCAGCACTCCCAGCAGCACGGGACGGCCGTAGCGCTCCCGGAGCGTGCCGGATCGAGGCTCGCGCGCGGCGCGGCACAGCTGCCAGCAAAAAGCCATCCAGATCGCCGCCAGCAGGGCGTCCGGAGCGGCTGCGACCGTCCCGATCGCGAAGGCCGGGGTGGCGAGCAACAAGGGAGCCGACCAGGCGGCGGCGCGCTCTCCGTACAGGTCGCGCGCCAGCAGCCAGCCGAACAGCACCGCCAGCAGCATCGAGATCAACGATATCGAGCGCGGAGCCCAGGCCGTGGGACCCAGCACGCGCTCGGCCAGCCCGATCGCCCAGCCGATCAGGGGCGGGTGATCGAGATAGGAGAGCTGGAGATGGCGCCCGTAGCAGACGTAGAGCGCCTCCGCGTCTCCCAGGTCCAAAAGCGCCGTGACGAGCAGATTGCTCGCCGCCAGCAGCGCCGCGACGATCACCGCCGGGATCGCGGCGCGCTTCATCCGGCGACCCTCCGCACCAGCCGCGCCACCCGCCGCGCGGCACCCGATCCGCCGAGCCTGCGCCGCACCTTTGCCAGATCCTCGCGCTGCGCGCGGCTGCGAGCTGGATCGAGCAGATCCAGAGCGGCGCGGGCCAGCGAGGGGCCGTCCACTTCGCGCTGCAAAAACTCGGGCACGGCCCGCCGCCCCAGGATCCAGGAGGGAAGCGCCACGTAGGGCACGCGCACCAGCGCTCCGGCCGCCAGCCAGCTGAGGGTCCCGAGGCGGTAGACCGCCGCCAGTGGAGTGCCCTCCAGCGCCGCCTCCAGCGTCGCGGTTCCAGAGGCGACCAGCGCGGCGTCGCTCGCCGCCAGCAGGTCGCGGGCGCGCAGATCCGCGCTCGGCGTCGCGCAGCCGGTACGCTCGATCTCGCCCGACCAGGGCTTCTCCGCTCCGGGCGGCGGGGCGAACAGGGTACGGACTCCACTGTTCTCCAGCCTGAACGCGGCGTCCAGCAACGGTCCGGCCAGGCGGCGCAGCTCGGATTCGCGCGAGCCTGGCAGCAGAGCGACCAGCCGGGCGGCATCGCCCACCTTCAGCCGGCGCCTCACCTCGCCGCGACCGATCGCGGGCGGCTCGTCCAGCAAGGGGTGGCCCACATGCTGGGCCGCGACGCCCGCCGCGTCGTAGAGGGGCTTCTCGAAAGGCAGCACCAGCGCGACCGCGTTCGTCCGCTCTCGCAGCAGCTCGAGCCGGCGCCGGCGCCAGGCCCAGACCTGCGGGCCGACGTACTGCACGACCGCCGTTCCCTCGGCGCGCAGGACCCGCGCCAGGGGCAGATTCAGCTCCGGGGAGTCGACGAGCAGCGCGACCCGCGGGCGACGGGAGCGCGCCGCTTCGCGCAGTCCCACCCAGACCCGCGACCAGCGTCCCAGGCGAGCCGCCACGTCTCCCAGCCCAATCGCGGCCAGATCCTCCATTCTCGCCAGCAGCTCGACGCCGGCCGCGGACAGCGCGGGCCCGCCCACGCCGAACGCCTCCAGCGGACCGTCCGCCCGCAACGCATCGACCGCGCGCGCCGCCGCCCGATCCGCGGACGGCTCGCAGGCGACGACCAGCACGCGCAGGCTCGATGCTGTCGACCTCATGCTGTCGACCTCATGCCGGGCACGATACCGCCGCGGCCCAACTGTTTCCAGCGCGGAGCCATCCGAGCGATCCGCGCTGTCGGGAAATCGTTTCCGGTCGGGGGTCCGGTGGGCGGCGCTCGATCGCGATACTCCGGTTCCAAGCGCAAAAACCCGCCTTTTCCGCAAGCAGAGCCGAATTGTGGCGGTCACCCGATGTGTCCATGGGAATCCCAGCACGACCACGGACCGGCTGCTTGGCAACAGGATAGCTTTGCGAAACGAAGTCGGTGATCGCGCAGGGTCTCTCAGCCGCCCCAAATAGCGGCCCACCACGAAAGCGATCTCGCACCGACGGCTTCCAAAAAAAACCTACAGCGCGGACTGCCAGTGCTTCTTCAGCCCGGTCAACCCGAAGTCGGCGAAGATTGCCTCTGTCACCGGGTCCACCGGCTTGACCCGACGCTCAGGATCGATGCAACAGTGTATCGTGTATCCATGTACAAGAATTCTGCCCGCCTCGTCGTCTCGCACGACGTAGTCGTACCCGAACTTGACCGGCGCTATCTCGCGAGGACGAGCGTAGACGGTCAGCAGGTCGTCGTAATCGGCGTGCGATTCGAACTGGACTCTCAGATCCACGATCGGGTGAAAGAGCCCCAGCTCCTCGATCTGGCGGTAGCTGCGCCCGCTGGCGCGAATCAGCCCGGCGCGACCGATCTCGAAGTACTTCAGGTAGTTGGCGTGGTAGACGACGCCGGCCTTGTCCGTGTCGGCGTACAGCACGCGGAAGTGGTCCCTGTGCCAGCGCCGGCCGGAATGACGTTCCAGGACGAACCCGTTTTCGAGCTGCTCTGAAATTTCGAAGCGGCGTTTCATCAGCGGGTCTCAATAGCGCCGCGGCGAGGCGGACGTCAACCCTCGAAACGGCGAAACACGATGCAGCAGTTCGGCCCCCCGAAGCCGAACGAGTTGGACAGAGCTATGTCGTAACGCTTCTCTCGCGCCCGCTCGGGTACGAAATCGAGCCCCTCGAAGCCGGGGTCGACCTCGAGGTTGAGCGTGGGCAGGATCACGCCCTCGAGCATACCGCGCACGGTGAACGCCGCCTCGATCCCGGCCGACGCGGCCAGCGAGTGCCCTACTTGCGACTTGTTGGAGGAGATCGGAATGCTCTCCAGGCGCCGGCCGAACACCTCCCGCAGGCAGGCCAGCTCGGTCTTGTCGCCGACACGGGTGGAGGTACCGTGACCGTTGATATAGCCGATTTCGTCCAGGGATACCTCGGCGTCCTCGATCGCCCCGCGCACGCAGGCCGTGATCGTCTCCACCCTCGGGTTCGTGTAGTGGTAGGCGTCGGAGTTCATGTGCTGGCCCGCGATCTCGGCCAGGATCGGAAGATCGTTGTGCTCGGCGAACTCCAGCGAGGAGAGCAGCAGGATCCCGGCTCCCTCGGCGAGCACGAAGCCGCGCCTGTCGCCGCTGTAGGGCCGGCTGGCCAGCGCGGGATTCCGCAGCGACCGATCGCCCTTTTCGGACATCAGCAGCGCCCGCATGTTGCCGAAGCCGTAGAGGATCGCCGGCAGCAGCGGAAGCTCCACCCCCCCGGCCAGCATCGCATCCGCGTCGCCGCGCTGGATGATCTTGGCCGCCTCGGCGATCGCGTGGTTGGCCGTCGCGCAGGCCGTGGCCGGCGCCATCGTGGGGCCGGTGAAGCCGAGCAGGATCGACGCCTTGCCCGCCGGCATGTTGGCGCAGATGTTGGGCAGGCAGAACGGCGAGACCTTGAGCGGCCCTCCCTCGGCCAGCCCCGCGAGGTTCTTCTCGTACGAATCGCAACCGGTGATCGCCGATCCGATCATCGCGCCGATCCGGTGCGCGTTGAGATCGCGGATCTCGAGCCCGCTCTTTTTCACCACGTCGTGGCAGAGCGCCATCGTCAACGGAATGAAGCCGGCGTTCCACAGGTAGACATCGCGCTCGGTGAGGAAGTCGTACGAGAGCGGATCGTAGTCCGGAATCTCGCCCACGGCACGAGCGGGATAGGACCCCGAATCGAAACGCGTCAGCCACCCGATTCCGGACTCGCCCTCTCGCGCCCGGGCCCAGCTCTTCTCGAGGCCGTGCCCCAGCGAGGTCGAGACCTCCATCGCGCTGACCACCACGCGCCTGTTTTCCGGCTTTTTCATGACCGGCTTTTCCTATTACACGCAGCGGGGATTGCAAGCCGCATCATCGCTTCTTCAGGCTGTCGGACAGCAGGTCGCCGAGCGTGCCCAGCGAGCCGCCGTTTCTCTCCGACCTCGCGGATTGTCTGAAGCTCTCCGCGGCCTTGCGCTCGGCCTCGGCGTCCTCGTCGATTCGCTCCAGCGAGATGCGCCTGCGCTCGGGATCGATCTCGACCACGCGCACGTCGATCTCCTCGTCCTGGCGCACCACCTCGCGAGGCGTGGCCACCCGCCGTCCGGCGGCGAGCCGCGAGACGTGCACGAGCCCCTCGACTCCGGGCGCGATCTCCACGAACGCCCCGAAACTCGCCAGCCGCGTGACGCGTCCCCGCAGCGCGCTGCCGGAGGTCAGCTTGGCGACCGTCTCGTCCCAGGGATCGGTCTGCAACGACTTGAGGCTGAGAGCGATCCGTTCCTTTTCGCGATCGATCTCCTTGATCCGGACCGTGACCCGCTGTCCCTCGGCGAGCACCTCGGAGGGGTCCTCGACCCGCGCGTGGCTCAGCTCCGAGACGTGGATCAGACCGTCCAATCCACCGATGTCGACGAACGCGCCGTATGGCGCCAGCGAGGTGACGACCCCCTCCCGCACGTCGCCCTCTGACAGCTCCTTCCAGGTCTCGCTCGCCAGCTCGGCCGCCTCGCGCTCCAGCAGCCTGCGGCGGCTGAGCACGACGTTGCGGCCGCCCTCCTCCACGCGCGTGACCATGAAGGCGTGTGTCCGTCCCAGGTGGGACTCGGGCGACTCGCAGTAGCCCAGCTCGATCTGTGACAGCGGGCAGAAGCCGCGCAGCCCCATCACGCTCACCGAGAGCCCGCCCTTGTTGACCTCCTCGACCCTGCCCTCGACCGGCATCTCGCTTTCCATCGCGTCGAGCACCGCAGCGGCGGCATCCTCGGAGCCGCCGGCCAGGCCGGCCGCCCCGGCGCCGACGCGCAGCGAGCAGATCGCGGCTCCGTCGTGCATTCCGGTGTTGATCACGGTCAGCCGATCGCCGGGCGAGACGGTCGGCTCGCCGTCCCGATCCACCTGCTCGCGAGGCAGCAGCCCCTCGCTGCGGGCGCCCAGCTCCAGCGAAATCCATTCGCTGCCGACCGCGATCACCTCGGCTTCGATCTTCTCCCCGGCAGCGACATCGGCGCTCGCCGCAAAGGAATCGCCGAGCATCTTTTCGAAATCGTCTTCGCTCATTCGGACAGCTCCCGCCGCCGGCGCACCCCGGCGCGCGACGGACGCGCCCCGTATAGCAGACCTGGTTTGGGATGAAAACGGTAACAGAGATCGAATTGAAGACGGCCCGTGCAGGATCTGCACGGGCTGGAGAAAAAAAGAACGTCCGGCGTTCCTCCAGCCCGCGCGGATCCCGCGCGGATCAAACTTCTCAATAAGCCAGCGGCGCGGCGCAGTCGTACTCGAAGGAGACTCCGTTGGAGCGCAGCTCCACGTCTCCCGAGTCGGCCGTGCAGCACAGCGCGGTGCCGGCCTGCTGCCAGGCCTCGATCGCCTCCTGGTGGGGATGGCCGAAGTCGTTGTCGGCGCCGCACGATATCACGCCGAAGTCCGCCGCGACCGCCTCCACGAAGGAGCCGGCGAAGTCGTGCGAGCCGTGGTGCGGAACCTTGACCACCTCGCTGGCGATCTCGTCGCCGTGGCCCGCGACCAGGTCGAGCTGCCCCTCGGCCTCCACGTCGCCCGTGGTCAGCACGTCGATCGTTCCAAAAGAAAAAAGAATGACTAGCGAATCGTTGTTCGCGCCCTCGTAACCGCAGTCGGAGTGCAGGACCCGCAGCGAGACTTCGCCGTACTGCCGCGTCTCGCCCTCTGCCACGATCTCGATCAAGGCGCCCTCGGCGTCGCGGGCCTCGGCGTACTCCTGGTAGGTCATGGTATCCGACGTCTCGCCGTTTTCCCAGATCTCGAGAACGTCGAAATCCTCCAGGATCTCGTCGAGACCCCCGCAGTGATCGGCATGCGGGTGCGTCAACACCATCAGGTCCAGAACCTCGACGCCCTTCTCCTCCAAGAGAGGCGCCACGAAATCGCGCCCGGCCTCGTTCGGACCCCCGTCGATCAGGATCACCGTCCCGTCGGGCAGCTCGAACAGCGCCGCGTCGCCCTGTCCCACGTCGATGAAGGTCACCAGCAGAGGTCGCTCCTGTCCGGTGCCGGTATCGGTATCGAAGCCCCCGTCTCCGGCATCGCCGGCCGGGTCCACGCCGGCGTCGTCGATGCATCCCGCCAGGCAGGCCAAAAACGCCGCCGCCAGGCAGCGTCCGAGATTGCCTCGGCCCCGATCTCCAACCATCCGCACGATCTTCACCGGCATTGCTCGCCTCCCTTCGGAACATCATTGTACTCCTGGTCGCGCTGTATCACACGTCGAATTTCCAAGTGGCCGTGCCCGGATGACAAACTGATTCTATTAATAAAAGCATAATCTGCCATTCTGTCACCGGAAAGGCGATCGGCGGCAAAAAGAGACAGCCGCCGCCTTTCGAAAACCGGCCACGAGGGCTCTTTCTCCAGCGTATGTGTTTGTTATTTTTTGGTTTTTGTCTCACTGGGGAAATGGTCGCCACCAGCTTTCGGAGTTGGCATCCGAATTGCTGTAACAGTGAACAGGCGCAAGACAAACAATGGAGCCGATGTCATGATAAATGAAGATGTAAACCAGGTACAGGTTCCCGACCTGTTCGCCGCGTCGTTGCAGGACGAGCTGTCGTCGCTGCGTCGAGCCGCGATCTGGCTCTGCGGCGACCCGGAGCTGGCCGACGACCTGCTCCAGGATACGCTGGTGCTGGCGCTGCGCTTTTGCGATTCCTACCGCGAGGGCACCAACCTGCGAGCCTGGCTGATGCGGGTGATGCGCAACCGCCACGTCAGCATGCTCAGGCGCCGCAGCCTGGAGCGCCGCGTGCTCGAGTCGGAGGGAAAGCACGCCCTGGCCCACTGGTCGATCGGGGCGGACGGACGGCGCAGCATGAGACGCGACGGCGGCGTCCAACGCGACAGCGGTCTCTCCGACCCGCTGGTCCACGCCCTCGACGAGCTGCGCCCCGAGTTCCGCGAGGTGGTCTGGCTGTGCGACGTGGAGGGGATGTCCTACTCGGACGCGGCCCGAGAGATCTCCTGTCCGGTGGGAACGATCATGTCGCGCCTCCACCGCGGGCGCCGCAACCTCAGGCGGCGTCTCGGATCGCGCCGCCAGGTCGAAGCCGCCGCCTGAAGCTCCACCGCTACTCGGCGGAATCCTCTTCCGCCGGGAAATCCTTCTCGTACTCCGGCTTGAGCTTGGGATCTTCTCTCCAGGTGGGCGTGTAGGTCAGGTGGAACATCAAGCCGACGTTGTCCGTCGACGACTCCTCGAGCGGCACGGCCAGCACCGGCAGCCAGGCGCTCAGGCCCAGGGCCACCGAGCGCTTGCGCAGAAAGATATCCACGCCGGGCTCGACGGCCAGGGTGAAATGCCGCGAGACGTAGCGGTGCTTGTCCATCGGGTAGCGCAGCTCGTTGCGATCCTGCTCGTCGATGTCTTCCCAGCGCTCGTACGGCGAGTACACCTGCCAGTAGTGCGCGGCGTAGGTGTAACCGCCGGCCAGGTCGACGTAGGGCACGACCCTGTCCCAGACCCATTGCAGGCGCGCGTACAGCCCGCCGTGGGCGAAACCCTTGGCCGCGTCGTAGCGGTAGCTGGTGTCGCTGCCGAACTGCTCGCCCCGGTTGGAGGCCGCGGTCACGCCGAACATCAGGTTGACGCCGAACCCCAGCCAGGGCAGCGGCGCCAGGCCGACCTTGGTTCCGGCCACGTAGCCGATGTCGGGTGAGAACGGAATCTCCTCAGCGTAGCGCCGGTTGCGCACCTCGGCCGTGGGGCGGCGGAAGTTGGGCAGCGCCAGGCCCAGCATCGACAGCTCGAGGGTCAGCCCCATCGGCTTGTTCTTGGGCTCGGGCACGAAGTACATCTTGGAGCGGCAGTACCTGCTGCGCTGGCAATACGCCTCGTGGCAGTCGGCCAGGCCGTTGCCGTCGTTGTCCAGTCCGTCCCTGCACAGCCGCCCGCGCTCGGCCGGATGCGTGGAACCCACCTGGACGAGCTGGTAGGTCGGACCGGGCGCCTGGTTCTTCGGAGGGGGCGGCGGGGCCGCGGCACGGGCGCAGGCCGCGTAGATCTCGCAGTCCTGGTCGTCGCAGTCAACGTAGCCGTCCCCGTCGTTGTCGACCGAGTCACGACAGGCCTCGTAGGATCGCTCCAGCTGCGGCGGGTCGGCTGCGTCCGGCTCTGCCTCGGCTTCGCTCTCCTCGCCCTCCGAATCCGCGGGCTCGGGCTCTTCGGCTTCGGTCGCCTGCTTCGTCCGGGGCTGCTGCTCGCGGTTCTGAGCATCGGTGGGCCTCGCCGCGATCGACAGCCCGACCGCCAGCGAAATCACGATAATCCAGTGTTGCATCTCTTCCTCCCGGCCGGCGCCTTCGTGCTCTCCACCGACCCGCTCACCTGTTGAGACCCGCGACGGACCAAAAGCGTTACCAAAAAAAGCTACCAGTGTGACGACTCGTACCAGAGGTCGTCCGGCCCCTGCACCATCCGCAGGTAAGGAACGGCGCGATACGGCTTGTGCGTGTCCGCCTCGGGCGGATCCTCGACGCCCTTCGAGTCGGCCGGATCGGCGATTCCCTTGTGCACGAACTGCACGGTGGGCGGGTACTTGACGATGCTCTTGAAGCGATAGGCGACCTTGTCCCGCTCGACGATCTTGTAGCGCCGCACCGTGTAGCCGGGAACTCCGAGCTGAGTGACAACCTCCTCGCCGGCGGGCAGCTTGGAGTCCTCGATGGTGCGCACCGGGAAGGGGCGCTCGTCCACGATCCTCCTGAGCAGCGTGACCGTGTAGGGCCGCTCGCGGGCGCGGAGCTCGGCGCGGAAGGTGCCGTCCTCCACGGTGTAGTGGATGACTACCGGATACTCGAACGGATTGAGCAGCTCCAGGTTGATATCGGGATAGCTGACCGTGGCGTCCAGCCCGAGCTTGATGTACGAGCTCGGCCTGGAGTGCGGCTGTCTGTCGACCGTCACCAGCCCGGTGAAAAAAGCGGCCGCGTAGAGCGTGGACGCCACCTGGCAGGTGCCGCCGCCCATCCCTTCCACCAGAACGCCGCCCGCGATCACCGGAGCGTAGCGAAAACCCCGCGCCTGTGAGCGCTCGCCGAGCGCCTCGTTGAACGACCACACCTCGCCGGGCATGATCACCTCTCCGTCGAGCATCGAGGCCCCCAGCTCGAGGTTGTGGGTGCGGTCCCTGTCCTTGCGCATCCGCGAGTACGGAGTCTCGTAGAAACCGGCCACTACACCGACCTCGATTCCGGCGAGATCCTCGCGAGAGGTCTTGGCCGGCACGCGCTCCACGGCCAGCTCCACCTCGCCGCTTCCCTCGGCCAGCGCCCGGTCGAGCCGGGCCAGCGTGCCGTAGACGTCCAGCGACAGCCCGTCCCGTTCCGGGACCACCGACTCCTTTTCGAAATCGAAACGCGCGCTTTGGGGATCTCTGTCGACTACCTCCTTGAGGGCCAGCAGCGACTCCACCGCCGCATCCGAGACCAGGGAAACCGGCAACGGCATCTCGGGAACGCCGCCCGGCTCGGCCACCTCGCGGTAGTAGCGGGCCGCCGGGCTGTCCTCTTTCGCCAGCTCGCCGAGCACGCGTTCGATGCTGTCCATGTCGACTTCGGCGCCCAGCTCGGCCCAGTTGGTGCGATGCTCCAAATCCGGGCCGCGCAGCACCACCTCGGACTGCAAGGTGCGCCGCGCGGCTCGAACCAGCGCCTCGGGGCGCGAGTTGCCACTCGCAACCCTGACGCCCCCGATCTCCACCTTGGCCACGGAATTGGCGGGAGTCTTCCACGGAGCCACAATGATCAGGGCGGCCAGCGCGCCCAGCAGGAAGACGGCGAGCGCGATCAGGCCGTCCCTGACGGCCGAGTACCAGCGTCGTCCCGCGCGCCGCTCGAGACATCCCCAGGGGGCACTCAGCGCGCGCACGACCTTCTCGATCGCGCAGTTCATTCGCCTGGAGGTGGGTAGCCGCCCGATCGCCGCCTTGTCAAGCGCGCGGCACGCTCGTATCCTGTCTACAATGATAAAAATGTCACTTCAGCTCGCGATCTGCATCTCCCTGGCCGCCGCCGCCGGCTGCGGCGGCGAGGATCGCGCGGAGCCTCGCGCCGCCACCTCTCCTTCCGCCCCCGAGCGGGAACGGGAATCGAACGACGAAAAGATCCAGGTCGAGCGCGAGGGCGAGGTGCGCTGCCCGGTCTGCGGCCTGGAGTTCGACGCCTCCGAGGCCGTGGCCGAGCGCAGCCACCGGGGACGCGAGTACTATTTCCTGCTGAAAGACCACGCCGAGGCCTTCGCCGCCGCGCCGTCGCGCTACCTGAAAGAAAAAGGCGCTCTCGCCGACGAAGCCGGCGAGACGTCGGACTCGGAAAAAGAACGCGATGCAGGCACCTCGCCCGACGCGGGAGCCGAGTGACGGCCGAGTGTCGCAGAAAAACGGAGCGAAACAGATGAGTATTCACGCGAAGATATTGGCAGCGGCGGCCGTCGCCGCTCTCGCCGTCGGTTCCTGTGCGCCGGGCGACCGCCAGGGCGTTCCTCTCGAGCCACCGGCCGGAGATCCCGGCCTGGGAATCGTGGGCGGCGAGGCGACCAATTACGAAACGTGGAAGGGCGTGGTCGCTCTCTTTTCCGACTACAGCCTCTGCAGCGGAACGCTGATCGACCCGGAGGTGGTGCTCACCGCCGGGCACTGCGTCTACCTGCCGTCCGAGGGCATCGACCTGGTGAGCAACCCCTCCGGCCTTCAGATCGTCGGCGGCGCCGACCTCTACAACCAGGGCGCAATCTCCCTGGCCGACGCCCAGGACGTGGTCAAGCACCCGGACTGGAACGGAAACGTGCAGGACCAGGATGCCGTGGACCTGGCGCTGGTCTACCTCGACTCACCGGTCTCGCTGGTCGAGAGCTACCCGGTCCGCGACTATCCCCAGCCCCAGGTCGGCGACGACGGCATCATCGTGGGCTACGGCTTGTCGAGCTACTCCGACCAGTATTCGGCCGGAGTGCATCGCGCCGGCAACACCAGCCTTCTCGAAGTCTACGCAGACCTGATCGAGCTCGGCGGCGACAGCGGCACGTGCAGCGGCGACTCGGGCGGTCCCCTCTTCACCGAGCAAGGCGGTGAGTGGACGGTGACCGGAGTGGCCTCCTTCGTCTCCAACCAGTGCCAGGCAGCGGATGGAAGCTGGAACACCAACGTCCTCACCTACCGGGCCTGGGTCGAGACCCAGGTCGAGAGCTGGACCGGCCACGGCCTGGGCGACGCGACCGTCGACACGGATATCTCCGACTGCCCGTGGAACTCGGGCTGGCCCTGCGCCTGCTCCGGAGTCTGGTCCTGCGACGACGGCTCGGCCTGCATCATGATCCAGGGCATGTCGCAAACCGATGTCGGCTACTGCGCCGACGACTGCGACGGCCAGGGAGGAGGCTGCGAGTCGACCGACTACGCGGCCGAGGAGCAGTGCCTGCTCGCCAACCAGGAAGAAACCGAGTTCTACTGCGCGCTGATGTGCTACAGTGACGACCAGTGCCCGCCGAACCAGACCTGCCAGGAGCTCGATTCGATCAGCATCTGCTATCCCGACGGCAGCGGAAACCCCGACGTCGACACCGATTCCGATTCGGACGCGGATACCGATTCCGATACCGATGCCGATGTCGATGCCGATGCCGACGCCGACGCGGATGGGGATTCCGACTCCGACTCGGATTCCGATTCCGATGGGGACGGAGATGCTGACGCCGAGGAGGATGGCGACTCGTCGTCTTCGAGCTCCGGCTCCTGCTCCGTCTCGATTTCGGCCCTCTCCGGCCGCGGCTCCGGTCCGCTGGCCACCCTCTCATTCGTTCTTTGAACCAAAAAATGTGAACCAAATTCATCTTTTTTTCCCAACGCTGCGCCGGGCAGTGGTATGGTGTCTTCTCATCGCTGGCCACGAAACGTATTTCGTCCGGAAGCGCGAGACGTAAATGAACGAAATCGACGAGGAAGGCGGCCTCAAAGCCGTCGAAAGGCTTGCACAGAAGACCGGCCGCTCGCTGGAGGGCTGGGTGTCCCTGGTCCGCGAGCACGGTCCCCAGGGACGGCAGGCCCGCGTGGAGTGGCTCAAGCGGGAGCACGTGCTCGGACGCTACCAGGCCCAGCTCGTGGCGGACGCGGCCGACAACGGAGAGAAGCCTCACCGCGTCGCGCTGGGACCGGACGAGATGGTGGATTCCCTCTACTCGGGCAAGAAGGCAACGCTGAGACCGATCTACGCGGCTCTGCTGGCGCGAGCCCTGGTGCTGGGACCGGACGTCGCGGTCAGGCCGGCGCGGGCCCACGTGTCCCTGGTCAGACGCCGCCTGTTCGCCTCGGTCCGTCCCTCCGAGGAGGACCGAGTCGAGCTGGGGCTGGTCCTTCCCGAAGCTCCGGCCAACGAGCGACTCGTGCCATCGGTCCGCTTCGTGGGCGGCGACCGGATCACGCACACCGTGGCGCTCGACTCCCCGCGCTGCGTCGACGACGAGCTGGCCAACTGGCTGCAAGCGGCCTACGAAGCCAACTCCTGAACAGGTGGGACGAACCCGATCAAAGGATACCGACACTTTTTGCAAAGGGCGGGCTTCAAGCTTTCTTTCAGCGTGCTAGACTCTCTCACTCTCCGTTCGTTTCCAGCGGAGGCGAGCAGTTTTTTGAAAGGCGCGGTCGGGCGGATTACGACGACCGACTGGGAAGGAGCACACAGATGAGTTTCGAAAAACCAATCCGCGTTCTCGCCATTGCGCTGGCGGCGGCCATCGCCGTTGCGGGATGCAAGGGAGAGGACGGCGGCGAGAAGAGCGCCAAGGCCGGCGACGAAAAAGCGAGCGGAGCGCTCATCGGCGCCGAGCTGTACGTGATGTCCATGTGTCCCCACGGGGCCCGCACGCTCGAGGCGTTCGTTCCGGCAGCCGAGGAGCTGGGAGACGCGCTCGACCTGCGCATCGACTACATCGGCAAAAAAGGTCCGGGCGGCGAGCTGACGAGCATGCACGGCGAGAAGGAGGTCGAGGGAAACATCGCGCAGCTGTGCGCCGAGGAGATCGCCCCCGACAAGCACTACGACTTCTTGATCTGCACCAGCGAGGACTACCGCAAGATCCCGGACAACATCTCCGAGTGCGCAAAGGAGGTGGGGATCGACCCCGAGGCGCTGAAGAAATGCACCGGGGGCGAGCAGGGACAGAAGCTGCTGGCCGAGAGCTTCGAGCGCGCCGAAAAGGCCGGTGCCAAGGGCAGCCCCACGATCAAGCTGGCCGGCGAGGACTACCGCGGCGGGCGGAGCACGGGGAGCTTCCTGCGGGCGATCTGCGACAAAATCGAGGGGAAAGACCTCCCCGAGGCCTGCAAGAACATTCCCGAGCCGGCCGAGGTCAAGGTCATCGCGCTGACCGACGAGCGCTGCGGCGAGGACTGCGAGCCCGAACGCGTGATCAAGAGCCTCGAGCGCGTCTTTTCGGGCCTGAAGCCAGAGGTGCTGGACTGGAAGGAGCCGCGGGCCAAGGAGATCTACGAGGAAGCCGAGCTCGACGCCCTTCCGGCCTTTCTCTTCGATGAATCAATCGAGAAAGACGAAGAGGGCTCCAAGCACATGGCGCGCTGGCTGACGCCCGCGGGCAAGTACAAGTCGCTGCGCGTCAAGGCCGAGTTCGATCCCGAAGCCGAGATCTGCGACAACGAGAAGGACGACACCGGCAACGGCGAGATCGACTGCGACGACCCCACCTGCGAGGGCTCGCTGGTCTGCCGCGAGGAGCAGCCCGGCCGGATCGACGTTTTCGTGATGAGCCAGTGCCCGTACGGAACGATGGCACTCGACGCGATGGAAGAAGTCTTCGGCGCCTTCGGCGAAGACATCGACTTCAACGTGAACTACATCGCCAAGAAGACCGACGACGGGTTCAACTCGCTGCACGGCCAGCCCGAGGTGGATGAGAACATTCGCGAGCTGTGCGCGATCGAGCACTACCCCAAGGACCACAAGTACATGGACTATATCTGGTGCCGCAACGACAACATCAAGTCGTCGGACTGGCAGTCCTGCGCCAAGGACGGCATCTCCGAGAAGGTGATCGCCCAGTGCTCCGAGGGTCCCGAAGGCGAGAAGCTGCTGGCGGAGAACATCGAGCTGGCCGAGCAGCTCGGATTCAGCGCCAGCCCGACCTGGCTGGTCAACAACAAGCACCAGGCGCGAGGAATCGCGCCGGCGCACGTGCAAAAAGCGATCTGCGAGCACAACCCGGACTTGGACGGCTGCGACAAGGCCCTCTCCGGTCCGCCCCGCGGCCCCGGAGGCCGCCCCGCCCCCAAGGGCGCCTGCGAGTAGCCTCTAGTTCCTCGTCAACCTCTCCCGTTCGGGTGAGAGCGGCCCCTGCCCCCGATCCCTGCGTCACTCCTCCTCGAATTGGCACCGCCAGTCCTTCGTCGTCGTTCCTTGGCCTCGCCGATGATCTCTCGCCCCGTACCCGAAATCGTCGGGTTGACGAGGCACTAGTAGCACGTCAGGCCTCCAAGATCGGGTAGAGC
>JAWOBP010000010.1:0-12101 GCA_046484285.1 Polyangia bacterium
CGTCACCTGGGGGGCGGAGGGGCGCGCGGATCACCCGATCAACTGCGTGAACTGGTACCAGGCGGTGGAGTTCTGCCAGTGGGCCGGGGGCCGGCTGCCGAGCGAGGCGGAGTGGGAGTACGCGGCCCGCTCGCTGGGGCAGGACCGGACGTACCCGTGGGGCGAGGCCGAGCCGACCTGTGAGCACGCGATCATGTGGGAGCACGGCGGCACCGAGTACGCCTGCGACGCGGGCACCACCTGGCCGGTCTGCAGCCGGCCGGCCGGGAACACCGAGCAGGGCCTGTGCGACATGGCCGGGAGCGTCTACGAGTGGGTCGCCGACTGCGATCACTACGGTTACGAAGGTGCTCCCGATGACGGCAGCGCCTGGGAATCCGATTGCACTTCGGAAATCAAGAGAATGGCACGCGGGGGTCATCTTGCCGAGTATCAAGACGTTCGTTTTCGAACGACTGAGCGCGGTTCTGCATGGGAGTTGTCTTGGAGTGTAGTTGGTGGTTTTCGTTGCGCCCGCTCTGGAAAGTAGCCGGAATCAGATGAGTGCTCGCAGCGGGTGGTTGGCGATCGTCTTGCTCGCGGCCTGCACGTCCGACCCGCCCGGACAGGCGGTCGACTCCGGACCGGACGCGGACGCCGACGCGGACACCGACACCGACACGGACACCGACGCGGACACGGACGCGGACGCGGACGCGGACACCGATACCGATACCGACGTGGACACGGACGCCGACACGCTCGAGTGGGTCCCGATTCCGGGGGGTGTGTTCTGGATGGGAACAGAGGGGGCTGTCGAGTCGTCTGACGAGTACCCCTATCACGAGGTGACAGTCCCCTCTTTCGAGATGCTGAGAAGCGAGGTGACGATGGGGCAGTACGCGGCCTGCGTGGCCGACGGCGCGTGCGGCGAGCCGCTGCCGGACACTGACGATCCTCCGGAGATGGAGGATTGGGAGGAGTACGTCACCTGGGGGGCGGAGGGGCGCGCGGATCACCCGATCAACTGCGTGAACTGGTACCAGGCGGTGGAGTTCTGCCAGTGGGCCGGGGGGCGGCTGCCGAGCGAGGCGGAGTGGGAGTACGCGGCCCGCTCGCTGGGGCAGGACCGGACGTACCCGTGGGGCGAGGCCGAGCCGACCTGCGAGTACGCGATCATGTGGGAGCACGGCGGCACCGAGTACGCCTGCGACGCGGGCACCACCTGGCCGGTCTGCAGCCGGCCGGCCGGGAACACCGAGCAGGGCCTGTGCGACATGGCCGGGAGCGTCTACGAGTGGGTCGCCGACTGCGATCACTACGGTTACGAAGGTGCTCCCGATGACGGCAGCGCCTGGGTCGAAGAGGGCTGCGGAAGAAGGATGTTGCGGGGAGGTGATTTTCAAGACGATCAGTCCGTATTCTTGCGAACCAGGGAACGTTTGAATTTCCCAGAAGAGACCTGGTGGGCGACGATCGGCTTCCGCTGCGCGCGCTCGGGGCTGTGATCTGCCTGCTTCCCTTCGTTGTCGAGCCGGATCTCGTCCCGCCTGTATCATGCGCCATGATCCACGACCTCGACCAGCAGCCGCGATCGAAGCTGTCGAAATCGCGGGCTTGACAGTTGTGGGCTCGAATCTATATTTTGCACGGCTCGAAGGGAGGCGATCTTCATGGATCCACGCGAATGGTTGTTCGATAAGCGCGTCGTCAGGCGCAACCTGGACGAGGGCGTTCTCTCGATGAAGGCGTACCGCGACTACCTCAAGCAGGCGCCCGACCTCGAGGGCGAGTACGAGCCGGTGAAGTTGGCCGAGGAGAAGAAGGCGGACGAAGATGAGTGAGTCGGACGGCGAACGCAGGGGCGGCGGCGAGCCCGGCGACGACTTTCCGATCGATTTCACCACTTTCGTCCTCTCCTTGAGCTCCAACGCGGCGGTGCACCTGGGCCTGGCGCCGCATCCCGAGCTCAGCGAGCCCGGCCTCAACCTTCCGATGGCCAAGCAGACGATCGACATCCTCGCCCTGCTCCAGGAGAAGACCAGGGGCAACCTGACCGGCGAGGAGGAGCGCCTGCTCGGCGAGGTTCTGTACAAGATGCGCATGGAGTACGTCAGTGCGTCGCAACGAGGCCGCTCCGACGCTGATCAGGGCGAGTAGCGCCCTCGTCGTCGCGCTGCTGCTGGCCGCGTGTCGACCGGTGGAGGAGTCCCCTCGCCCGGCGCGGTCGTCCGAGCCTGCCGCCTCCGCGCGGAGTCGGTCCGCACAGCGGGTCAAGGTCGTACACCCCAGCGTGCCGGGCTCGTTCGTCGGCGTGGCCAGGAAGGTCAAGCCGGCGGTGGTCAACGTCTTCACCGCGCAGCTCGTGCGGGAAAGCCCGCTGCGGGGGCTGCCGGGCTTCGGCGACCTGTTCGGCCTGCCGCACCGCGACCGCATCCAGCGATCGCTGGGTTCGGGAGTGATCATCGACGGCCAGGGCTACGTCCTGACCAACTACCACGTGGTGCGCGGCGCCCAGGAGATCCTGGTGCAGCTCGAGGACGGCCGGGAGGTCCCGGCGATGCCGGTCGGGGCCGAGCCGGGGATCGACATCGCGCTTCTGCACCTCAACGAGCGCGATCTGACCCCGGCCGAGCTGGGGGACTCCGGCGCTCTGAAGGTGGGGGAGTGGGTGGTGGCGATCGGCAACCCGTTCGGCCTCTCGCACACGGTCACCGCGGGCATCGTCAGCGCCCTTGGCCGCGACTACCGCGACATGGGCATGCGGCAGCGCGGCTACCAGAACTTCATCCAGACCGACGCCTCGATCAACCCGGGCAACTCGGGCGGACCGCTGGTCAACGTGGACGGCCAGGTGGTGGGGATCAACACCGCGATCGCCGCGGCCGGGCAGGGGATCGGCTTCGCCGTTCCGATCGGGATGATCCAGCACATCCTGCCGCAGCTCAAGCGCAGCGGGCGCGTGGTGCCGGCCTGGATCGGAGTCGGCATCCGTGAGCTGTCCCAGGCGCTGCGGGACGAGCTGGACGTGGAGTTCGGGGTGATGGTCACGCGCGTCTACGAAGGCGGCCCGGCGGCTGCCGGCGACGGGCTGCGGCCCGGAGACGTGATCCTGCGCTTCGACCGCGCCCCGATCCATAACGTCGAGGAGCTGGTCTGGATGACCAACACCGCCGGCGTGGGCAACAGCGTTTCGCTCGACGTGCTGCGCGACGGGGAGCGGGTCGCGGTGCAGATCGAGGTGGAGCGCAAGCCCAACTCGCGCTGATCAGTTTTCGACGAGGCGACGGCGCATTTTCACATCGCGATCGGCGGATCGACCCTTTCGCCCAGCAGGATGCGGCGCGCTTCGGCGACGGTGAACAACGAGCCGGTCACCAGCGCCGGCCCGGGGGGCAGCAGCTCCAGCGCCCGCTTCACGCTGGCCGCGCGCTGAAGGCCGCGGCGGGAGGCCAGCTCGGCGGGATCGAGCGCGCGGGACACCGGCGGTGGAGCGAGCACTGCCCGGCGCACTCGCGGCAGCAGCAGATCGAGCATCGCCTCGGCGGGCTTGCCCTTCAGCGCGCCGAAGAGCAGCGCCTCGAAGCGATCGCCGCGTTCCTCGATCGCGTCGATCAGCCCGCGCACCGCTTCGAGGTTGTGCGCGCCGTCCAGCAGGTAGCGCCGCTCGGCCACGATCGTCTCGTAGCGACCCGGCCGGACGATATCCTCGAGAGCTCCGTCGAAGGCGGCGCTGGTAAAGCGGGGATCGTCGCGGGCCAGCAACTCCCAGAGCTGCCGGGCGACCGCCAGGTTCTCCCGCTGGTGACGGCCGGGCCAGGGTGCGCGCGGCTCGGAGTCGACGTGGAAATCCCGCCCGCAGATCGAGAGCGGCGAGCCGACCGCTGCGGCGGCCCGCGCGACCTCCCGGCGAGCCTCGGGTGCCAGCGGCCCGGCGACCAGCGGTGCTCCGGGCTGGGCGGCTCCCGCCTTCTCGCGCGCCACGGCGCCCAGCGTCGAGCCGAGCAGCTCCGTGTGATCGAGACCGACCGAGACCACGGCCGCGGCGTCGACCGGGGCGATTGCGGTAGCGTCGAGCCTGCCTCCCAGCCCCACCTCCAACACGGCGAGCTCGACCCGCTCGGCGGCGAACGCCTCGAACGCGGCCAGCGTCGCGACCTCGAAGAAGGTCAGCGACGAGCCGCGATCCCGCGGGACCGCGCGCAGCGCGCGACCCAGGTAGCGGGCCAGGCGATCGTCCGGGAGCTGTCGACCGTCGATGAGAATCCGCTCGGAGAAGCGGTGCAGGTGGGGCGAGGTGAACAGCCCGGTGCGCAGCCCGGCGCGGCGGGCCGCGGCCTCCAGCACGCAGGCCACGGCGCCCTTGCCGTTGGTGCCCGCGATGCGCACCGCCAGGGGCGGGCGCCTCTGCGGATCTCCCAGCTCGGCGGCGGCGCGGCGGACGCGATCGAGACCGAGGCGAATCCCGCGGGGAGCGAGCGCGTAGACCCGTTCCAGCAGCTCGGCCAGCGGCGGAGTCGATCGCCTCAGCGGTACTGTTCCTTGAGCTTGAGGAATCCGAGGAAGTCGTCGATATCGTCGACCCGGGTGATCACCCAGTCGCCCTCGTCGAGCTTGATGAAACCGGCGCCCACCAGGCGGCCCATCACGTCCTGCACCTCTTCGCTCTCGAGGCCGACCTGCTCGGCGAAGCTGTCCACGTCGGCCTCGATCCGCACCTCGCGGCCGTCTTCTCCGGCGCGGTGGATTGCAGCCAGCCGCTGGAGGTTCTCGATCACGCGCTCTTTGGGATCGCGGTAGAGCAGCACCCGGATCAGTGCGTCGGCCGACTCGAGCCGCCGGGCCAGCTTGCGGATCAGGCGCAACGCGATCTCGGTGTTGTGCACGATCATCTCCTCGAGCACGCGCACTCCGACGACCAGCAGCTCGGCGTCCTCCTCGACCACGGCCGTGGCCGAGCGGGGTTGGTCGGTCAGGATCGACATCTCGCCGACGAACTCGCCGGGACCCAGCACGGCCAGCGTCTTCTCCACGCCGCGAGAAGCGACCGTGACGCGCACCGCGCCCGAGCGCACCACGTACATCTCCACGCCCTTCTCCCCGGCGCTGAACAGCACCTCGCCGGCTGCGGCGCTGCGACCGTATTTCTCGAAGAGGGGATCGCCCATCGACAGCCTCCCGGGTTCACTCGAAATGGCATTTTAGAACAGATTCGTTGGGCATGCCTACTTTTTGTGCTTCAATGTATCCGAGCGGAGGAGCGGATGAGCGAGATCGATAGGCGGAGGAGCGCGGCAGAGGAGAGGGACGCCCCGCGATCGGCAGAGCGTTCCTCCGGCCGCGGGCTGATCCGCGTCTTCGGCGCGCTGATGCTCGTTTGCGGAGCCTCGATGCTGCTGCTGGCCGGAGCTGCCGGAGCGCTGGCCCTGGTCGCGGACGCTGCGCTCGGCGCGGCGGGCGAGCTGGCCGCCTCGGGCAACGAAGGGGCCTTTCGATCTCTGGTCGCGGATCTCGGCGTCGTGCTCGAGGTCAAGGGCGGGATGCTGCTCGCGCTGGCGGGCCTCTCGCTGGCAGCGGCGATAGCGGGGATCGGGCTGCTGCGCCGCCGGCGCTGGGGGATCACGCTGGCGCTGGTCTGGGCCGCGGTCGGGCTCTGTTTCCTGGTCGCCGACGTGATGGTGGACGCCTGGGTGGTGCTGCCGGCGCTGGATCGCGCGGCGCTCGCGCTCGGCGACGAGATCGCCGGCGACGGTTTCGAAGCCGTCACCTCCGGAGTCCCCGTGAAGATGCTCGGCTCGCTCTCGGGCCTGGGTCTGGTCGGGGCGATATCCAATGCGGTTTTTTTCGCCGTGCTACCGATACTCTCGTTGTTCGTGCTTTCCAAAAACAAGATCGCGCAAGCGGCCGGTTGATTCGCTCCTGAATTGGCTTTCTTGACCTATGCTTGCCGTTGCGTTTAGGATTTATCAGTCGTTTTCGAAATGTACGAGCCAGCGCATGGAGGAGAACGTGGCCAACAAGACGATCCTGTACGCCGATGACAGTGCCACCATGCGAACGATCATGGAAAAGACGTTCGCTGCCGAGCCCGTGGATGTCGTGGCGGTGCCGTCCGGTCAGGCCGCGATTGCGAAGGCGCGGGAGCTGCGCCCGCACGTGATCATCGCCGACGTGGGCATGGCCGGCGTCAGCGGCTACGACGTCTGCAAGGCGGTTCGCGGCGACGAGGCGCTGGCCGAGACACCGGTGCTGCTGCTCAGCGGCGTCTCCAACCCGTACGACGAGAACCGCGGACGCGAGGTGGGCGCCACCGAGCAGATGAAAAAGCCGTTCGACACCGGCAAGCTGATCGAGAAGGTGGACGAGCTGGCCGCGGCGGCCCCGGCTCCACAGGTCGCACCGTTGCCCAAGCCGCCCGCCCCCGAGCCGCGGCCGGCCGCCGTGGCGCCCAAGCCGCCGAGCGCGCCGCAGCGGCCGGTCTCTCCGAAGCCTCCGCCCCCGCCTTTGTCGACGCCGCCGGCGGCGTCGAAGATGGGCGCGGGGGAAGGCGCTCCGCCCGCGGGATCGCGCTCCAAGGACACGATGGAGTTCGCTCGGCCCGCGACGCCGAAGCCGGCGGCTCCTCCCGAGGTCAAGCCGATCGAGATCGAGGAAAGCGAGGAGCCCAAGGACGCGATCCAGGTCGGAACGCTGGCCGAGCTGGCCCAGATGGACGACAAGGGCGGCGCGCTCGAGCCCGAGAAGTCGGATGATGCGATCGGAATCGAGGAGGAGCCCGCGGCGCCCGGCGAGCCCTCTCCGGCTCCCGAGCCGGCCGCGCCCGCAGCGGAGGACCGAGCTTCTCGCGCCGCTTCGAGTGCGGCCGAGGCGGTCGTGTCCAAAGTGGAAGGTTTGACTGCGGAGCAGGCCGAGGCGATAAGCAAGCTGACCTCCGACGTCGTCGAGCAGGTGGTGTGGGAGGTCGTGCCCGATCTGGCGGAGACCATCATCCGGGAGAAGCTCGCCGAGCTCCTCGAGGAGTAGCTTCGAACAAATGCTGGACATTCAACGCATCCGCAACGAGACGGAGGCCGTGCGGCGTGGTCTGGACGACGTGGGGGCCGACCTTGCGCTGATCGACGAGGTTCTGCGTCTCGACGAACGCAGGCGCGAGCTGCAGCGCGAGGGAGATCGGTTGCGGGCCGAGCTCAACGCCAGATCGAAGGAGATCGGGCGCCAGCAGGATCCCGCCAGGCGCGAGCAGCTGATCGAGGCGGTCTCCGAGGTCAAGCGGACGCTCAAGGAGAGCCAGGCGGCCCGCCCCGAGATCGAATCCGAGCTCGAGCAGGTGATGCTGCGGATTCCAAACGTCCCGCTGCCAGAGGTGCCGGTCGGAGCCGGCGAGTCTGCCAACGCGGTGCAGTCGGTGCACGGCGCCGAGCCGAGCTTCGACTTCGAGCCCTTGCCGCACTGGGATCTGATGACCCGGCTGGGAATCATCGATTTCGAGCGCGGCCAGAAGACGTCGGGCACCCGCTTCTACTTTCTGCGCGGAGCGGGAGCGCGGCTGCAGCGCGCGCTGATCACCTGGATGCTCGACCTCCACGTCGGGGAGCACGGCTACGAGGAGCTCTACCCGCCGGCGCTGGTCCGCTCGCAGAGTCTGGTCGGGACCGGAAACCTGCCCAAGTTCGGGGACAACCTCTACCGCGACGCCGAGGAGGATCTCTGGCTGGTGCCCACCGCCGAGGTCTCGGTGACCAATTTCCACGGCGACGAGGTGCTGGACGGCGGCCAGCTGCCGATTCGCTACGCGGCCTACTCGCCGTGCTTTCGGCGCGAGAAGATGAGCCACGGCAAGGACACGCGCGGGATCAAGCGCGGGCACCAGTTCGACAAGGTGGAGCTGGTGCAGCTGGTTCGCCCGGAGCGCGGCCGCGAGGCGCTGGTCGAGCTGCTGGGCCACGCGCGAGCCGTGCTGGAGAGGTTGGGTCTGCACCACCGCGTGGTCGAGATGTGCACCGGAGATCTCTCCTTCGTGGCTTGCAGGAAGTTCGATCTCGAGGTCTGGGCGCCGGGCTGCGGGGAGTGGCTCGAGGTCTCGAGCTGCAGCCTGTTCGGCGACTTCCAGTCGCGCCGGGCCCGGATCCGCTTCAAGGACGAGGACGGCAAGAATCGCTTCGCGCACACGCTCAACGGCTCCGGCCTGGCCCTGCCGCGGCTGTTGATCGCGCTGGTGGAGAGCTTTCAGCGCGAGAACGGGTCGATCATCGTCCCCGATGTGCTCAGACCTTACATGAACGACCTGGAGAGCATCGATCCGGCGGGTTGAGCCCGCTGCTTACACCCCAACATCGCGTGGTTTTCAGCGGGGCTATTGGGGAGTCAGTCGAAGATCGCCTGAATGTCCTTTTCGATCTTCTTTTCGCTGCTCCTGGTCGCCAGCGCCAGCTCGGTGACCAGCAGGGAGCGGGCCGTGTCGAGCAGGCGGCGCTCGCCGAAGGACAGGTCCTTGTCCGTCTTGAGGCGGTACAGGTCGCGTAGCACCTTGGCCACCTCGAAGGGCGAGCCGCTCTTGAGCATCTCCATGTACTCGCGGTAGCGGCGGTTCCAGGGCTGCGTCTTGACCGCCACCTCGTCGGACTCGAGGATGGTCAGCACGCGCTTGGCGTCCTTGCGGTTGATCAGCGGACGCAGACCGGCCTGGGAGGCGGTCTCCACCGGCACCATGATCTTCATTCCGTTTTCGATGATCTTCAGAATGTAGAACGCCCGTTCCTTGCCCCCCAACGAGCGCTGCTGGATGTCGGATACCTCGCCCACGCCGTGGGCGGGATACACCGCCTTGTCTCCGATCTGAAAGCTGGTGTCCGCCATGGAATCGCCGTTGTCGCTTCGTCCTGCGTTACTTCGGAGATGTCTCTTTCTTTCTGAAAAGAGACTGCTACCAAGGAAGCAGTATTTACCACACTGTCCCCAATCGGTCAATCGTGTCGTCCCGGTTTCGCTCGCCTCCGGCAGGCTTCTATTCCACAATCGGGTCGGTGCCCGGGTCGACCTCGTTCGTGTGCCAGGTGAAGCCGTCGATGAAGACTATCGAGTCGTAGATGCAGTCGCCTTCGTCGTGGATTGAGAAGGTCAACGCGAACTCGCTGCCGGGCTCCACGGGCCAGCTGGTACGCAGCCAGCCGGTCGATCCCGAGACGCCGGCGATGGACGGTTCCCAGCCCGAGCCGGACTCGTCGCAGGGGTACAGCTCGTTTTCGAAGAAGTTGGTGTCCACCTCTATCTCGTTGTCGTTGTCGTCGAACGCGATGTTGGTGGTGGCTCCTCCATTGAGACCGGGATGCTCCATGATAGCGTAGAAGGTATCGTTGAACCCCATGTTGATCCACTCGTCGTACTCCGCCGAGGCGAACAGGAAATCGAACGAGAACCCCTGGGCGTTGGTCGGCGCGCGCAGGGCCAGGCGCAGCTGGCTCCGGTCGCAGCACGACTGCACCGTCGAGCTGGTCGGCTGGTCGCCCTGGTACTCCGGGAGGGGATCGATCGATTCCTCCGCCATCCCTCCCATTCCGGTGGCGTTGTTGGGATTCGCCTGCCCGATCGGTCCGGTGGAAAGCGCCGCCATCTCGCAGCCGTGCTGGGCGTGAATGCAGTCGTTGGTCCCCTGGTCGTAGAGAGTGTCGAACGCCACCTCTCCGTCCGTGCTGGTCATGTCCTTGCTCACCGAAAGGATGAACCGCTCGTCGCAGAAATGCAGGGCCCGGGCCAGATCCTGCTCTGTCGCTCCCAGATCGGTGCAGTCGCACTCGGGCTCGTGCTCGTCGGTCTCGCCGTCGCAGTCGTTGTCCACCCCGTCGCCCTCGCCGTCCTCGCCGAGGTCCTCGATCGCCCAGGGATTGACGAAAGGCTCGTAGTCGTCGCAGTCGCCCTGCTCGATTGTGAACCCGTCTCCGTCCTGATCATCGATGTCGGAGTCCCCGTCCGCATCGGAGTCGGAGTCGGAGTCGGAGTCGGCGTCGCCGCCGGCCGTTCCGTCGTCGCCTCCGTCGCCCGCCGGGGTACAGGCGCAGCATGAGGCGCAGATCGCCCATGCAAGCATCCAGCGTTTCATTTTCATTTAGATCCTCCCTCGAAACTCGTCTTACATGCTACATGTTAGTCGAAGTTCCCACTCGGCGTTGATGAAAAAAAGCGGTGGGAACATGGTAGACTGTAGGGGAGATGAGAGGAAAAACCCGTTCGATGACCTCCCCCGCGCCGATACTCTCGGCGGCGGCGTTTGTTTGCGGTGCGCTTTTCGGTGTCCCGGTCGAGGCCCGCGAGAGTCTCGACGAGGTGCGAGCGCGCATCGAGCGCGAGGGCCTGCACTGGACCGCGGGCGAGACGTCGGTTTCGCGGATGCCGCTCGAGCAGTGGCGCGCGACCCTGGGCCGGCTGGACGACCTCTCCGAGCTCGCCGACTGGCCGGAGAGTCCCACTTCGTACGACGTGCACCCCGACTCGCCGGTCGTCGAACCCGAGGCGACGCGCTGGAGCTGGGCCGACGTGGACGGGGAGAGCTGGGTCACCTCGGTCAAGGACCAGGGCTCCTGCGGCTCCTGCGCGGTCTTCGCCTCGGTGGCCTGCGTCGAGGCCCGCGCCAACGTCTCGGCCGGCACGCCCGAGCTGCGGCTGGACCTGGCCGAGCAGAACCTGCTTTCCTGCACCGCGTCCTCCACCTGCCAGACCGGGACCTGGGACACGCAGATCCTGATCCCCACCCTCACCGAGGGAGTTCCCGACGAGAGCTGTCATCCCTACCAAGCCGTCAACGGAAGCTGCGGAGATGCCTGCGCAGCGGTGGAGGAACGCTCCTTTTCGATCGTGAGCGGCGGCTGGCTGCCCTCGGTGGATACGATGCTCGACATCGCCGACGAGGCCGAGATCAGGGCCGCGCTGGTCGCCGGACCGGTGATCGCCAGCTTCGTGGTGCCCGAGGACTTCTCCTACTACACCGGCGGCGTCTACGACGGCACGCCCACTCCCTCCGAGCTGATCTCCGGCTGGCACACGGTTCTGATCGTCGGCTGGGACGACCACGCCGACGACGACCTGCCGCCGAGCTGGATCGTGAAGAACAGCTGGGGCGAGGGCTGGGGTCAGGACGGCTACTTCGAGATCGTGCGCGGCGGCGCGACCCAGTTCGGCACCCAGGCCACGGTGCTGGAGGTCGACGCCTCGACTATCGAAAACTGGATCTGCCTGGGCGAGGGCGACGCCGAGCAGATCGTGGAGCTGACCAGCGGCAGCGGCCAGACCGAGGTCAGGCAGCTGGAGCTCGAGCTGTGCCGCGGCGAGGGACCGGTCGGCTACAAGGTCGAGAGCCGCTGGCCGCTGGAGTGGCTCTCGATCGAGCCGCTGCAGGGTCAGGTCGCCGCCGGAGAGCCGACCGGCGTGACGTTGACCTGGGACGAGGCCGCATTCCAGGGCGAGCCGGGCAGCGGCGAGTGGAACAGGCTCTACTTCGTGACGTCCGGCGGGCTGAGCCGCAGGGTCTACACCGAGCTGTGGTCGGTCCCGCCCGCGGCGGACGCCGACACCGACACCGACGCGGACGCAGATATCGATGCCGACGCGGACGCGGATACGAACGCGGATTCGACGAGCGGCGGCAGCGGCGGGGGACAGGCAGGCTGCGGCGCTGTCCCGCCGGACGGACGCCGGGGACCGTTGCGCGGGCTGCTCCGTGTGCTTTGAACGAGCCATCCGCGCTGTAGTGTTGTCTGAGAGGCGCCGAGTCGCATCGGCAGGCGAAATCATACGATTTCGAGCCGACGTCATGGCCGGTTAGAAATCGATATTGTAAAGGAGGGCGTGGTGAAGCGCTTGGCCACGATCACTATCATGCTGGCGGGTCTCGCCCTGTACCCGCAGCTGACCCGCTGCGCCGCGTCCCGGCCGGCTGACCAGCGGCTGCGGAGCGAGGACGGACCCGCCGCCGGGCGGCTGGTCCGGACCTGGTCGCTGGCGATCCCCTACGGCGAGGACGAGGGGTCGCCGGCCTTCGTGCCGGCCGGAAACGAGCACGAGGCGCTCGGTCCCGACTGGTTCGAGGTGACCGACGAGGGGAGCATCCTGATCGCCGACCGGGTGCGCCG
>JAWOBP010000045.1:0-4917 GCA_046484285.1 Polyangia bacterium
CCGCGATCACGCCCGGCGTTTTCACGGCAAGGCCGCTTGACACCTCGGCGGTGTGAGAGCAGATTTCGAACTGACGAGCAATGAGCGACTCGAGAGAAAAGCAGCCGCGCGTCTACCACCACCACGCCCAGTCGGGCGCCATCTACGGGCTCGGCCTGATCGGCGCGCTGGTCTACTACCTGACCACGGCGACCAGCTTCTGGACGGGTGTGATCGGAGTGCTCAAGGCCCTGGTCTGGCCCGCCTTCCTCGTCTACGAGCTGCTCAAGTCCTCCGGGGGCTGAAAAATCCCTCGAGCTCCGCGCTCAGTGTCGAATGTACTCGACAATATGGCTGACGTCGATATCCTGGAGGTCGCCCGCACCTGGAGCTTCTGGGACCGACCGGTTCCCCCTTCGGTGCCCAGGCGCGCGAGCCCGGGGCGAGAATCGGCCGCCGGCGACCGCTTTCGAGCGCGGACAGCCGAAATGTCAGGCGGCAGCCCGGCCGAAAGTGCTTCGGCCGGCGAACACCGCCGCTGTTTGTTCTTGGTGTCTGACACCCGAGCTTGAGGCAGCCCGGCCGAAAGTGCTTCGGCCGGCGAACACCGCCGCTGTTTGTTCTTGGTGTCTGATACCCGGGCCTTGGTGGCCGACGCCGGGATACGCAGGCAGGGGCCGCTTTCACCCGATCTTGAAGAGTGGACGTGCTACTAGTGCCTCGTCAACCCCACAATCTCGGGTCGGGCCGGCCCTCATCGACGATCCCTGCGTCACTCCTCCTCGAATTGGCGCTGCCAGTCCTTCGTCGTCGTTCCTTGGCCTCGCCGATGATCTCTCGCCCCGTACCCGAAATCGTCGGGTTGACGAGGCACTAGCTTGCCATCCACCGCCCGAGCGGTTATCTGCCGCCAAGGGATCGAGCGCAGTCTTCCGTCTTCCCCGACGAGTCTGAGCCCGAAGCTCAGAAAAACTCCAGGCCGACCGACATCAGCTTCTCCAGCTTGGGGATCGCGCTTTTGTGGGCGAAGACGAACACGTCGTCTCCGGGCAGGATCATGTCGTCGCCTCCGGGGATGATCACCTCCTCGCCCCGCGTCAGCACTCCCACGATCGCTCCCTCGGGAAAGCGGATGTCCTTGAGCGGCTTGCCCATCGACGGGGCGGTCTCCAGCGCCTCGAACTCTATCGCCTCGGCCTGGCCGGCCAACCCGTAGGTTATCACCGCCTTGACCTTGCCCTTGCGCACGTGGTGCACGATCGTTCCGATCGCAAGGGCCCGCGGCGAGATCACGGAGTCCACTCCCGCAGCCTCGATGATCGGTATGTAGGAGGTCTTGTCGATCAGCGCTATCACGCGACGGGCGCCCAGCCGCTTGGCGTTCAGCGCCGACATCACGTTGGCCTCCTCGTCGGAGTGGGCCGCGACGAAGACGTCGCAGTCGCCGATGTTCTCCTCGAGCAGCAACGACTCCTCGGTGGGGCTGCCGCGCAGCACCAGCGTGCGGTCCAGGTTCTCGGCCAGCCGCGCCGCGCGCTCCGGGTCCGACTCGATCAGCTTGATCTGGTAGCGGCCGATCGACTCCAGGCGACGCGCCAGCAGCTCGCCCACCCCGCCGCCGCCGCCGGCGATCGTGATCCGCCGCGCCGGTCGCCAGCTGAGATGGAACAGCTCGGCCACGCGTGGCAGATCGTCCGGCCGGCAGACGACGTAACAGGTGTCGCCCGCGCTCAGGTCGTCGCTGCCGCGCGGCACGCTGCTCTTCCCGTCGCGGATCCTGTGGATGACCAGCATTCGCAGATCCGGGGCGCCGGCTCGCAGCTCGGCAAAGGTCTTGCCGGACAGCGGTGTGTCGGGAGGAAGGCGCATCCCGGTCAGCAGAATTCCCCTTCCGCATTCGGCCACGTCGGTGGCGATCGGCACGTCGATCACGTCCGCCAGCCGTTGCGCCGTGACCATCTCCGGGTTGATCGCGTAGTCGACGTGGAAGCCCCGCTCGCCCAGCACCTCCGGGTCCTCGAGCAGCGCGACCTCGCGGATGCGGGCGACCTTGATCGCGTGCGGAGCGTACAGTCCCGCCGTCCCGCAGGCCACCATGTTGACCTCGTCCGAGTCGGTGACCGCAACGATCATCTCGGCCGTGGCCACGCCGGCCTCGGCCAGCACCCGCGGGTTGGAGCCCGACCCGCAGACCGTCTGGATGTCGTGAGCCTCCCTCAGCTCGCGGAGCCGCTCCTCGTCCACGTCGATCGCGACCACGTCCAGCCGCTCGCCGTCCAGCGCGGAGACGATCGCCGATCCAACCTGACCCGCGCCTATGACCAATGCACGCATGGAATCGCTTCTACTTGATCTCGAGCAGCTCTTTGACTTCGGAGATGACCTGGGGAGCCTGGATCGGTTTGGTGATGTAGGAGTTGGCGCCGAGCTGCAGGGCCCGCTGCCGGTCCTCCTCGGCTCCCTCGGTGGTTATGATCATGATCGGCACGTCGCGGTGCACGGCGTCGGAGCGGATCCGCTTGACCAGCTTGAGGCCGTCCATGATCGGCATGTTGATGTCGGTGATGACGATGTCGAATTTCTGCGCGGCCAGCTTCTTCAGCCCGTCGACGCCGTCGTCCGCCTCGACGACGCGCAGATTCTTGATGCGCGACAGCGCGAAGACGATCAGCTGGCGCATCATCGGCGAATCCTCGACGATCAGACAGGTATAGTCCGACATTTTGGGCAAGCCTCCGTTTCACTCACAACCGCGGGAACGCATCCAACGCGCATCCGACGCCGTCGGAGCTGGACAGCAGACCGGCGCCGACGATCGCCGACGCGGAATGCAGCGCCAGCAGCCTGAACAATTCGAAATCGATTTCGACGAACTCCGTTTTCTGCTCCAGGAGATCGTAGACCGCGATCACCCCGATCGTCTCCTGCGCCAGCACCATCGGGATGCAGGCCAGCGGCGAGCCCTCGTCCTCGACCTTGTTCGGATCGCGCACCGAGTGGACCTGGGTCTCGGCAGCCTCGCCGATCGGGCCCTCTCCCCAGCGGACCTCGTTGCCGCGGACGCGCTCGCACTCGAAGGTGTGCGCGGGTTGCAGCACGTGGGCGTCCGCAGTGTCGGTTCGCAGGTAGATCGCGAAGCTCGCTGCGCCGACGAACTGCATCAGCAGCTGCTCGATGATGCTCAGCACCTCGGCGGGACGCAGCGTGGAGTGGAGCTGGTAGGAGGCCACGTAGAGGTTGGCCATCGCGTCGAGCTCGCGCTCGACCTCGCTGTAGCGCTCCTTGTAGTCGAGCGATTCCTCGGTGGCGTTCTTGGCGCGGCCCCTCAGCGAGCTCTTCTCGCGCTCCAGCTCCTCGATCTTGACCAGCAGCTCGCGGATCGCGTCGTCCGAGGCGAGCTGGTGCCTCAAGGCGGCGTTCTCCTCGGTCAGCTGATCGATCCGCGCCCTGAGGTTGCCCACCTCGTCCAGCAGCTCGTTGGTGAACTCCGCGCCCTTGCGGAAGAACGTCTCGAGAAACTGCTCCCGCCGGTCTTCCAGATCGAGATGCTCGCCCTTGTCGCCGTACGGCTCTTCGTCTCGGTTCATCTCGGCCTCTTTCCCAGAGCGGTTGCTCAGTCGAGACTGGAATGAGTACCACGTGCGGGCCGGGCCGACAACGCCGCGAGACACGGAGCACTCCGCGCTGTGGGGAAAACGTTTCGGGCCGGGGCTCTGGTGGGCAGCGCTCGATCGCGATACCCCGACTCGAAAACTCTGTAACGAGATCGAAGCGGCCGGTGCGCTCACATCACCGGCACCTCGCAGAGGCTGGCCGGCGGCTCGTCGTCGCCGATGTGCTCTTCGTCCTCGAGGATGTCGCCGTAGCCGAGCTGGTAACCATTTTTTCCCCAGCACCTGAGAGTGCCGCTGGCCATCACCGCGCAGAAGTGGGAGCCGCCGGCGCTCACCTGGGTCACGGGCCCCCCCACGTTGATCGGATCGACGTCGGCGGGAGACTCGTCGTCCCCGACAATTTCTCCGGCTTCGTACGACCGGTATCCCCAGCATTTCAATGATCCGTCGGACAGCACTGCGCAAGTCGACGTCTTGCCCAACGACATCTGGACCACCTCTCCGCCGACGTCGACCGTGCCCACATCGACCGGCAGCTCGTCGTCGCCCACGTTCTCGGTGTTGCCGTAGCCGAGCCGACCATATTGACCCCAACCCCAGCAGACCACGTCGCCGCCTTCGAGGATCGCGCAGCTGTGGTATCCCCCCGCTGCGACCTGCACCGCAGGCTCGCCCAACTCCACCGGCCCGACTTGGTCGGGCACCTGGGCGGCCGCCACGAAGTCGGTGTGGCCGTAACCGAGCTGGCCGAGGTAGTTGCAGCCCCAGCAGTAGACGTCGCCACCCTCCAGCAGAACACAACGATGATGATACCCGGTGGAAGCCTGGATGACTTGCTCCCCGAAACCGATGGAAGAAATGGGCTGATAGTCCGGCACGCAGGTACCGTAGCATCCCCAGTAGACCACCTCGCCAGCGTCCGTGATCGCCGAGTTGAGCTCCCGTCCAGATGAGAGGTCGACAACGGAAGCGGCGAGATCGCAGGCACCGATGCTCGATGGATCGTCGACGACACCGCTGGCCGGAACCTCGCTCGGGTTGCCGAGCACGCCGCTACAGAGAGTACCTCCCGAAGAGTCGTAACCCCAGCACTTGACCTCCTGGCTCTCCAGCAAAGCGCACGAGTGGTAGCGCCCGGCCGTGATCCTCTGCACGGAGCCGCCCACGTCCACCAGCGGGCAGGTGTCGGGCGTGGGTCCGCTGCACAAACCTTCGTAGTATTCCTCCAGCGGGTAGCCCAGCTTGCCGAACTGGTTTGAGCCCCAGCACTTCACCCCGCCGCCGTCCAGCACGACGCAGGTGTGGGACTGACCGGTCGCGATGT
>JAWOBP010000072.1:0-6375 GCA_046484285.1 Polyangia bacterium
CCTGTCAGTTGGTGCCGCATCCCCCGCGGACGGACGGCTGATTACCAACAGAATAGCTTTGCGACCGATGGGCTCGCAAGCGTTTTCTCGCTCCGGGCGGGCAAAAATACCCTACAGCGCGGATTGCTCCAAAACAGTCGTGCCTTCCGACCCCGAGCTCGACCGGAGAGCCTGGAGCGGGATCATCGAGCCACCCCCAGCGCACCTGCCCGCCGCCGACAAGATCGACCGCCGCCACCAGACAAGCGGGCCGCTCATCTCGGGCACGGCCAGACCCGAGAGCCGCGCCGCAACCAGAGCAAAACACCGCCGCATCAGCTCCCCAAAAGCGCAATTACCCCCGCCCACCTGTCCAGCTCCTCTTAGACCCCTAACGTTGCGAAAAGCCATCGGAAAAAAACGCTGTCGCTCGCGCCAAAGCACGCCATCCGCGGCCGTGCTCACGTTTGGGGGGAAGTGCCTTCAGCGCACAGGGAACAGGCGTTGCTGCGCCAGCGAATCCCGGAGATTCGCAGCGAGAAATTTGCCCCGAAACAGGCGGTTCTGCACGGTCACCGGGATGGCCCCGCAAAGATCGTTGACGAGAATGTGCTCCACGCGCGTCCGTTCGGCCCCGACTCGAGTGCAGCGGTGCACGGTCGGATAGAGCACGGCCCGGTGGTGCCCGGGCCATGGGGCGCGGTCGTCTTCCACGGACCAGTAGGCTATGAGCACCTCGTCGTCCCGTACCTGCTCGGCCGAGAGGTAGTAGAGGTACTCCCGGTCTTTCATGATCGGTGGGGTGGAGTAAGAGACGCGCGCCAGCCAGCTCCGGTGCCGTAACGAGTCGGAGAGTACAGGCATCTCCCCGCGACTAAACTCGCTGTTCCACTCGCCGAGGCGGGCGACCTGATCGTCGGCAAGAAAGCGCACCACGTCTTCCAGCGAACCATCCAGCAGAACATCGCTCCTGTAGGCTTTGACCGGCCGCTTTGGCAACCAGCCACTGGAGACCCGAACACCGGAGGCCTCCCGCGACGCGGGCCACGCAGCCGACAGCGCCAGGTCGCTCTCCAGCCGCTTTCGGAGTGACCGCGGATCGATGTCGGCGATACGGGGAAGCTTCGGTTGCCGCCTCTGGCGGGCAAGCAGGGCGAGTCCGGCAACGACGGCGATCACGACAATTGCGATGACGATCGCGAGCGCATAGCCGGTCATGTCGTGGCCTTCTCGAAGAGTTCGACGAGACTGAGCCATTCCGCGTGATAGGTGGCGGCATGACCCCGGCGAAGCAAGGTGTTCTGAACCCACGGCGAGACAGAACCCGCGAGATCGTAGACCATCAAGTGTTCGACCCGTATGCGGCCGCTGGCGAGACGAGTGAGACGCTGTCCGGAGGGGTAGACCGGGCAGCGGACAAAACCCGGACGCCGGGCTGGCAGCTCGGGGTCGTCCACGGAGTGGTACACAACGAAGCGACGTTCCGGTCCGCGCAAAGCGACGTGCAAAAGATGCAGAAACTCGCGGCTCGACATGCCGGCGGGCATCGAGAACCCGGTGCGCACCACCCGCAGCTTCGAAGAGCCGGGCGCCGGAATGTCCTCGCCGAACACGTAGCGTCGGTTCATCTGCGAGAAGGCGCCGAGGATACCGTCGCCGAGGAAGGCGGTCAGATCGTCGAGACTGGCGCTGTGCTCGGTGACGGTCTTGAAGCCCGTGAAGGGACAGGGCAACGCAGTGGACGTGTAGACGGCCACGCCGTCCTTCCCGATCGCGAGTTTCCAGTGCGCGCCGTCGAGCTGCGAGTCGACGGCATCGACGATCGCGGCAGGGTCGAGATCCCGCAGCAAGAAACGGGCGGCGGGTGTCCTTCGACGGCCGTGGCGCCAAAAGAGGAAGCCGGCGACGGACGCCAATACCGGGAGGAGGAGCCAGCTGAACCAGATCACGGCGTCACCTCTGCCGCGCTTGGCGCCAGGCGTCCGCCCCCGATCCCAATCCGGTCGATGCCGGGGTTGCCGCTCGTCAGGGCCGCCGCTGCCAACGCTTCGATTTCGTCGCGGCGCTCCTTCTGGTACCCGAACTTCCACATCAGCGTCAGAACGACGATGGGCAACAGCCGCGGGCTGCCCCAGATTTCGTCGAAAGCGCCTGCGAGGCTGGCGAGACCCAGACGTCCCATGCGCGCCAGAGAGCGGGGAAAGGAGTGTCTCGCGCCTTTCGGGCCGAATACAAAGCGTGGGAGGGGAACCCAGTCCTCGGTGCCACTGACCCGCGGGGGGACATCCGGCTCGGCGGCGTGGGAGAAGGTCTGGACCGACACGAACACGAGGAAGCCGACCAGCGGATCCGCCCAGAGGCCGGCACCTGCCGCCAGCTCGGCCCAGGCGATCCCCAGTGCCAGATACGCTGCCACGAGAACGACCATGAAAACGCCGAAGAGCGCCAGGCGGTTCGTCAAGGATTGCACGAGGTACCACGCGGCGAGCAACGCCGAGAGCACGATAGCGGCGGTGTCGCCTGCGACGTGCCGCGCGACGACTGCGATCAGGCTCGTCACGATGAGCGGCATGGCGAGGAGATGGACGACGCGACTGGCCGGGTGGCGGTGGAACACCAGGTACAGGTATGTCTGGAAGTCGAGGCTCAGGTTCGCGAAATGCGCCAGCGGGGTGACCAGGGCAAAACGGAGGATGCGCGCGAGCACGTGGTCTCTGACGGGAAACACCGGCGGACGAAGGATGCGCCCCCAGAAACGCATTTCGCGTGTCGCCGGACGAAAGGTCTGGGTATGCATCACGACGGGTCTCTTTCCGTGTAGAACTGCCTCGCCCACTGCCGGTACAATCCGATGGGACCGTCTCCCTCGCTCATGGCCATGCGCTCCAGGTAGCGTTTGTTCTGCCAGATGGTGAAGTCCTGATTCACATCGTGCACAAAGCCGCGGAAGGCCATTCGCCGGATGGCAAGCAGTGCGAGCTTCCTGGGGAGGAGCCGCAGCGCCGGGTTCACCTTGCCGATCTCGCTGCTCTTCGCGACGGAGAGGCCGAGGCGGAGTGTGATTCGACCCGGGTCCGTTGGCACGGGGAGGACGAAGTTCCGCAGCCTAAGCCCCATCTTGGGGATGTGCACTTCCGCCAGCGAATACCCGAGGCCAAAGACGTGTACGTCGAACTCGGTCGAGATCGTCCCGCCGAAGGACCCGAATACTCCGGCGCTGCGCTCGATGCGGTAGCTCGCGCCGAGATAGGGACCATCGGTGTGAGCCCCCACGGTCTCTTTCACCGAGGCATAGCCGTGCAGCCAGGTGAAGTGGCCGATGTCGACGCTGTTCTCTGTCGTCTCCTGGGGGTGTGTATCGAGATCGTGCACAGCGGTGAGGGCGTCGGTCCAACCATCGGTATCGAGCGTAGGGACCTCCCAGGGTGGGCCTTCCTCCTCGGAGCCGAAATAGACGAGCACGAAACCGCCGTTCTCGCGAGTCGGCCAGGACCGGAGTTTCGCATGCGCAGGCGGATCAGTGCCATATTCGTTGGCGACACATGCTCCCTCGCGGTTGTAGCGGTAACCATGAAATGGACACTGCAGCGTGTGATCGACAACTTTGCCGCCGTGCCCCATGTGCGCGCCGAGGTGTGCGCAGTAGGCGCCTACGGTCGCGATCTCGCCGGAATCGGATCGGAACAGGAGGATGTCCTCTCCGCCAAGACGCCGAGGGACGACTGTCCCGACGGTGACATCTGCCGATGTCGCGACCGCGTACCAGCCATTTGGTGTGGGTAGTCCGTTTCCGTTTTCGTAGATATTTCGCACAAGAGGCCTGTAGGCAGAATCCGTGCCACGTCGGTTACATTGGACCCAATCCAGCGCTTGCCGACACAGGAAGGAGCTCCTTCGAACCACGTAGTCAATGCGTCTCGCCCCTCTTCTTCATCAGATTGATTGCCTGGCTACTTCATTTTGAACGGCCTGCTCGACTGGCCTTTTTCGGGATGGCGCCCCGTGCCCGGCGTCAACTACTTTTTCGGCACGCTCACCAAGTGCTCCGGCTGTTCCCCCAAGTAGCAGCCTTCTCCGTCACACCCCATCCAGTAGTCACCCCCCGGAATCGGGACCCACTCGAGCGTGTCGGCGTCCGTGTCGGTGTCGGTGTCGGTATCGGTGTCCGCGTCCGCGTCCGTATCCGCGTCGGTGTCCGTGTCGGTGTCGGTGTCCGCGTCGGCGTCCGCGTCCGGCCCGGAGTCGACCGCCTGTCCGGGCGGGTCGGACGTGCAGGCCGCGAGCAAGACGATCGCCAACCATCCGCTGCGAGCAACCATCTCGATCACTCCACGTCCTGGTTCTCGTAGCAGCCCATGTCGAAGCCCTGCCCGACCACCCTGGGCTGCTGGTCGATGTCGTGGATCATGGCTCATGATACAGGTGGGACGAGAACCGGCTCGACAACGAAGGGAAGCAGGCAGATCACAGCCCCGAGCGCGCACAGCGGAAGCCGATCGTCGCCCACCAGGTCTCTTCTGGGAAATTCAAACGTTCCCTGGTTCGCAAGAATACGGACTGATAGTCTTGAAAATCACCTCCCCGCAACATCCTTCTTCCGCAGCCCTCTTCGACCCAGGCGCTGCCGTCATCGGGAGCACCTTCGTAACCGTAGTGATCGCAGTCGGCGACCCACTCGTAGACGCTACCGGCCATGTCGCACAGGCCCTGCTCGGTGTTCCCGGCCGGCCGGCTGCAGACCGGCCAGGTGGTGCCCGCGTCGCAGGCGTACTCGGTGCCGCCGTGCTCCCACATGATCGCGTGCTCGCAGGTCGGCTCGGCCTCGCCCCACGGGTACGTCCGGTCCTGCCCCAGCGAGCGGGCCGCGTACTCCCACTCCGCCTCGCTCGGCAGCCGGCCCCCGGCCCACTGGCAGAACTCCACCGCCTGGTACCAGTTCACGCAGTTGATCGGGTGATCCGCGCGCCCCTCCGCCCCCCAGGTGACGTACTCCTCCCACTCGTCCATGTCGTTCGGCTCGTACGTGTCCGGCAGCGGCTCGCCGCACGCGCCGTCGGCCACGCAGGCCGCGTACTGCCCCATCGTCACCTCGCTTCTCAGCATCTCGAAAGAAGGGACTGTCACCAAGTGCTCCGGTTGTTCCCCCAAGTAGCAGCCTTCTCCGTCACACCCCATCCAGTAGTCACCCCCCGGAATCGGGACCCACTCGAGCGTGTCGGCGTCCGTGTCCGCGTCGGTGTCGGTATCGGTGTCCGCGTCCGCGTCCGCGTCCGTGTCGGTGTCGGTGTCCGTGTCGGTGTCGGTGTCCGTGTCCGCATCCGTGTCCACGTCCGCATTCGCACCGGCGTCGTCGCTGTCCTCAGAATCGTCGTCATCGCAGGCGACCGCGAGCAGCGCGGCCAGAACAACCGCAAGCATCGATTTCGCTACCAAGTACCCCATGGAATAACCTCCTTGCCGCTGTAGACACCGTAAGGTCCGGCTCCCCACACGGAGGTCGTGTGCCACAGCTCGATATCTCCGCCAGCGTCACCCGGATACGTGTCGCCGCTGTAGGCGTCGATGATGTACGGCCCGTAGCCCGAGGTGTTGGTGTCGTGGGGAGAAGGCGTGGAGAAGTCGTGCCCCCACGGCTCGTGTAGCGGCGCCTTCCAGTAGTAGTTCCACGGGCTGCTCGGGTTGCGCTGGTTGTCCAGCGCAGAGTAGCTCAGGTTGGGCGCGAACTCGGTGATCACGACCAGGTCGTAACCGCTCAGGTCGGTGGAGCCGTACACCTGGTAGTCGGCCTTCACGGTGACATCGTAGCCCAGGTCGATAAGGTGCGACTCGATCTCGTCCTCCTGGTCGTACCAGCCGCCGGCGACGAACAGCACGCCCTCTTCACCTCGCGCATCGTCGCCTCCCTGTCAGTTGGTGCCGCATCCCCCGCGGACGGACGGCTGATTACCAACAGAATAGCTTTGCGACCGATGGGCTCGCAAGCGTTTTCTCGCTCCGGGCGGGCAAAAATACCCTACAGCGCGGATTGCTCCAAAACAGTCGTGCCTTCCGACCCCGAGCTCGACCGGAGAGCCTGGAGCGGGATCATCTACGCCAATTCATTATTGAATTCAGAAAACAACGGACAACAAATTTATAATAACTGGCGTGTATATGGAAGGTTGACACAAAAGTTCCAGGCACCCCCGCCGGAAGATGAAGAAGAAAGCCGGGCAAGAGAAGAAAGCCTGATATCCAATGCATATTATTCAATTCAGGTGGATTATTCCAAAACCACCAGCATCAGCCAGGATAAAACACATAAAGATAATTTCTTTGACTATGGTTATATAGGGAAATTTGATATTATCCCGGAAAAATATCATGAGTGGGGGCAAGATACAGCGAGCAATCTTG
>JAWOBP010000088.1:0-93721 GCA_046484285.1 Polyangia bacterium
CGCATGAACCGGGCAGTTATCGGTTCGCCGCCAGTCGCGTCCTTAATGAAGTTTTCGTCAAGTTTGTGGCTTTTTTCCGGTTCATTCACCTTTCTGTGCCTTGAGCACGTTTGTTAGTGCAACCATGCGGCTATCACTTGTTGGTAGCCCTCGAAAGGGGCCGGCCGCTTTATCCCATCAAACACACTGAAGCGCGGCGACCCCCAGCCACCCGCATTCCGGGAGATCGGTCGAAGAGGAGGAGCAGTGGTGAAGATGCCAGCTCCGACGACGTTTCCCACCGCCAGAAAAACTGCGTTGCGTGCGGTCAGCCTCTGTTCGAGCGTCCGCACGGGGACCTTCAATGGCCGAGAAACAGTTTCAGGGTGCGGGCGGCGTCCTTGCGATCGAACGCTATCCCGTCCAGCTCCTCGCGCCGGCCGACGGCTTCGAACAGCCGTCCCAGAAAGCTGTGGAATTTTTCACACTCGCCGATCACGTGCTCCAGCCGTTGCACCTCGAGCACGTCGCCGTCGCGGAGCTTCTCGATCAGAGCCATGAACTCGTCGAATCGCTCGTAGTCGGCGTAGCGCAGAAGCTGGTATCCCATCGACTTGAAGTAACGGGCGAAGTCTCGGACGAAGCGGAACGTGTTGAGCCCCGACCAGCGATCCGCGGCGTCGACCGAGCTTCGAGCCTTGGCGATGAACGCTCGCAGCACCTGCTGAAACATCCAGATGTCGCGGCGCAGGCGTTCGGATCGGCTGCGATCCGAGCTGTAATCGGAAAAGATCTCCTCTCCGTCGATGTCGGGCGCGAACTCCCGCGCCAACAACACCGCCGCGTTCTGCAGGAAGCTGCCCAGAGTCGCGGTGGCTCGCGAGATCTCCCGGCTCATGTCGGCCGCCTCGACGACGTCGGGCAGGGCCGGCAGCTGCTGCTCGTAGACCTTGCGCGTCTCCAACGCCAGCTGGTTCCCCATCGAGCCGAGCAGCTCGCGCAGAGACTTGAGCATCTCGAAGCTGTTGCGCAAGCGCGGGTAGCGTTCGTTCAAAGAGACGGGCTCCGCCGTCTCGTAGAGCTTGCCGAAGCCGTCCGCGATCCAGCTCGCCGCGTCTCGACGCAGGAAGATCGCGAGCGCCCGAGAGTCGGATCGCAAAAGAGAGAGGAAGGCCAGCAGCGGACCGCGATCCCCTTCCGCCCGCGCCTCGCGAGAGACCAGATCGAGATACTTCATCAGGCGGAACAGGGCCAGGAAGGACAGCGCCGCGACTCGCCGGGCCGGATCGATCCGAATCCCGGATATCACCTCGAGCACGGCGACGTTCTGGATGCGGTCGAACTCGCTGCTGAACTCGAGCGAAGCGAGCGGATCGAAGTAGACCGAGCGATGGACCTCGCGCTGCACGAGACGAATCACCGACTGGAAGAGCTGATAGGAGACAGAAGCGATGCGCGACAGACCGCTCGCCACCTCGTGAAGGTTCTCTATCGCCGCGACGAGAAGGGCCAGGCTCTGCTCCGGCGTATCCTGGCGCAACGATTCCTTGGCGATCTGGATCCGCGCGTGATCCTGGACCAGCACGCTCTCCAGGTAGCGCTGGAAGAGGTAGCTCTTCTCCTCTTCTCCGCTCAGCTTTCGTCCCTCCTCGACGATCACCTCGAGAACCTGCCGGATCGCCGCCATCTCGGCTCCGAACTCGCGAGCGACGACCGGCTCGGCGCGTCGCGGAGGCCCCGGGTGGTTGACCGGGTTACCGAAGCAGACCAGTCCCTTGAGCAGCATCTCGAAGCGGAAGACCGTCCGCTCCTTGTGCTCCCAGGGCAACTCCTCGAACCACGCGGAGCGCGTCTCGGCCTGCTCGCGACGCAACCAGCGGGAACCCTCCACGAACTCGGTGTAGTAGTCCCGGCCCCGCAGCGGCAGCGGCATCGCCTGGCTCACAGCAATCTCCCCTGGGCTCCGTCGCGCAGTGGAATTCCGAGGTGCTCGTAGGCGCGCCTGGCCGCGACCCTCCCGCGCGGGGTGCGCTGGAGGTAGCCCCCCTGGATCAGGTACGGCTCGTAGACGTCCTCCAGCGTGTCGCGTGGCTCGGCGACCGCCGCCGCGATCGTCTCGATGCCCACCGGCCCTCCGTCGAACTTGTCGATGATGGTCAGCAGTATCTTGCGATCCATCTCGTCGAAGCCGGCCTCGTCCACATGCAGTCGCGACATCGCGTGGTTGGCCATCTCTACGTCGATCGAGCCGCTGCCCTCGACCTGGGCGAAATCCCGCACGCGGCGCAGCAGCCGGTTGGCGATCCGCGGCGTGCCGCGCGCCCGGCGTGCGATCTCGTTCGCGCCCGCGTCGTCCATCTCGACTTCGAGGATGCTCGCCGATCTCTCCACGATCCGCTTGAGGTCGGAAGGCGGATAGTAGTCCAGCCGCACGCTGACGCCGAAACGGGACAGCAGCGGCGAGGTCAACAGGCCGGTGCGCGTGGTCGCGCCGACCAGGGTGAACGGGTTGAGCGGCAGCTTGTACGAGGCGGCGTGCGGCCCGTCGCCGGCTATGATGTCTATCTCGAACTCCTCGATCGCGGGGTAGAGGTTCTCCTCGACCACGGGATTGAGCCGGTGGATCTCGTCGATGAAGAGCACCTCGCGCGGGCCCACCTTGCTCAGCAGCGCGGCCAGCGCTCCCTTGTGCTCGATCGCCGGTCCCGAGGTGCCGTGGATCGCAACACCCAGCTCCGAGGCGATGATGTGCGCCAGGGTAGTCTTGCCCAGGCCCGGCGGACCGCAGAACAACACGTGGTCGAGCGGCTCGCCGCGCCGGCGGGCGGCCTCGATGAAGACGCGGAGGTTCTCCCGGTGCCGCTGTTGTCCGACGTACTCGTCGAGCGTGGTGGGGCGCAGCGCCAGATCGAACCTCTGCTCGTCGTCTACGGCCTCAAAGGTCAGGATCCCGCGGTCTTCCGTGTCGCCTGTCATCGCTGTGAGAATACAGCCCGTTGGATGGCGGAACAAGGACCGCTCTCAGTCCAGGATCCACCATCGAATCCGAGCAGCGACGGGCGAATCCCGAAGCTCGATGATGGATCCTGGTCAGTCGCGCAGCAGCCCCAGCGACTGGCGTAGCAGATCCTCGAACGGCCTTTCTCCGGAGTCGTCCCCCAGCTCGCCGATCGTGCGATCGACGTGCCCCGGCTTGAAGCCCAGGTTGACCAGCGCCGCGCGAAGCTCGGCCAAGACGCCTCCGGCCTGCGAAGCGACGCTCTCGCCGCCCAGCTCGAGCTTGCCGCCCAGCTCGAGGACTATCCGTTCCGCGGTCTTCTTGCCGATCCCCGGAATGGCGGTCAGGCGACGCGTGTCGGCGGATTCGACCACGCGGGCCAGATCTCCGCCGGTAAGAGCACCGAGCACGGCCAGCGCGACGCGGGGGCCGACCCCTCCGACCTTGAGCATGGTGCGGAAGGCCGCGCGGTCCGACCTGGAGTTGAAGCCGAACAGCCGCAGCTCCTCTTCCCGAACGTGGGTGTGAATCCAAAGGGAGATCTCCCGCCCCACGGGCGGAAGCGCGGCCAGCGTGCCCAGCGGGAGCGAGACATCGTAACCGACTCCGCCCACGTCGATCACCGCGCCGTTGGAGCTCTTGTCCGATATCTTTCCTCGCAGCGAGCCGATCATGGATTCGACAATACCGCCCCCGGCCGCTGTCGGCAACGCTCCTCTCCCCGTGTCTTGCGAGATCCGGGCCGCTGTGCTATCGATTGCCGCCTTGCGGGCGCCGCGAGGCGCAAAGAGGTGCGATCATGAAACAGACTCCGCTGGCCGAGATCAAGGAACGCTTCGGCTCCAAGGACGAGCTGGTCAAGGAGCTGAAAAAACTCTTCGACAAGGGAAACCTGTTCGAAAACAGGCTCAGCGCGGACAAGGGGCTTGCCCACGTCTCCAACGCCAAGCTGCTAAAGCTCTACGACGTGGCGATGGAGGTCAAGGAGCGCTTCTCCACCCGCGACAAGCTGATCGACGACCTGCTCAGGACTCTCGGACGCGTCAAGGACGAAGGCCTGCGCGCCCGCTACGAGAGATGGGGGCTGCCCAGGCTCTGGGATCACTACAAGGGGGAGACCCGCAAGCGAGCCTGATTCCCCTTTCGGTTCTCTGCTCGCTTTTCCTGGATCTGCCGTAGACTGGAGGGCCTGGCCCGAGGTTGGAGCTCAGTTGAACGGGGCGGGGCTGATCTTGGTCTTGAGCATCATGAAGTCGATCGACATCGTGCCCTTGGCCGTCTCGCAGCTGGAACCCTGGCAGGGATCGGCGATCTCCTCGATGTAGAGCGTGCCGCTGCTCGCCACGGCCATGATGTAGGCCTCCTCGATGTTGTTGGGCTGCAACATCTTGCCGTGCAGCTCGTAGAGAACCGCGTCGAACGCTTCCGGATCTTCTTCCAGATCCAGCTCGGTGTCGGCGGTGAAGTTCTCGAACGGGATGCTGACGACCAGCAGCCTGCTGATCGGATTGAGAAATCCTCCGGGGACCAGGAACTGGATCAGCACCTCCTCGGTGTTGTCCCACAGCCCGGCGTCCGGGCCCGCGTCCGGATCGACCGGCGTGCCGTCCGTGATCTGGTGACCGCTGCCGGTGGTGAATCCGGCCTCCAGGCAATTCCAGCTCTCGGCCAGCGGGAATGCATGCTGGTCCGCGCTCTGGGCGTCGCTGCCGTAAGGAACTATGTTCACCTCCCAGCGCGCCTTGAACTGACCCTGCGCCACGCAGGCCAGCTCCGTGCCGCTTTCGTCGAACGGCACGCAGGCGCTGGCGCTACCCTGGCAGTAGCACTCCTCCGGGTAGTTGCAGGGCGGGACCGCGCTCGTATCCGTATCAGCGTCGGTATCGGTGTCCGTGTCGGTATCGGTGTCCGTGTCGGTATCCGTATCCGTGTCGGTATCCATGTCGGTGTCCGTGTCCGTGTCTGTATCCGTGTCGGTGTCGGTGTCCGTGTCCGTGTCTGTATCCGTGTCGGTGTCCGAGTCGGTATCGGTGTCCGTGTCGGTATCAGTGTCGGTGTCGGTGTCTGTATCCGTGTCGGCATCCGTGGCCGAATCGGTGTCGCGCCACTTGTCCGGACCGCTGTCGACGCTGGCGTCGGGGCCGGCGTCCGGCTCGACGAACGGCTCGTCGGAGCACTCGTCGAAGCAGTAGTTGTTGACCACGCCCTGGGGAATACCGGTGGTCTGCCACCACTGCTGACCGCAAACCTGACCGTCGGGACAGTCGTTGACGCCGATGATGCACTCGCCGTTGGAGCTGGGCATCGGGTCGCTGCAATCCAGATCTATCTGGAGGAAAGGATCTTCTCCCGTACCGGTATCGGTGTCTGTGTCTGTGTCTGTGTCGGTATCGGTGTCCGCGTCGGTGTCCGCGTCGGTGTCCGCGTCGGTATCCGCGTCCGCATCAGTGTCGGCGTCCGCGTCGGTCGAAGCGTCCGGACCGCCGTCCCCGCTGTCGTCGTCGTCGCTGCAGCCGAACGCGACGGCGGCTGTCAACGCAGCGGCGAGCATGAAAATCGAAAAACGCCAACCATTCATGACAACACCTCTTTCTCCAAGAAGGCTTTCGAGCCCTGTCTTCATTTTTCTACTTTGCCGAATCTTTCTAACCCAGGATCGACCCCAGGCGCAATCTCGTTTCTGACGAGTGCTACTTGGCGAGCTCGGCGGGATCGATCTCGGCGCGGAAACCGAGCATGTCGAGTTCGAGCGATCCCGTCGACTCCTCGCCGTCCATCCCGGAGGCGTGCGGCTCGAGAGCCGAGGTGAGCTCGAGCGTGCCCTCCATGCCGAAGGCCTCGTACCAGCCCGCCGTAATCGTCTGACCGGATAGCTGCATGCGCATCAAGGAGGCCGAGAAGTCCTGGGTCGTCTCGTTGAGCTCGAGCGTGCCCTCCTCCCAGTTCTCGCGGGGAATCAGGATCTGCAAGGCGAGCAGCTCGCTGCCGACCGTCCCCTGGAACATCAGGATGATGAAATCCCCTTCGACGGGATCGTTGTACTCCATGCCGACCGCCATGCCGACAGTGGCCTGGTAGTCCCCGACCGATAACTGGCAGTCGTTGCCCTGCGAGATATCGAACATGCCCGGCTCGTCTCCGGCCTGGATAATCTCCGCGGACCACGAACTCGCAGTGGCCGTTCCCGTGGGCAGACAGGCCAGGATCGGATCCTCGCTGCCGGCGTCCGGTCCGGCATCCTGATCGCCGCCGCCCCCGGCCAGATCGATGCAGATCTGGCTTTCTTCGGGGCAGGAGTACTCGTCCTCGCCCTCCTCCACGCACTCGGCGTAGCAGTAATGCGTGATCAACGACTCGTCGTCGGGGAACATGTGGTGCCCGCAGACGTTGTCGCAGATACACTCCTGGTCGGGCAGGTAGCACTCGTCGCCCACTCCGGCCTCCGGATCCGAGCAGTCCACGTCGCTGTCGCCGTCGGTATCCGCGTCGCTGTCCGCGTCGCTGTCCGCGTCGCTGTCCGCGTCGCTGTCCGCGTCGCTGTCCGCGTCGCTGTCCGCGTCGCTGTCCGCGTCGCTGTCCGCGTCGCTTCCGCCGTCGTCTTCCCCGACGCAGCCCGCCGGAGCCCAGGCGAGCGAGACGAGAAACAAGGCAATCAAACAGGTCATCGCGTTTTGGGTGAACATTTGATTCGTCCTCCGTCTTTGCTGTCAGGCGCCAGGATCGGCTCGACCGATACCTTCACCCATGAGGTCTACGTACTCTCTTGCCGAATAATACACGAAAAAGTCGTTGTCCACGGAGAATTGTTTTTTCGGGCGTACTCCGCTCAGCGGTCGGCCTCGACCTCGGACGACCCGACTTGAACAATCCCCAAACGAGTCTACATTCGTTTTCGTTTGGACAAGGAGGCAACGAGATGAAATCGCACCGAGAGGAGCTCTGGTTCGAAACCCCCGGACGCCGGGACTACATCAACATCACCCCCCGCGTGGAGGAAGCGCTCGAAAAAAGCGGCGTGCGGGAGGGCCTGGTGTTGGTCAACGCGATGCACATCACGGCCAGCGTCTACATCAACGACGACGAAGGGGGTCTGCTCCAGGACTACGACGAATGGCTCGAGGGGCTGGCGCCGCACGAGCCGACGAGCCGCTACCGCCACAACCGCACCGGCGAGGACAACGGCGACGCCCACCTCAAGCGCCAGCTGATGGGCCGCGAGGTGATGGTGGCGATCACCGAGGGAAAGCTCGATCTCGGTCCTTGGGAGCAGATCTTCTACGGCGAATTCGACGGGCGGCGTCGCAAGCGGGTGCTGATCAAGATCATCGGCGAGTAGATCTGTCGAGCAGCTCTCGTACCGCTTCGGCCAGCCTTCCCTTGGCCAGCGGCTTGCCCAGAAAAGCCGCCACTCCGGCACGGCGAGCGCTGTCCAGATCCTCCGGAGAGGCGTTACCAGAAACCAGAACCACCGGCAGCTCGGGTTCCACCTCGCGCAGACCCGCCGCCAGCTCGATGCCGGTCATCCCCGGCATCCGAAGATCGACGATCGCCAGGTCGAACGCCTCGGCTCTCTGGCGAAAAACCGACAGCGCCTCGGAAGGCGAGGTGAAACCGGCAAAGCTGTACCCCAGCGATTCCAAAAGCCGTCTTCCCATGCGCACCATCTGTTGCTTGTCGTCCACGAACAGGATCTTCTCGTCGCCCCGCACCGCCGGCAGGTCGGCCTCCGACTCCTCGGCGCTCTCGCTGCCAGCCTCGGGAATGTAGACGCTGAAAACCGAGCCGCGACCCGGCTCGCTCTCGACAGCGAGTCGGCCTCCATGCCCCTCTACGATACGAACGGCCGTGGCCAGGCCCAGCCCGGTTCCGCCCGAGCCGCCGCGGGTTGTGAAGAACGGCTCGAAGATGCGGTCCATCGTCTCGGCCGAAATCCCCTCGCCTTCGTCGCACACCTCCAGCAGCCCGTAGCCGCCCGGCTCCAGATCCGGAGGGCATTCGCCGTCCTCGCGCGAAACGCGCCGCAGCGAGACCTTCAGCTCGCCTCCGCTCCGGGCCATCGCCTGGCAGGCGTTGGTGCAGAGGTTCATCACGACCTGGTGCAACTGCGCCGCGTCTCCGTAAACGAAAATCTCCCGACCCGCTCCGTCGAAATCCAGCGAGACTCCCGGTGGCAGCGACACCTCGACCAATCGCAGTGTCTCGCGCGCCAAGGAGGAGAGATCCAGCCTGCGCGGCTCGATATCGGCGCCGTGACCGAAATCGAGCAGGTGGCGGACGATATCGCGCCCGCGTCCCGCGGCGATCAAGATCTCCTCGACGTCCTCCCGGTTGGGGTGCTCCTCGTCGAGATCGTCGCGAGCCGCCGACGCGAATCCGACGATCGCGGCCAACAGGTTGTTGAAATCGTGGGCGATGCCTCCCGCCATCGCTCCGATCACCTCCATCTTCTGCGCCTCGCGCAGCTCGCGGGCGCGCTCGGCGACCCTTTCTTCCAGCTCGTCCCTCGAGCGGCGCAGCACCTCCTCGAAGCGCCGTCGCTCGGTCAGGTCGTGAATCGTGACCACGGATCCGAACTCGATCCCCCGGCGCCGCGTGGCGGTCTTCGAGATCGACAGCACGCGCCCTTGTTCCGATCCGTCTCGGCCGACCTTTACCTCGTGCAGATCGACTCCCTCCGGGCGACCGGCGAGCAACTCCTCCAGCGCGGACGCCGCGTCGTCGCCTTCGTCCAGATCGAGCAGCTCGCGCGCGGCCCGGTTCGCCCGCCGGGCCGTGCCCTGCCGATCGAGCAGCACCACTCCGTCTCTCAGCCCCTCGAACAGCTCCTCGACGGCCTGGCCCACCGAGACCGAGAGGAAGCCGTGGCGCAGCACGGCCAGGTCGAGGAAAGGCAGCAGCAAGACGGCCGAGCAGGACGCCAGCCGCGGCACCGGGCCGATTCCGGGAATCGAGGGCAGCACCACGTTGATCATCACCGCCGCGCCGAAAGTCGCAACGCCGCCCGCCGCGATCAGCTTCAACGAGCGCTCGAAGGTGCGTCCCCTGGAAGCTCCAGAGACGCGCGCGTGCCGCACCATCATCCAGATGGCGCCCACCGCGTGGAAGAACGGAACGCCGACGAAGATCGGGTAGGCCGGACCCGGCTCGCCGACGACGCCCCAGGCGTGCCTCGTGTATCCGGTCAGCCCCAGATCCGTTCCTATATACGCGACCACGCCCAGCGCGGCCAGTGCCAGCGAAAGCCAGTACAACCAGTCCCGAGCCTTGCCGGTGAGGCGGTAGACGAAGTTGAGGAACCAGAAAACGGACGGAATCCAGAAGATCGAGGCGAGCCTCCAGATCAGCAGCTCCCTGCCCCGGGAAGCCTCCAAAAAGAAGGTGAACTCCAGGGCGACCCAGCCGATCAGGTTGAGCAGGAAGAGCCTGAGATCGCGGTTGAGCTTCTCGGTGCGGTTGCGGGCGTACAGCAGCCCGTAGGTGACCAGGTACGAGACGAAGGCGACCACGTGGACGAAAAAGAAAAGCTCCACCGCGCTCAGCCTCCCTTCCCCGCCGCATCCAAAAGGCGGCGCACCGCCGCGGCGAGCGCGGCGCGGTCCAGGGGTTTGGGCACGAAGTCGCGGATCTCGGACAGCTCGTCGCCCTCGGCGACCGTTTTTTCGGCCAGCAGGATCACCGGCAGATCGGCGCGAAGCGAACGCAGCCTCTCGCACAGCTCGAGACCGGTCATCTCAGGCATCACCTGGTCGGTGATCACGAGATCGAACGCGGCGGGATCTCTCCGCACCGCGTCGTGAGCGTCGTGCGGCCGCGAGAGCGGGGTCACCGAGTAGCCGAGCGGCTCCAGCATCCGCCGGCAGAGCCGTCCCACCTGCGCGTGATCGTCGACCACCAGGATCCGCTCGCGGCCCTCGAAACCGCCGAGATCTGCATCATCCACGTCGAACCGCGGCAGGAGCAGCTCGAAGCTCGATCCCTTTCCCGGCTCGCTTTGCGCGCGGATGTCGCCGCCGTGATCGCGAACGATCCGCTTGACCAGCGCCAACCCCAGCCCGCTGTTCTCCCGGCGCGTGGTGAACAACGGTTCGAAGGCGCGCCGCAGCACCTCCGGCTGCATTCCGACGCCGTCGTCGCGCACCTCGATCCGGACGTACCTGCCCGGGTCGAACGACTCGCGCCGCTCGGAGCTCTCGCGATCTAACTCGACTATCCCCGTCTCGACGCGAATCTCTCCGCGCCCGCGGATCGCCTCGCGGGCGTTGGTGCAGAGGTTGATCACCGCTTGCTGGATCTGGGAGGCGTCGCCCAGCACGCGCGCTCCGCCGTCGCGAAGATCCGTGCTCACCGAGACATCGGGCGGCAGCGATACCTCCAGCAGCTTGACCGCGTCCTCGACCACGCGTCCCACCTCCAGCGTCTGGTGCGAGGGACGCTCGCGCCTGCCGAAGGCCAGCATCTGCTCGACAGTGTCGCGCGCTCTGCTCGCGGCCGCGAGCACCTCCTCGATATCGGCTCGTACCTGGCTCTCCTCGGGCAAATCATCCCGCGCCGAGACCGCGAAGCCGAGGATCGCGGCCAGCAGGTTGTTGAAGTCGTGAGCGATTCCGCCCGCCAGAACGCCGATCGCCTCCAGCTCCTGGGCCTGCTCCAGCTCCTCGGTCCGACAGCGGACCTCGCCTTCCAGCTCGTCCCGCGTGCGCCGCAGCACCCGCTCGGCCCGCTGCTGCTCGGTAACGTCTCTGAGCACCACGATCAGCCCGGTGTCGATTCCGCCGCGCTGCTGCCTCGAGCCCGAGACGAGCAGCTCCCTGCGCTCGCCGCGCCGTTCGACCGGGACGATCCTGTTCTCGCCGTCGATCCCGTCTCCCAGCTCGAGCAGCAGATCCTCGGCGTCCAGTTCGGCGTCCTTGGCACCCGCGGTCGCCAGCATCCTGCGGGCGGCGCGGTTCATTCGCCGCACCCGGCCGTCCACGTCGGCCAGCACGATCCCGTCTCCCAGGTCCTCGAACAGCTCCTCCGCCGCCTGCTCCACGGTGATGGTCAAAAAACGATAGCGCGAAACAGCGATGAAGATGACCAGCACGAAGACCGACATCGTGGCCGAGCCGAGCCTGGGGAAATCGACGATCCCGAACAGGTCGGGCAAGGCGATGTTGAGCACGAACACGCCGCCCAGCGTCAACACGCCGCCGCCAATCACCAGTCTCAGCGGCCTGCGGACCTCGATGCCGCGCGACGCGCGCAGTCCCCTTGCCACCAACCACAGACCCCAGAGGCTCGAGCAGATCGGAACCAGGCAGACCAATAGGTGCCAGAGGGAATCGTGCACGTCCGCCACGCCCCAGTCGTACCTCTGGTGACCGAACAGGACCGTCCCGCTGCACAGGTCGAACGCCGCCGCCGCCGCGGTCGACGCCAGCGCGATCCAGTAGACCGAGTCGCGCCTGCGGCCCACCAGCTGGTAAGCGAAGTGCATGAACAAAAAGCCGATCGGCACCCACAGTGGAATGGTCGCGCGCAGGACCACCTCTTCGTGGCTCCGCATCGCCGGCACGTACAACAGCAGCTCCAGACCGACCCAGCCGGCGCTGGCGCCGGCGAACAGCAAAAAAGCGCGACTGACCGGTTCGCGGTCGCGCTGGCCGAAGACGAACGCCCAGACGAAGACGTTCGTCAGCCAGGCCAGCAGGAGCAGCAGTGGTGTGAAGACCATCTGAGAGGAACTCTACGCCAAGACGATTTTCCGGGCCACCTCGCGTTTGCGGATCAGGACATCGCCGGGTAGGTTTCCAATCCGTGGCGCGGACACGAGAGATCGAGCTCAACTGCGAGGTGCGCGGCCGGGGTCCAGCGCTGGTTTTGGTTCCCGGCCTGGGGCTCGATTCGAGGGTTTTCGCGCCGCTGGTCGAAATCCTCGAAGATTTTCGAACCTGTATCGCGGTGGACAACCGCGGCGCCGGTCTCAGCGATGCGCCGCGCGGGCCCTACACGATCCCGCAGATGGCGCGCGACCTGGAGTCGCTGATCTCCTCTTTGCAGCTGGAGCGCGCCTCGGTGGCGGGACACTCGCTGGGCGGCCATGTCGCGCTGCAGCTGGCCCTGCAGAGCCCCGATACAGTGGCCGGTCTGGCCCTGCTGGCCACCTCTCCCAGCGGCGACCCGCGCGAGCTGGGCTCGACGCCCGAGGCCGCAGCCGCGCTGGCACGAACGAGCGGGAGCCACGAGCGGATCGCCGCCAGCATCGCGCGAGCCTCCTTCGGCCGACGCTTCGCCGCCGAGCGACCCGAGGATCTGGAGCGCTTCGTCGAGAGCCGGCTGGAGCGCCCGCCGCGGGGCAGGGGCCTGACCGGGCAGCGAGCCGCGGCCCGAGGCTTCGACGCGCGCGCCCGCCTGGGGGAGCTGCGCTGCCCGACCGTGGTGGTCCACGGAACCGACGATCGCGTCGTCTCCCACGCCAGGGGTGTAGAGCTGGCGCGAGGAATCCCGACGGCGCGCCTGGTCAGCCTGGCCGAGGTGGGACACCTGCCGCAGCTCGAGGATCCGCAAGCCGTGGCCGAGGCGATCCTGGCACTCGGTCTCAATCCGGGAATGCGCTGACGCAGTCGGTCAGGGGGCCGGCCAGCCCGCTCCAGCCCGCGTGCCCCTGGGAGACCGCCGGACCGGTTCCCAGCGACTCGGAGACCTCGTAGGTAAAAGGATCGATTTCGTAGAGGCCAGCGTCGGAGGAGAGGATGTACAGCCGCGCCACGTCGTCGTCGAACAGCGGGCCTCCCAGCGCGTGGATGCCCCAGGTGCCTCCCGAGCCGATCAGCGTGCCGAAGCCGGTTTCGTAGTCGAAGTCGTAGATGTCGCTCGAATCGATCGCGAACCCGGGATTGTCGGTGATATCTCCTTGCGAGTCTATCCCCGGACCCATGTCGTCGATGTCGGCCACGTCGGCGATCGACAGGTCGCTGATCACTTCGTAGCCGAACTCGCTGGCCAGCACGTCGCCGGTGAAGCGCAGCAGGCGGTTGCCGGTGTTGCTGCTCACGTCGAGGCCGGTGTCCATCCCGTAGATCCGCCCGTCGCAGTCGGTGTAGAGCGCCTCGAGCATGATCTGCTCGATCATCACGCCCAGCATCAGCGGGGTCACCGCGCTGCCGTCGCGGGGCGGATCGGGCACGTGGTAGAAGTAGGTCAGGTCATCTGCCTGGGAGAGCCGGGCGCCGAGCAGCGATCCGTCCGCGAGCATGGTCAGGCAGTTCTGGCCCAGCGGCAGGCCTTCGATCGATGAATCGGTGAACCCGACCACGCTCCCGTCGCTCTCGTCGATCTGGACGTAGACCAGCAGATCGTCGGCCGAGTACCACAGCTCGGCCAACATCGCGGGGGACGGCACGTCCTGCTCGTCGGTCTCCCCGTCGCAGTCGTTGTCGATCCCGTCGTCGGTGTCCTCCTGCTGTCCCGGGTGCACCGTGCTGTCGGTGTCCGCGCAGTCGAACTCCTCGCACCACCAGTCGCCGTCCTGGTCGACGCAGCCGGCGCCCGTGTCCGTGTCGGAATCGGAATCGGCGTCGGCGTCCGTATCGGAGTCTCCATCGCTGTCGGCATCTGTGTCCGTGTCGGCATCGGCGTCCGTATCGGAATCGCCATCGCTGTCGGCATCGGCGTCCGAGTCGGAATCGACGTCCGAATCGGCTCCCCCGTCGCCTCCGTCCGGGAGGCCGGCCGCCGGCGAGCTCCCGCAAGCGGCGGCGCAGAAGAGCAAGAGCCCAAAGGCCGCTGTGATTACTGATTCGGCGATTCTCATTTCCATCCCCATTTCGTTTTCTTTGCCTTCGATTGTAACAAATATGGCCTGGCGATACCCGCCTTCCGCTCCCGTCGCTTTTTCGCTATTGTCGATTTCATGGCGCGCGTGAAGATCGACAGGCTCGAGCGCTACCCGTTCACCACCGAGCTCGAGGTGCGCGTCACCGACCTCAACTACGGCGGTCACCTGGCCTACGACCGGCTGCTGGGCCTGGCTCACCAGGCCAGGCTGCGCCTGCTGGCCGAGCTCGACGCCGACGAGACCGACCTGGGCGACGCTCGCACCGGGCTGGTGGCCGCCGACGCGGGCGCCGTCTATCGCAGCGAGGCCTTCGTCGGCGACGTGCTGGTGTTCGACATCGCGCCTGTCGAGATCGGACGAGTCACCTTTCGCCTCAACCACCGGGTGCGGCGCCCGGCCGACGATCGGGAGGTGGCGCTGGTGGAGATCGGCTTTTCCGCGTTCGATTACGAGCGGCGTTGCCCGGCCCCGCTGCCCGGCCAGTTCGCGGAGAAGCTGAAAGCGCTCGGAGACTGAGCAATCCGCGCTGTAGGGTTTTGGGGTGTCACCCCGAAGCGCAGCGCAGGTAGATAATCAACTGTAAGGGGCGCCTCCTCGCGCGTGTGCCTGTACGCCTCTCGCATCCAGTCCAGGTCGATGTGATGGGACAGCGCGGATGGCTGAAGCTTTCGGCGATTGTGCTCCGCCTCGAATCCGTGGATAATGCGCCCCGGAGGTGACCCATGGTGAAAAGAGCACGCTCTCTCGCGCCGCTGGGCGCGCTGGCCGCGGCCCTGCTGCTGGTGGTCGCGGCCTGCGGCGGCGGCAGCACCGAGCCGATCTCGGTGGTCGAGACCGACCAGGGCGAGGTCTCGTTCAAAGGCACGGTTCATCCCATCTTGATGGACCACTGCGTCCGCTGTCACGGCGAGGACGCCGACGGCGAGCTCTCGATCCTGAGCTACGAGTCGCTGATGGAGGGCGGCAAGAGCGGGGACACGATCGTGCCCGGCGATCCGGACGCCAGCCGCCTGGTAACCTCGGTGGAGAAGGCCAGGCCGCCGCACATGCCGCCGCGGATCTTCCCGGCGCTGACCGAGGACCGTATCGCGGCGATCCGCGACTGGATAGAGGCGGGCGCCGAGGACGACTGAGCTTCCGGCGGCTCCCCTCCGCCGGCCGACGCGAACGATGCAGGTTCGACGAGCAGCGCGTCGGTGTAGCTGGTTGACAGTGTCTGCGGCCGGGGTCAGGCTTTCGGTTCGGGGGAACGGACGGGTACCTGGTGGGCCCAGCGGACTTCAAATCCGTTTTGGCGCGTTGATAGCGTGCCGGGTGGGTTCGATTCCCACACGTTCCCGAAATCAATCCACCAGCAGATCCCAGAGCCGGTCCAGGGGTCCACCGGCGGACGATCCGACGGCAGAGCAGCCGCAGGAGCCGCCCCGGCCGCCGTCGCCGTCCCCGTCGCCGTCCGATCCGCCCTCCCCGCCGTCGTCCGGCGCGCTCTCGTCGCCGGGCGCGCCGCCGGCCTCGCAGTCCATCCCGGGATCGTCGTTGTCCCAGCGCATGATGATCTTGCCCTGGCCGACCAGCCATCCGGTGTGGCAGTCGGGAAAGGACATGTCGTGGATCGGTGCGACCACCAGCGCCATCTCGGCCATTCCCGTGGCCGGAATCGCCTCGCGGTAGCCGGGCTGGTGCGTCCAGCTCTGGCCGCCGTCGTCGGTGAGGTAGAGGCCGTTGCTGCCGTCGCTCTCCCAGGTTGAGGCGTTGCAGTAGGCGACTCCCACCTGGCGTCCGAAGAAGTCTATCTCGAAGCAGGCGCCCAGCGCGGTCGCGGCGCCCATCCCCACGAAGCACTCCTCCTCGGGCAGGTCGGGAGGCGTCGCTGTCGACCAGCTGGCGCCGCCGTCCGAGCTGCTGCCGATCACGGCGCCGCCCTCGGTGGCCGTGCCGCCGGCCAGCCAGCCTTCGTCGAGGTTCACGAAATCGATGTCGTTGACGCAGTAGGAGAGGCCCGAGGCCACGCTCTGAAACGACTGGCCGCCGTCGTCGGAGCGCAGCACGAAGCCGGAGCCGGCCGGGTGTCCCGGGATCGTCTCCTCGGTGATCGGGTCGACCTCCTCGGCCGCGGCCGAGACCCCGCCGGCGATCCAGACCGAGTCCCCGACCACGGCCGCGGCCAGCAGGCTGCTGTCCTCGCCGCCGGGCACCGAGACCTCGGTCCGGGTCCAGCTGGCGCCGCCGTCGCTCGTGTAGGAGCAGTGGCCGGCCATGCCCACGATCCAGATCTTCTGGCGATCGGGCGAGATCGCGATTTCGGCCGGGAAGTCGCCGTCCATCATCGTGCCGGCCCCCAGCGTCGCGGAGGGCAGCTCGGTCCAGGTGCCGCCGCCGTCGTCGGTGCGCAGGATCTTGCCGAACATGTTGCCCAGCAGGCCGAACGAGTCGTCCATCATCTTCACCGCGGCGCCGTAGCCCTGAAAGGAGCCGGCCGACCAGCTCTGGCCGTCGGTGGTGCGGAAGAACAGCGGGCTCGGCTGGCTGCCCTGCTGGGCGAAGCCCGCGGCGCAGCCGAGCTGGCCGGCGACGCCGACTCCCAGCAGGTTCTCGTCCTGGTTGCCGTTGCCCTTCTGGTAGGTCCAGCCGGCCGCGGCCGGCCCGGCGGCCAGCGCCAGCGCGGCGGCCAGCGCCAGCGCGGCGGTAGAGTTCGACGATACGAGCATGAGCGACTCCGTTCTTTTTCTTCTCATCATCAATTGAGTACCTCCGGCGGCGGGAAATGTCGACACGCAGAGCCTGATACGGGATTTCGTTTTCCGCTACTCATCCGCGCAGGGTGGCTACCAGGCGGCGCGGATCGAGCAGCAGATCGAGCGCGTCGCGCGCGTCGCGGCAGATCGCGTCGGCGGCGAGCAGCGCCTCGCGGGCCGCGCCCTCGTCCTGCAGCAGCGCCACGCCGAGCGCGGCGGTCTCGAGCATCAGCCGGTCGTTGCGGCCGTTGCCGATCGCGGCCGTCGATCCGGCGCCGAGCCGCTCGACGATCTCGCGCTTGGCCTCGGACTGAGCGTCGGGCCCCAGCTCGATCAGCTCCAGCGGCAGCCCGGCCAGCTGGCGGCGGGCGTTGCCGAAGGTGTCGGCGGTGGCGACCTCGATCTCCACCCGTTCGGCGAGCCGCTCCAGACGCTCGCCGACGCCGGGCAGCAGCAGGCCCCGCCCGGCCAGCGTGCCGTTGTGGTCGAGCACGAGATGCGCGATCTCGAGCCGCTTCCACCCGGGTATCTCCAAGCGTATCAAGCTCTCCGCTCCTTCGGCCGTGTCCCGCTTCAGGTTCTCGCGGCCGATTCCCCGGCCGAGTAGGTCTCGATCGATTTCAGTGCCTGTTCTTCCGCCAATCTGGCGCGGTAAAGGTCCCACCGAAGCTGCATGTTGATCCAAAAGTCCTCCGACATTCCGAAGAACTTGGCCAGCCGCAAGGCGGTGCTGGGGGTTATTCCCCTTTTCCCATTCACGATTTCGTTGATTCTCTGGTAAGGAACACTTATCGCGTCGGCAAGATCGCGCTGGGTGATGTTCATTGGAGACAAGAACTCCTCCAGCAACATCTCACCGGGATGAGTCGGTTCTCGGTTCTTTGGAATTCTGACCATCGATTGCTCCCTCTTCCTCAACGATGATAGTCGACAATTTCTACCTCGTACGCATCGCCCCGGTGCCAGCGAAAGCAAATACGGTATTGATCGTTTACTCGCACGCTGTGCTGCCCTTTTCGTTCGCCGGACAGCGCCTCGAGGCGATTGCCGGGAGGCACTCTCAAGTCTGCCGGAATCGACGCCGAGTCTATCTGGTCCAGCTTCCTGACAGCTGTTCTCCTGAGAGCCTCGGGGCATGCCTTTCGCGCCGCTTTGCTTCTTATTCCATTGTACAAGTCCTCCGTACCCTTGGTCTTGAAGGATTGTATCATGAATTCACGGTAACACGGAATCCATGTCAAAGCAATCGACGATTTTCGTTTGTCTTCTCGGCTCGATCCCGGAATCGGGAATTGCCGCGGTGGCGGGGGGCGTGGTAACCAGGCTTTCGCGCCCTGATAAGCATCGTTGCGCGGAGGTGGACCGATGAGCGCCGTGCTCGGGTGGATCGACAGGGTCGGAGCGTCCGGCGTCGGACTGGTCCGCTACCTGGCGTACCTGCTGGGGCTGCTCTACCTCTCGGTCAAGGTCGTCTGGACCAACCGCAAGCTCGGCCAGCGCGATTTTCTACGCCAGGTGATGCTGCAGATCTACTACACCGGGGTCCAGGCCTCCTGGCCGGTGGTCACGCTGGCGCTGGCGGTGGGCGCCTTCGCGATCGTGGAGGGCGTGGGCGGGATCGGCTCGCTGTCCGGCGCCGAGAGCCTGGGCAAGATGGTGACCGTGGTGGTCCTGCGCGAGGTCTCCCCGCTGCTGACCGGCGGGGTGGTGATCGTGCGCTCGGTGACCGCGATCGCCGCGGAGCTGGGCACGATGCGCATCCAGCGCGAGATCGAGGCGCTCGAGGTGATGGGCATCTCGCCGATTCGCCAGCTGGTGACCCCGCGCGTCTTCGGCGGCCTTCTGTCCCTGTTCGGGCTGAACGTGCTGTTCAACGCGGTCGCGCTCGTGGGCGGGTTCCTGATCGCCCGGCTGCTGGTCTCGATTCCGGCCGAGGTGTTCTTCCGCTCGGTGCTGTCCGCGGTGGCGCCGGCGGACATCGTCGCCTTCGCGGTCAAGACGGTCGTGGGCGGGATCGGCGTGTTCACAATCGCCTGCTATCATGGAATGTCGGTCGACCGCTCCTCGACCGAGGTGCCGGTCGCGGTCTCCAAAGCCGCGCTCAACGCGCTGGTCTTCCTGGTCGTGCTCCACGCCATCGTCTCGTTGTCCGCGCTGCTGTCGTCCGAGACGATCGGCGTGTTCGGAGCGATGCTGTGAGCCGCCAGACGCCGGTGCTGCGACTCACCGACGGGCTCCGCTTCCGGGCCGGCCCCTCGACCTGGTCGCTGGAGCCGCGGCGCCTCCAGCGCGGCGAGTGGGTCGCCTTCGTGCCGGCCGGAGAGGAGCCGACAGTGGACCCGGCCGGTCCGCTGGCGCGCGCCCTGATCACGCTGGCCGAGCCGCTGCGGGGCACGGTCGAGATTCTGGGCCGGGAGGTCTACCGCATGGATTACGTCGAGCGGCAGCTGCTGCGCGCTCAGGTAGGCTTCGTCCAGGGATACGGCGGCCTCTTGTCGAACCGCACCCTGCGGAACAACCTGGCGCTGCCGCTCTCGGTCCACGGCGGCCTCTCCCGCGAGGAGGAGCGGCGCCGGATCGAGGACACGCTCTACGGCTTCGCGCTGGAGTCGGTCGCCGGGCTGCATCCGCACGAGGTGGACGGCGCCACCCGCTGGCGGACCTGCGTGGCCCGCAGCCTGGTGCTGGAGCCGGTCTGGGTGGTGCTGGAGGGCATCGGCGACTGGGAGATGGACCGCGGGCGCGGAGTGACCTGGAGCCGGCTGCGGGAGTACCGCGAGCGGGGGCGCTCGGCGGCGGCGATCTGCCTCTCTCGCCAAAATCCCGCGTTCGAGGCATGGTTCGAGGAGCAGGGAGGCGCGGTGGTGCCGTACTTCCCGCTAGTCGACGAGCCGGAGCCGAGGAGCTTTTCGCCGTGAAGATCACGTTTTCCTACCGCGAGCGCGTCGCCGGGTTGTTCTTGCTGACGGCCGCGCTGCTGGTGGTTGTTTTCGTGGTCGGCACCGCGGTGCAGAACCGCTGGTTCGAGCCGCGCGTCCCGTATCACACTCACGTGATGCGCGGCGAGGGGCTGCGCAGCGGCTCTCCGGTGCTGCTGTCCGGAATCGAGGTCGGCGAGATCGGCAAGCTGAGCATCATGCAGGACAACCGGATCGACGTGGAGATCCTGGTGCTGGAGAAGCACGCCCACCGCGTGCGCCGCGGCGGCAAGGCCGTGGTGCGCCGCCTGCTGGGCATCGGCGAGAAGCGGATCCACCTGGTCTCGCCGGCGGAAGAGTCCACGCCGCTGCCCGCCGGAGCGCTGCTGCCCGCCGACGAGCCGATCGATCTGCTCGATGCGGTCTCGGAGATCGACCTGGGCAAGTACATCCGCACCATGGACCGCGCGGTCTCGGCGACAGAGGTGCTGCTGACCAAGATGGAGGAGGAGGATCGTCTCGAGCGCATGATCGAGGCGTTCGACGAGATGGGTCCGACCATGGTGCGGCTCAACGAGTTGCTCGACGAGATCAACGAGCCGCTGGCCGAGCTGATCAAGGATCCCAGCTTCAAGCGCACCTTCGACGGAGCGGACAAGCTGTTCAACGATCCCAACACGCGCCGCGCGATGCGACACGTGGCCAAGACCTTCGACCCGCAGCGGATCGAGCGGCTGCTGGCGCGCACCGACCGGGTCCTGGCGCGCTTCGACGCGCTGCTCGCAGAGGACGGCCACTTCCACGGAGCGCTGGCCGGCGCGGACAGGCTGATGAACGACGGGCGCATGGATCGCATGTTGACCAGCATGGAACGGCTGACCGACGCCGAGAAGCTGGAGAAGCTCGTGGACAACATGGCGCTGATCGCCGAGCAGATGGCCCGCATCGGTCCCGAGATCCCGCAGATGACCCGCGAGATGCTGGTCACGATGCGCGAGGCGGTGGTGGTGCTCAAGGCGTTGCAGAAGACCTGGCTGCTCGACGACGAGTCTCGGGACGCCCGCCGCGAGGTCGAGAAGCGCAGCAAAGAGGAGGAGCAGCAGCGGGCCCGGGAAAAGCCTCCGCTCCCGGAAGAACAGAAGGACTCCCGGCCGTAGCCCGGCGGGTTGACCCGCCGCCGCTCGTGATTAACTTGCAGTTGAAGAGAAATGATGGAAGGCGAAGGAGGCGCCTGAGATGACCAGCACCGCGATCACCAGGGTAGGCGAGCTCGATCGCTACATGGCCGAGGTCAACCGCTACCCGCTGCTCGACGCCGAGGAGGAGAAGCGCCTGGCTCGACGCTGGCGCGAGAGCGGCGACGTGCAGGCCGCGCACCGCCTGGTGACGGCGAACCTGCGGTTCGTGGTCAAGATCGCCCACGAGTACCGCGGCTACGGCGCCCAGATGCTGGACATGATCCAGGAGGGCAGCGTGGGGCTGATGCAGGCGGTCAAGCGCTTCGATCCGGATCGCGGCTACCGGCTGATCTCGTACGCCGTGTACTGGATTCGCTCCTACATCCACGCCTTTTTGATGCGCACCGTGCGCATGATCAAGGTCGGGACCTCGCGGGCCCACCGCAAGCTGTTCTTCAAGCTGCGGGCGCTCAAGGGCAGGCTGGCCAGCGGCGGAGAGGTCGAGGATGACGAGCTGCTCGACTCGGTGGCGCGCGAGATGGGGGTCAGCCGCTCCGACGTGGAGGAGATGGACCGTCACCTCGGCGGAAGGGACGCCTCGCTCGACGCTCCCGTCGCCGAGGGCGGAAGCTCGCTGGGCGAGTTGGTGCCGTCCGAGCAGATCTCGCAGGAGGAACAGCTGGCCGAGCTGGAACACCGGGCCGATCTCACCGCGCGCCTGGAGACCGCGCTCGACTCGCTCGACGAGCGCGAGCGGGCGATCGTCGAGCAGCGCCACCTGGCCGACGAGCCGCGGCAGCTCGAGGCGATCGGCCGGGAGCTGGGAGTCACCAAGCAGCGCGTCTCGCAGCTGGAGCGCCGCGCGATGGCCAAGCTCAAGGAGCAGCTGGCCGCGGCATGAGCACGAGTCCCTTTCGTCCCCTTTCACCCTGAGCTATTATCCCGACTATGAGAATCAAGGCATCATTGTTGGCGGTTTTTTCAGCGACCTGCGTCGCGCTGCCGGGTCTGCCGGCCGCGGCTCTCCAGGACGAGAGCGCCGAGGACGAGAGCGCCGAGCCCGAGGAGGAGCCCGCGCCGGAGCAGGAGGCCGAGCCGGAGCAGGCCGAGCCCGAAGAGGAGCCGGCCCCGGTTCCGGGCGGGGAGGAGCCCGCGCCGACAGAAGAGCCGGCGCCCGATCCGTTCGATCTCGAGGAGCACGACGTGGAGTCGGTGGAATACGAGGACGAGGTCGTCCCGGACGAGGCTCCGGAGCCGGAGAAGATCGACGACGGCAGGCCGTTCGCCAAGGGGGACATCGAGCTGGGCCTGGGCCTGGGAGGCTACGGCGCCGGGGACTACTTCCAGCTCCTGATCGGAGGCGCGTTCTCCTACTACGTTGTCGATCGTTTCGCTCCCGGGATCGACATCCAGTACAACATGGTCTTCTCCGACGACTACCGGTACCCGGACAGCTTCACCCTGCTGCCCACGCTCAAGTTCGTGATTCTGCGCAACGCCAGGTTCGCACCCTACATCGTGGCGGCCGGAGGCTACGAGTTCCAGTGGGGCGGCTCCAAGAACCCGTTCGAGGGCATCCGGGAGGCCGACGCCTGGATCGCGGGCGGGGGCGCCGGCGCCCACATCGGGATCGGCGATCACTTCGCGCTGACCGTCCAGATCCTGGCGCTCTACTACTGGTACGTGCCCACCAGGATCCGCGGCTACGACGACGGCGTGTTCTCGAGCGACCAGGCCGCCAGCGACCAGGACGGAAAGTTCGTCGTGATCGACGACGAAGGCCAGCTGGGTTGCGACGCTGCCAGCGAGGACTGCTACGCGTTCTACGAAGACGAGGATCTCGAGGATCGCGACGGAGAGCTGTTCTTTCCGCTGGTCCGGATCGGTTTCAACGTCTATTTCTAGTGCCTCGTCAACCCGACGATTTCGGGTACGGGGTGAGAGATCATCGGCGAGGCCAAGGAACGACGACGAAGGACTGGCGGTGCCAATTCGAGGAGGAGTGACGCAGGGATCGTCGATGAGGGCCGGCCCGACCCGGCATTGTGGGGTTGACGAGGCACTAGGGAAGAAGCACTTCGGCGAGCTCTTCCGCCCGGTCGGTGCTCTCCCACGTGAAGGTTTTTCCGCTGCGGCCGAAGTGACCGTAGGCAGCGGTCTTGAGGTAGATTGGGCGCAGCAGATCGAGCTGCTCGATGATCGCCGCCGGGCGCATGTCGAAGTGGGCCGCTACGTATTTCGCGATTTTATCGTCGGGGATCGCGCCCGTACCGAATGTCTGCACAGTCACGGAGACCGGCTCGGCGACGCCGATCGCGTAGGCGACCTGGAGCTGGCAGCGCTCCGCCAAGCCCGCGGCCACGATGTTCTTGGCCACGTACCTGGCGTAGTAGGCGGCAGAGCGGTCGACCTTGGTCGGATCCTTGCCCGAGAAGCAGCCCCCGCCATGGGCTCCCATGCCGCCGTAGGTGTCGACGACTATCTTGCGGCCGGTGACCCCGGCGTCGGCGTACGGGCCGCCCTGCACGAAGCGGCCGGTGGGATTGACGAGCACGCGGGTCTTGGTGTTGGTAAGTCTGCGGGGAATCGTGGGCTCCACTAGGTTTTCCCTGATCCAGCTCGTCAGCTCCTTGTGCGAGATGCCGTCGGTGTGCTGCGTGGAGACGACCACCGTGTCCACCGCGGCCGGCGCGCCGTTTTTGTAACGTACCGTGACCTGGCTCTTGCTGTCCGGGCGCAAGAACGGGATTCGGTCGCGTTTGCGCAGCCGGGCCAGGTTGCGCATCAACTTGTGGGCCAGCGAGATGGGCAGCGGCATCAGTTCGCGGGTTTCGTCGCAGGCGTAGCCGAACATCATTCCCTGGTCGCCGGCGCCCTGGGACTTGTGTTTGCCCTTGCCTCGCGTCACTCCCTGGGAAATGTCGGGCGACTGCTTCTCGATCGCGGTCAGCACGGCACAGGTGTTGGCGTCGAACCCCATCGACGAGTCGGAGTAACCGATGTCGCGGATTGTCTTGCGCACCACCTTGGGCATGTCCACCCATGTCTTGGTCGTGATCTCGCCGGCGATGATCGCCATGCCGGTCTTGACCATCGTCTCCACGGCGACGCGCGAGGAATGGTCGTCCTTGATGCAGGCGTCGAGAATCGCATCCGAGATCTGGTCGCAGACCTTGTCGGGATGCCCCTCGGACACCGACTCGGAGGTGAACAAGTAGTCGTTCATCGGCTGGCTCCTTGACTTGACTCACTCGCTGCCACGCAAGCGAAAAAACAAAACGACGCTATCTATTTCTCTTCGGCCGAAAGTTGTCAACCGGGATTCACGGTTGGCGTATGGAGAAGCGGGGCTGCTTGATTCGAACGCCGGGACCGTGCATTTTCTGGATGTCGATGCCAGCTGTGAACCCCAGGACTTTTTTTCGCTTCGCCGCGGAGCACCACGCACTGCTCACCGAGCTGTACTACAGGCGTGAGGGGCTGCCGGATGCGGAGCTGCTCGAGCTGATAAGGCGTCACAGCGACCTGCAGTCGCCGAGCGCGTCCTATCTCCGCGATCGTCTCTTGGAATTGGGAATCCTGGAGCCCGCTCCCGAGGCTACGGCGCAGCTGGAGATGACGCGGCCCGTCGCGGCGCTGGTCGGGTATCTGTTGCGTGAGTATCGACTGACCAGCGTGGAGGTGATTCAGTCGTACTTCCAGGCCATCGAGTCGCTCGGGTCGGAGCTGTCCAGTGCGGTGGCCCGGGGAAACAGCGAGATCCTGGTTCGTGTGAACGCGGAGCTCGAGGATCACGTGGAGCGCATGCGCCATGACTCCCGCAACAATCGCGAACGGGTGATCGCGGACGTGATGCGGGTCAAGACCAACCGGGAGCGCCTCAACCCGCGCCAGCGTTACGAGCTGGTGAACAGGCTGTGGACTCGGTACATCGTCCCGCTCCGCGACGTGATCGACACGCAGAAGGTCATGGACGCGGCGCTGGACAGGCTGGAAGGAATCTACCGCGACGCTCACGAGAGCTTCGCGGGCGACGGCGTCGTGCAGCGCGTGATCCGCGGCGGAGAAGCGCGGCTGCGGCGCCTGCGGCGCGACGTGCTGGGCGATTTTCAAGAGACGGTTCGCGAGGTCACCCCTCTCTACGAGGAGCTTCGACACGAGACGGCGGTTGCGCGGGGAGCGGCTCGGGCGCTGGAGCGGGTATCGAAAGAGGGGTTGGCCGAGCTGGGGCTTTCGCGGATCATGGGAGTCTGCAACTGGCAGCAGCGCGGTCTGTTCGGCGACGGCGCGCTGGAGTCGTATCTGGCCGAGTTGCGCGGTTACGACCCGCTGCCTCCCGATCCTCTCTCTCCCGCCCGGAAGGATGGCGGATCGCCTCGCGTCGATCCGGTGGAATTCTCCGAGAGAGCACGCGCGGCCGTGCCGATCGAGGACGCTCTCGAGTGGCTGCTCGGGAGCTATCCCGAAGCGGGATCGGTCGAGGTGCTGCGCCTCTACGGGCGATTGCACTCGGGCCGTTTCGGAGCGACCTCCTTCGCAGCAAAGAGCAGAGAATACCCTGTGGCCGACCTGCTGCTGGTCGCTTGCCCAATGGCGATCGTTCCCGATCGCGATCCGGATCGCGAGCAGACGGGTGGAGGTCCGCGATGACCGATGAGCTCGATGGACCGATCGATCTGCCCCGGTTGGCCGAGGTTTTCGATGCCCTGCGCAAGGGACGGCACATCTGCATGACCGGCGATGCAGGTTTGTACTCCGTGCTCAGGGACCATTCGGAGGAGTTTCGAGCACTGTTCGTGCAACTCGGCTTCGAGCTGGTACATCATCCACGCGATTTTTTCTATTTTTCGAACCGCAAGAACTTCACCGAGCTGTCGGCGCGGATGGCTGTCTTCGTGTTCATCCTGGTCGAGCACCTCGCCGACCGCGGCGAGGCCATCGAAGAGACGTTGATGACCCGTCGTTTCAGATTCGCGGAGCTGCCGCACATGACAAAAGAGAGGTACAGACGGCTGATGCGCGAGGCCGGCGTGACCGAGGACGGTGATATCGAGCAGACAGTGGTCAACATGGAACGGTTCGGGTTCGCCGAACGCCGTGCGGACGACAGCTTCGTCTTTCGGCCGCCCGCCTACCGTTTTCTCGATCTCTGTTACGAGATGGCCGGCGGAATTCCGGACCGGGGGGACGTTCGGCGAGGAGATGCCGGCGGGGAGAACCAGCAAATATGAGCGCGGCGGACGAGAGGCGCGTCGGGCCGACCAAGATCCTGCTGCTCAACTGCGGGAAGTTCGATTTCGCGCAGGTGGACATCGACGCACCCTTGCATCTGGTGGGCGCCAACAACGTCGGCAAGACGTCTCTGATCGCCCTTTTGCAGCTGCTCTACATCGATGATCAGCGAAAGATGCACTTCGCTCGCGATTTCGCCGAGACAAGACGCTACTACTTTCCCGACGTTTACAGTTACGTGCTGTTCGAGTGCCTGACGCCCACGGGATTCAAGGTCGTGGGGGCACGAGGTCTGGGGCCGGTCAGGCAATACGAGTTCGAGAGGTTCTGCTACCTGGGGCGTCTCGATGTGGAAGACTACGTGGACGACGAGCATCGTATTCGTTCTCATGAGGAGATTCTTCCCGCCCTGGCCGATCGCGACTTCGCGCGCCTCCAGCCCCGCCACCTTCGCGCGGCGCTGACCGGCGTGGGGGACAACCGGGGAGTGGATCTGCGGCTGGTGCCGGCGCGCCACGGGGGGACCTATTCGCGTTTCCGCAAGGTGTTCAACAACATTCTACGACTGTCGCACCTCAAGCAGGATGAGCTGAAAAGGCTGGTCCTGGACGTTTTTGATGCCGAGTTCCAGCAACGCAGCATAGACCTGGCGAAGACATACGCCCACGGGTTCGAGCGAGTGCGGAAGGACTCCCAAGAGCTGCGGGATCTGAAGCTGCTGGAAGAAGACATAAAGTCGTTGCTGGAGCACATCGAAAAACGGGAAGATTGCCGGCGCGTTCTCCCGGCCCTTTGGGAGGCGCTGGGCCGGGCGCTGACCGGGGCGAGATCGGAGTTGGATCGGGAAAAACGCGATCTCGAAGGAGAGCTGGACCAAAGCGAGCAGCGAAAGCGGTCGCTCGACGAGCGCATCGAGGCGTTGAGACAAAGGAGGGACGACTCGGCGAACCGTATGGCGGGGCTCGAGTACGAGCTGCGTCGTCTGGATTCGGAGCGAGAGCGCTTTGCGGATTTCGTCGTCGAATGGGAGGAGCAGAGGAAGCGCAACCTGAGCGAATCGATAGATTCTCTGGCTTTCAAGCTCGGACAGTCGAAACGGGAGCCGCAGTCGCGGGTCGAGGCGCGGCTGTACAAGCTGGAAAACGAAATCGAGTTGCGCGAGCGACGGTTGGAAGGGCTGGCTAGCAGTGCCGTGCATTGGCTGCGAGAGCGATTCGAGGACGAGGAGCTCGAAGACGTCTTTCGCCTGCTGAATCCGGGCCTGCTGGACTCGAAGCTGGAGGGAGAGGACGCCGGGGGGCGAGTGTACGACCCAGAGCGAGCCACAGGCTCTTTGCGCGAGCTGCTGTCGTGGCGCGACGGTCGGATCGTGCGCGGGATGGGTGTGGAGCTCGACCTGGATGAAATTGATGCACCCGGCCTGTCCCGCCATGCGAATCCCGGGGTGATCCGGGACGAGCTGGAAGATCTCCTGGGGCAGTTGGAATCGCAGCGCGAGGCGTTGGCGGCGGCGCGAGACGCAGAACGGCTGACGAAAGAGAAGCGTGAGCTGGAGGTGGAGCAGGAGGCGTTGATCAGGGAGCTGGGCGACTGGGGGAAGCTGCGAGAGCTGGAGTCGCGGGAGGACGAGTGGCGCAGCGAGCTGGAGTCTTTGCAGGCTCGTCGAGAGGCGGCCGAGCGGGAAGAGAAGGAGTGCGAGAAGGAGCGCGAGCGAATCGTGCGCGGCATCGAGAAAACGAAGCGCGGATGCGACGATGTCGAGAGGCAACGCCTCGCCCTCGAGGACGAGACCCGAGATTTGCGCCGTCCGCCCGCGGAATGGCCTCTCGTGGAGGTGGAAGGTCTCCCGGAGGATTTCGAGGAGCTGGTCTCGCGCTATCGGCGCGTGTATCGAGACGAGCAAATACGACAGCAGAGAGTCTCGGAGATTCTCGATCGCATCGAGAGACAGACCTACGGCGTCTACACGGCACAGGACGAGTCAGCGACAGTGCGAGCGCTGAAGGAGCAGTTGGAGAGCATTCCGGAAAAGGAGCGGGCGGTTCAGGAGCTGTGGACGAGCATCGCGGTGGGGATCAAGAAATCGCTGAGCAGTATCGCGCGTGACATCGATATTCTAAAAGGGCAGATCCAGGCGCTCAATCGGCGCATCGGCGGGGTCACCGTATCGAACTTGACCTCTCTGCGACTGCTGGTCCACGAGCGTCCCGACTGGGTCGAGCACATTCGCAAGATCAGTCTGGACGAGGACATGCCGCTGTTCGCCGACCCGCGGGCGGTTCGCAGCTCTTTGGAGGACCTGGGGCGCCTGCTGTCGGACCATCCTCGCATCGATCTGGAAGATCTTTTCGATCTGAGATTCGAGGTAGAAACGCCGGATGGGAAGCTCCGCACGCACGCCCATCTCGACGCGATCGAGTCCAACGGCACCACCGTCACGATCAAGGTGCTGGTCAACCTGGTGCTCTTGAGCGGATTGTTGGAAGGGGCGAACGTGCACATACCGTTCTACCTGGACGAGTGCTCCAGCCTGGACAACGACAACCTGGCCGCGATTGTCGAGGCGGCTCGGGAAATGGGGTTCGTCGCGGTTCTCGCCAGTCCGGACGCGATGGACGCCGCGGAGCGCTTGTATTTCATCGAGGAGGGGTCCAATGGTCGCGTCGTGCTAGACCCCAGAGGGGCGCTCGTCCGCGTCGTAAGAAAAGAGGAGGATCCGTCGGATGAGCAGCGGCATTCATCGAGCCCTGAGCAGGCTGATCGCTGATCGCTCTCTGCCGTGCTCGACGCTCAGCGGCCGAACGGAACGAGGCATTCGTCCGCTCATCGACACCGGCGCGGTGGCTCCCCGCAGGCGAGGCAGGGGCATGGTGCTGGAAGTCCGGGATATCGCCGCCGTCTCCGCTTTTTACGAAAAGCTGTTTCCGCATGGGAATGTCGCGCCGAGCTCCGAGGACGGCACCTCCCCGGCTCCGCGGGGCGAGGCGGTCGCGTTGTTTCGAGACGCCAAACGGGCCCGCTCGGCCGCCGCAGAGCCGGTTCTGCTTCGCGCCGCGGGAGAAGCGAGGGCCGTTCGCGGAGAGGCGAGCATCGACTTGTGCGAGCTGACGCGGGCCGCGGGCGCCGCCTGTCTGCTGGTGGACGACCGGCCGGGCTGGTGCCTGCAAGGGACGGTCGCGGTGATCGAGAACCTCGAGGTCTTTTTGAGCTTCGAAAAGCTGCGGACCCGGGCGTCGACGGCGCTCTACTCCGCCGGGAGGCTTTCGCGCCGCGTGCGGAGCTGGCTGGCGTCGGACGAGATGAGGAGCTGCGACTACCTTCACTGCGGAGACTACGATCCGGTTGGTCTCGACGAGTACCTGCGATTGAGAGACGAGCTCGGCTCGCGGGTGGAGCTTCATCTTCCCCCTTGCATCGAGGCGCTTTTCCGCCGCTACGGAAAGCGAGAGCTGTTGCGCGATTCGCCCGCGATCCTGGCCCGTCTGCGGCGGGTCGATCTTCCTTCGATCCGCCGGGTGGTGAGTCTCATGGACGAGACGGGCTGCGGCCTGGAGCAGGAAGCGCTGCTGCTGGACCGGCCGTGAGATCGGACTTCAGTGGCGCCTCCCGGGCTCTCCGGCCAATCGGATCATTGCATCAGTGGGTGGGACTGCTCCAGCGCTGATATGGGGTTTGCTCTGCCGGAGCTGATTCCGATTGGCAGCGTATCACCGGCGAGATCGACGTCCGCTGTCACGGCTGAGACGACCCTCGGCGCCGCAAGCGTCGGTGAGGTCGTCGTGTTCCCAAAAGCCTTGCAGCAGCTCTTTCAGCTGCTCGGGGCCTTTCACCGGCTCTCGGTGGGACCAGTGCTCGGGCAGCAGGCCGGCGAAGTCGGGGCGCCCGAAGCGCTCGTCGATCAGCAACAGCGCCCCGCGGTCGGTGGCCGATCGGATCACCCGGCCCGCGGCCTGCATGACGCGTCCGATTCCGGGGTAGGCGTAGGCGAAGGCGAAACCGTCTCCCTCGCTTCTGGCAAAGTGGGCTCGGATCCGCTCGCGCTCCGGGCCGACCGCGGGCAGGCCCACGCTGACCACCGCGGCTCCGGAGAGCCGATCGCCGACCAGGTCGATCCCCTCTCCGAAGACGCCGCCCATCACGGCGAAGCCCAGCAGCGGCCGCTCGTCCCCGAGCTCGGTGAGGAAGTCGTGGCGCGCCCGCTCGTCCATCTCGCGGTCTTGAGCGACGCAGCGCACCTCCGGATGGCTGCTGCGAAAGCCGTCGAACAGCATCCGCAGGTAGTCGTGGGACGGCAAAAAGGTCAGGTAGTTTCCCGGCCTCGCCGCGATCAGCGCGCGGATCAGATCCGCGACTTCGATCAACGAGCGCCGGCGTGCGCGGTAGCTGACCGGCGTGCGATCCGCGACTGCGATGCAGAGGTTTCGCGCGGGAAAAGGAGAGGGGATCGAAAGCAGCTCGGCCCCTTCGCCGGCTCCGAGCGTGCGCGCGTGATAGGCGAGCGGAGTCAACGTCCCGGAGAAGAAGATCGCCGGGCGGCGCCCCAGCGCGGCGTCGATCTCGGCGGATGGGTCCAGGCACAGCAGGCGCAAAGCGCCGTTCCTTCCCCGGCTGGTCGCAAGCGCCGCGTAGCGTCCCTCCGTCGCGGCCCGGGCGCGATTGGAAAACGCCATCGCGCGAAACCTGAGCTCGCCGATCGCGGCACAGCCACCCGCCGTGGGATGCTCCCACAGCGCCGATCTGGCCGCGACGCAGAATCGATCCGCGGCGTCCAGCAGCTCTGCCGGGACCGCGTCCAGCTCGCGGGTCTTCTTCTCGCTCGCCTCTTTGCAACAACGCGCCAGCGCGCCGCCGAGCGCGTCCAGGCAGCGTAGCAGCTCGCGGCCGAGACCGTCGGATTCGGATCGAGCGGCCCGAATCCGGGCGGTGTCGAGCTCGACCGAGAGCATCTCCCGAGCGCGGTCGACCAGGTTGTGCGCCTCGTCGACCAGCAGCGCCCTTGCGGCGGCGCCGGGCGAGCGCATCACCTTGGGGCTGACCGAGGGATCGAAGGCGTAGTTGACGTCGCCGACCACAAGGTCCATCCACGGCACCGCCTCCAGTGAGAGCAGAAACGGGCAGACTCGGTGCCGAGCCGCCACGCGCTCGACAGGTGCGGGACCAGAATCCGCCGCGGAGAACAGCTCGCCCAGCGCGCCGCGCAGGCGGTCGAAGTGGCCGGCCGCCAACGGGCAATCGCCCGCGTCGCAGGCGCTGCCCGGGTGCGGGCAGATTCGGAAGCGCGCGACCAGCTGGAGCCACTTGAGGCGCGCGCCGGATTCGCGCAGGGCCGATATCGTTTCGGCCACCGGGGCGCGACCCGTGTTGCGCGCCGTGAGGTACAGGATCTGCTCTGAGCTCGATTTGGGAAGCGCGCTCAGAGCCCCGTGGAGCGCCGCAGCGGTTTTACCGATCCCGGTCGGGGCCTCGCTCAGCAGGCGGCCGGATCTCAGCACGGCGCGACGCGCGGCCGCGGAAAGATCGAGCTGACCGGGGCGCGGGCGGGGGTGCACAAAGCCCAGGTTGCGAAGCGAGCGGTCGCGCTCGCGGCGCCAGTCGGTGACTGTGTGCAGCCAGTCGAGGTAGGTCGACACGGCGCGCGTCAACAGATCGTCGAGCTGCTCGCGGGAGATCGTCCGCTCGAAGGTGCGGACCTCGAGCGTCTCCAAGTGCAGGTAGGTCAGGCGCGTCTCGACGCGAGGCAGGTCTTCCTCTGCGGCCAGCAGAGCGGCGTACAGCAGGAGCTGCGCCCAGTGCTGCGGGTGATCGTCCCTCCCGATCAGCACCAGCGGCCTGAGCACGGTCTTGATCTCGTGCACGACCGCCGTGGAGCCGCGCCGGTCCACGCCGTCCGCGCGTCCGCCGACCAGCAGCCGGATACCGCCTCGCTCCCAGGCGTCCTCGAGGCGCACCTCGCTCTCCACGCCGTCGGGCAAAGAGCGTTGCAGCAGGCGATGGCCGTGGCCGCCCTCCGCGTACGTCGGCGCGAGCCCGCCGCCGCTGCTCAGGTCGCCGCGCGCCAGCGAGAAGCGCGCCAGCTCGCGAACGGAGACGGAGATCAGGCCGTTGGAAGGCATCTTCTATTTTCGCGTCAGACCAGCACGCGCTCGATCCGCGCCCCGAGCCTGCGCAGCCGCTCGTCGATCTCCTCGTAACCGCGGTCGATCTGTCGGATGTTGTGGATCACGGAGCGGCCCCTGGCGCGCAGCGCGGCGATCAGCAGCGCCATTCCGGCGCGGATGTCAGGGCTGGACAGCTCGCGGCCGTAGAGGTTGGAGGGGCCGATCACAACCGCCCGGTGGGGGTCGCAAAGCACGATCTTGGCCCCCATCGAGATCAGGCTGTCGACGAAAAACAGGCGGCTTTCGAACATCTTCTCGTGGACGAGCACGGTGCCCCGGCACTGGGTGGCGGTGACCACGGCGATCGAGGTCAGGTCCGCTGGAAAGCCGGGCCAGGGAGCGTCGTCGATCTGCGGGATAGCGCCCCCGATGTCGCACTGCACCTCGAGTTGCTGGCCGGCGGGCACGGTCAGCCTGTCGTTCTCCAGCCTGGTCTCGAGGCCCATCTTGCGAAATGCCATGCGGATCATGCGCAGGTTTTCTGACTCCACGTTGCGGATCGAGATCTCACCGCCGGTCACCGCGGCCAGACCGATGAAGCTGCCGATCTCGATGTGGTCGCTCATGATGCGATGCTCGGCCGTGCCGAGCGAGCCGACGCCGCGCACGGTCAGCACGTTGCTGCCGATACCCTCGATGTGCGCGCCCATCGCGTTGAGGAAGCGACACAGCCCCTGCACGTGGGGCTCGCAGGCCGCGTTGTAGATCACCGACTCGCCGTCGGCGGTGGCCGCGGCCATCACTGCGTTTTCGGTGGCCATCACCGACGCCTCGTCGAGGAAGATCTCGGTGCCCTTCAGCCCGTTCGGCGCGGTCAGGATGTACGAGCCGGAGATGTCGACCACGGCGCCGAGCTCTTGCAGCGCCAGCATGTGCGTGTCCAGCCTGCGTCTGCCGATCCGGTCGCCGCCGGGCTTGGGCAGTGTGATATGTCCGCGACGCGCAAGCATCGGACCGGCCAGCAGAAAAGAGGCCCGGACTCTCGCGCAGAGGCGCTGGTCGGGTTCGGCGCTGGCCACCCGCGTGGTGTCGACCCGCAGGTCGCGCTCGCCGATCGACTCCACCTCCGCGCCGAGGTTCTTGAGGATCTTGATCGTGGTACCGATATCGCCGATGCGCGGGACGTTGCGCAGGACGACCGGGCCGCCGGCCAGCAGAGTGGCGGCCAGCACCGGGAGAGCCTCGTTCTTGTTGCCCGCCGGGTTGAGCTCGCCCGAGAGCGGAAACCCTCCCTCGACTATGAAGCTTCCCATCTCACCTCCAAGACGCACCTGAACAGTCGCACAGTCCGGCCGGCGAGTTCAAGGCCGAATCCGCTGCGCGCAGGGCCGACCGGCGGTTTTGCAACGCGCGTCGAGGCCCGGTTATGCCGCCCGTCTTGCACGGCGGGGCGCTTGCCGTTACAGAATCGGGTGATGAGTGCTCGACGACCGGTATTGGCCGTCGCGGCGATCGTGGCGATCCTGGGCGGCGCCGCGCCACCGCAGGCGGTTTTCGCGGATCGGGGGCAGGACCCGGCGCTTGAGTCCGGCATGCCCGGCAGCGAGAAGAACGATCCGCTCTCCGTGGAGCAGCGCCTGCATCTGCGCCGGTTGGCCGAGCTGGCCAAAATTCGAGTTGTCGCCAGGCAGACGAGCGACAGCGAGCTGCTCGAGGAGGCCACGGCGCTCGGAGGTCGCGAGCGCTGGAGGCACAGGCAGGTGCTGTTCCGCCTGGCCGCGGGCGAGGAGGAATCCCGATGACCCGCCTGGTCTGTATCTGCGCGCTGCTGGTCGCCGCGGGAGGGTGCGGAGGGGAGGCCGACGATGGCTCGACACCGGAGGTCCGGCAAGCGCGGGCCGACGGCGGCGGAGCAGATCCCGCTGCCGCCGTGGACGACGCCTCGGAGCAGGACCTGGTGAGCCGCGCTGCGGAGGAAGTGCAAGGCGGGCTGGAGCCGCAGGAGCTCGAGGCACTGCGTCAACTCTACGATCGTCACGCCGAGAAGACCATTTCGCGCCGCAACGCGGCCGAGAGGCTCGAACAGCTGACCGAAGAGGTGGACCTGGACATCGAGAATCTGTTTTCGAACGGCACGCCCTAGATCTGTGCGTCAGAGACGACGCGGGCCGGGATTACTGCGGCGCTTGCGACGGCGGCCGCGTTTTGCTTCGCGCTGCTCGAAGGACTGGCCGAAAAGGAAGATGCGCGAGCGCTCCGGCAGCCGCAGGCGGCGCAAGGGGCTCGACGGACGCAGCTCCGGGCGCTGCGAGGTGTCCAGGGTGATCACCAGCTCTTCGCCGGGCTCGCCTTCCAGCGCGAGCTGGGCGACTCCCGCCTCGTTCGTGGCGGCGACCTTTCGGCCGTTGAGCAGCACGGGCAGCTCGGCGCGACCGTCCGTGCGGACCGCGAGCAGATGGGCGCGAGAGGTCGGAGCGCAGACGAAGTCCGTCTCGATCGGAACCGGTTCCACTTTGCCGTCGACACCGATCCGTCGCAGGCGTCGCAGGCGGAGCTGTTGCATCTCGTCGTCCTCGGGCGCGCTTCCCGGCGGGCAGCCGACGCCGACCCGCACAAGGCGACCCTCGGCGCCCCGCAGCCGAGCGGCGAACGTTCCCTCGGCGTCGGTCTCGCCGCGTTTTTCCCCGTCGATCGCAACGACCGCGCCGGCGACCGGCTGGTCGAGGTGATCGGTCACGGAAACCGAGAGCAGGACCGGCAGCGGCTCTTTGCGATCCACCGAGCCGCACGCGACGACCGCCAGTGCAAAGAGCAACGTCTTCAACGCGGTGCCCCTCATCGCTCCAGCTCCCGCAGGCGGCGCTCCAGCAGGCGTACCGCCAGCGCCAAATCGCGGTCTTGCGGGTCGCGCCGGGCAAGCGAGCGGTAGGCGGCGAGCGCCTCGGCCAGTCGACCGCCCGCCAGCGCGTCCACGGCGTCGGCCAATCCGGCGTCGGCGGCGCCAGGCCTTTGCGGTCGAGGAGCCCGGAGCTCTGGATTCGTGGTTTTTGACTTTGCAGTCGTCGAAGCGGTGCCGGCATCGGGTCGCGTCTCCAGAGACGGGATCGCGCCCGCGCCGGTGTCGGCCGAGGCGGGATCGCGGCCGAGCGTCAGCAGCGCCAATCCGGCGGCGACCACCGCGCAGACGGCCAGCGCCAGCGTGCGCCGCGGAATTCCGGCGATCCGACCGGCCAGGGTTTTCAGACCGCGAAGCGCGGAGGGTCGCGGGGCGTTCCAGGGAGCGGTCACTTCTCCGCTGCGGCGCGCTCCGCGCGGCGGGACGACCTCCACCGTCGTTCGCCGCCGCGCGTCTTTGAAATTGGGCTGTGCTACCACGGTCGCGTCCGGCGCGACCGGACCGCCGCTTTGGGAGGCCGGCCTGTACAGGCGGGTCGCCTCCTCCTCCTCCTCCTCCTGCTCCTCCTCCCCGAACGGCGGCACGGGATCGGCCGGTTCAGCTCTTTTTCTTGTCATCGCTTCTTCCTTTCTTCTTTTTCGACACGAAAACGAGGTCGCCTTTCCGGTTGCGGGCGAACAGCGTGCGCACCGCCCGATCGCCGCCGCCGCCGCCGTTGCCGGCTACCGCGCAGATCTCACCCACCCGCCGGCGGCCTTCCGGCGTTCGTTCGGCCTGGACCACGAGATCGACAGCGGACGAGATTTGCGTTCGAAGCGCCTCGAGCGGCAGGCCGCTGTCGGCCATCACGGCCATCGTCTCGATGCGCCGCAGGGCGTCGCGCGGAGAGTTGGCGTGAACCGTGGTCATCGAGCCCCGGTGACCGGTGTTCATCGCCTGGACCAGATCGATCGCCTCGGCGCCGCGGATCTCGCCGACGACGATTCGATCGGGGCGCAGGCGCAGCGTGGCCCGCAGCAAATCGCGCAGCGAGACGCGCCCGCGACCGCGGTCATCCGCCGAGCGAGTCTCGAGGTAGACGACGTGATCCTTTTGCAAGGCCAGCTCCCGTGTATCCTCGAGCACCAGGATCCGCTCGTTGTCAGGAGCGAAGGAGGACAGCGCTCCCAACAGCGAGGTCTTGCCCGTACCGGTACCTCCCGAGACCACCGTGTTGCGCCCGGCGCGGATCGCGCGACCGAGGAACAGCGTGGCCTCGCGGGTCAGGGATCCCAGCTCGACCAGGCGTCCCACGGTCAGCGTCGAGCGGGAGAAGCGGCGGATCGCGACCACCGGTCCCCGCTCGGCGATCGGATCGAGCACGGCTTCGAGGCGCGATCCGTCCGGCAGGTGTGCCTCGAGGATGGGGCGCTCCTCGTCGAACGGCCGTCCGGTGAACTGGGCGATGTTGGTCAGCGCCGCGACCAGCGCCTCGCGGCTGGGAAATCGCTCGGCCGAGCGCTCGACGCTGCCGCCGCGCTCGATCCAGATGTCATTCCAGCTGTTGATCATCACCTCGCTGACCGAGTCGTCGTCGAGGTGGGCGCGGATTGGCGCCAAGAAGCCGGCGATCGACTCGCGGAACGCTCCGGCCGGGATCATCGCCGCACCTCCCGGGCTCCGGCGCGTTGCGGCGCGAGGGACTCCTCAAGCGCCGCTGCCAGCGGTTGCAAACTGGGGTGTCCCGGAGAGATCTCGGCGAGCCTTCGCACACTGTCGCGGGCGGCGCGCAGCCGCCCGGCCCGGACCTGGGCGGCGATCAGGTCGGGCAGCACTTCCCGCTCGGGGGCGCCGCGAGCCAGCGCGGCCTCGAGGTAGAGGCTCGCGCCGAGGTGGTCTCCCCGCGCGGTCAGGCGCTCGGCGGCTTCGGTCAGGTTCGGCGGATCGGCCGCCGCGTCCGGCCGGCGCGCGACTCCGGCGGCGCATCCGCACAGCACGACCAGCGCCAGGCCCGCGGCGATCTTGCAGCTTTCGAATCGATACATCTCTTCACTCCTCGTTTTGCTCGCCCGAGGCGATTCGTTCCAGGCGCCGCGCCAGCTCGGCGTCGCCCCGCGCCTGCAGGTAGCCGGCGAGAACGGCCGCGGCCGCCGCCGCATTCTTCTTTTCGTTCGCGGCGAGGGCACGCTCCAGTTGGAGAGCGGCGCGCCGATAGGCAGCCTCCACTCCGCGAGCCAGATCATCGGCCCTGGCCTCGATTCCGGTCGCGCGATCGCGTTCGACCTGCGAGAGGAGGGCAGAGGCGCGTCGCAACAGTACCGCGGCCTCGATGCGTCCGGCCGGCCCGCCGCGTCCGAGCAGCTCCTCGGCGCGGCTCAGCAGCAAATCGGAGCGGGTTTTGCATTCCTCTGCCTCGTCGCAGGCGGGGCGACTGACGGTCGGGATCGGGGAGGCGGGCAGTTCCTCGAGCAGGGCGGGGCCGTTGCGGTCGTTCCCCGCGCGGTTGCCGGCCAGCGTTGCGCCCGCCAGCGCCGCGGCGAGCAGAGCGCACCCGCCGAGCAGCTTGAGCCGGACTCTCCCCGAGCCGCTTTTCGTCCCGGCGAGCGCGCCGGCGGGCTCGATTTCTATCTCGACCGGGCCGACGGACAGCTCCAGGCGCTCGCCGCCGACACCGCCGCGCACCGGGCGGCCGCGGTGCAAGAGCGGGTTGGTCAGCTCGGGGCGCTCCTCGACGCGCACCTTTCCGCTGTCGCTCTCGAGCCAGGCGCGGCACAGCTCGCGCGGGACGGCGAAGTGGCAGATCGAAAGCTGGCAGCGCGGCGAACGGCCGATCCTGATCGGACCTTCGCCGAATCGATAGCTGCGCGCCGGCGCTTCGGGAGCACGGACGGTGATCGAAAGCTCGTGCATCTCGCTGCCTCCTGGCCGGGAGCGAGAGTCGATCCGCCGCCCGGCACTGATCTACATCGGACGTTCGGCCCCGGCGGTTGCATTTTTTTTCGAAAAAAGGGCAAGTTGTTGCCTGCGGGCGAGGCGGGTAGTGCACGATCGCACCGCAGGGAAGCCGCTTGCCGGAGGCCGAAAGATGAATGCAGCAGCTCGCTCGATGATCCTCGCACTGGTCGTCGTCAGCTGGTCGGGATGCGGCCCCCGCCAGCCGGGAGGCGAGGCGACGCCTCCGCAGCCGGTCGTGGAGCCGTCCGCGGCCTGCCCGAGCCCGCGGCCTTCCGAGAACGTGCGCGTCACCAGCGCGATCGGCGAGTCCAACTCGCCGGTTGTGGTTTGGACCGGCGAGCTCTTCGACGTCTCATGGTGGGACATGCGCGGGCGCTTTCCCACGGTGCACGTGGCGCGCCTCGACCGCGAGGGCGTCCCCCGCTCCCGCGAGGAGAAGATGCCCAGCCAGGGCAAGGCCCGCGACCAGAGCCTGGCCGCCGACGCCGACGAGACGCACCTGGTCTATTTCGACGAGAAGCGCGTGATGTCGACCCGTCTCGGCGCGGCCCGCAGCGAGGCGCAGGCGCTGTCCGACGGGGCGAAAGGAGCGGCGGCCGGGCCGTGGGGCGCGGTGGCCTGGGCCTTGAGGGGCAACCTGCTGTTCCGCTGCGACGGGATGGGGCCGCCGCCCAGCCCCGGCCAGGAGAGCGAGCGGAACGTGAGCGTGGTCCACCGCGGAGGGATCGGGGATCCCGCCCTGGCCTGGAACGGCTCGCACTACGCGGTGGCCTGGTCGAGCTCGGTCGAGGGCGGACGCGAGATCCTGATGCAGCGAGTCCGACACGACGGCAGCCTGCTGGGCCCCCGGGTCGAGGTCTCCGCCGCGGGCGGGTCCAACCGGGAGCCGGTCGTGATCTGGGGCGACGGCGAGTGGGCGCTGGCCTGGACCAACGCGGCGCCGGTGGCCGGCAGCGAGCAGGCCGGCTATCGCATCTTCTTCGCCGCCGTGCCGGAGCGGGCCAGGGCGCCCCGCACGACCCGCAAGCTGGACTTTCGCGGCGCCGCCGACAGGGTCGCGTTGGCCTCCACCGGCCGCGAGTACGCCGTGGTCTGGGTGGGGAACAGGGAGCCGATGGGATCGGCGATCTACTTTCGTCGCTTCGGCCGGGACGGAAAACCGATCGGCGAGGAGGTCGAGGTCAGCGACGGCGAGCCGCTGACCTGCGGGCGTCCGGACCTGGCCTGGGCCGGGGACGGTTTCGGCGTGGTCTGGCACGACGACCGCGAGCCGGCCGGCTCCGAGGTGTTCTTCTCCTTCGTCTCCTGCGGCGCGGGTGGAGAGGAGACCGCCGGCGACGGCGGGCCGGCGGCGGACGCCGGGGGCGGGGAGGCCGACACCGGGGCCGGGGACGCGGGGGCAGAGCAGCCCGAAAAGGCGCCCGGGATCAAGAAGGTCTTTTGAGTCGGAGCAGCCGGGCTGTCGGGAAACGCGAGGAGGCGCGATGACGCTCGGGGAACGTCGTCCTCGGGGGCGGTACGCAGCAGGCGACGAGCCGCCAGGAAGGAAGCTGGCAGATGCCACTGCGCAAAAAGTTGCTGCTCGCGATGTTGATTCCGGCTCTTCTGCTCGGAATGGTGGGCGGTATCGGCATCTACTCGCTGCGTCACCTGGAGCAAGCGGCCGGGCGCATTTTGGCCGACAACTACCATAGCATCCAGGAAACACGTCGCATGGAGCGCGCCTTGCGCTATCTCGACGCGCGCGATGAGGGGGACGAGGCCACTGCCCTGCGGGCAACGAGCCCAAACGAGCTCGCGACCAGCTTCGAGCAGGCCCTCCAACGCTGTGAATCCAACATCACCGAGAGTGGTGAGATCGTCGTGCTCGGTCGCATCCGTTCCAAGTGGAACAGCCTTCGCCCAGACCTCGTCCGCCAAAATGGCCTGCCTGTCGGGGGACAACGAGCCCATCGACGCGCCGTGGAGGATCTCTACGAAGAACTCGAAGAGCTGATCTCCTTGAACGAGCAGGCGATGATCGAGTACGAGCGAGAGACCCGCCGCGTGGCGCGCGTGATGCTCGGAGCGGTCGCCGGAACCGCACTGGCGGCGATGATCGCGCTCACGTTCTTTGCGTTGTTCTCGGCCGGCCGCATTGCGCGTCCGGTGACCGAGGTCGCCGATCGCCTGCACGTGGCCCTCAATCCAAAGGACGGCTGGAAGAAGGCGAACGGAAGGACCAACCTCGATGAGATCGGACGGCTGCGCCAGGAACTCGATGCGTTGCTCGAACGGCTGGCGCGGTACGAGGATGAGCAGAACCGCAAGCTTTCTCACCTGCAGGGACGTCTCGCTTTCGTGATGAACGAGGTGCTCGAGGGCCTGGTGTTGCTCGATGACCAGCACCGGGTCATGGCCATGAACCGGGTCTCGCGGATGCTCCTCGGCCCGGGGAGCAAGAAGGGAGTGCAGCTCGATACCCTGGATCTGCGCGATGATGTCCGGCGGGTGCTCACGCCGCTGTTGGCGGGCGAGTATCAGGCCGAACGCGACTTGGGTGAGCTGGGATACGAAGTCGATGGCGAAGAGCGCATCTATCGTCCTCGGGTGCTCACGGTGACCGCCGGCGACGGTTCGGTCGAAGGCTACCTGTTGCTCTTCTGGGACGTGACCGAGCAACGACGATTCGAGGAGTCGCGGCGCCGGTTCATCTCGATGCTTTCACACCAGCTCAAGACTCCAATGACTTCGTTGTCGATGTCGGTCAACCTCCTGCGGGAGAAGCTGAAAGATGTGGCCCCAGGACAAGCCGAGCTCCTCTCCATCGCCACGGAGGACTGCAACAGTCTCTCCGCGCTGGTGTCCGACCTCATCGAGGCCGCGAGAGAAGTCACGCCGGACCTGGCGCTCGAGACGCGGCGTGTGGACATTGTCCGCCTTCTCCGCTCGGCGCTCAGGCCGCTGGTTCCGCAGGCCGAAGAAAAGGGAATCGAGTTGGTCCTCCCGGTCGAAGAGCGAACGCTCCTCGCCAACGTCGATCCGGTCAAGTTTCCCTGGGTCGTGACCAATATTGCTGGGAATGCGCTGCGCTACACCGATCGAGGTGGTCGCATCGAGGTGGCGGTGATGGGGGTCGATGATCGCATCGAGGTGACGGTTCGGGACACTGGCGCCGGTATTCCGCCCGAGGACATCGACCAGATTTTTCGACCCTACGTCTCCCTGGATGAGGAGCCCCGGCCCGGAACCCACGGGCTCGGCCTGGCGATTGCAAGGGAGATCATGGAGGCCCACGGCGGCAGCATTGATGCCGACAGTGAGCCGGGAGTCGGGAGCCGATTCCAAATCAGGCTGCCGGCGTGAAGGGAGGATGAACGATGCGCAAGATCCTCGTAGTCGATGACGATCCACACATCGTGCGGACGCTCGAGATCATGCTCAGCGACGATGAGTACGAGGTGGTAACCTCATCGAGCGGCGAAGAGGCGCTCGAGAAGCTCGCGCAGCATGCTGTCGACGTCGCGCTGGTCGACCTGCAGCTGCCGGGCATCAGCGGAACCGATGTTCTGCGTCACCTGCGGGATAGTCGTCGTGATGTCGAGACGGTGATCATCACGGCGCACGGTTCGATCGAGACAGCGGTCGAGGCGATGAAGGAGGGAGCCTTCGACTACGTCACCAAGCCCTTCTCACCGGATCAGGTCCGGCATCGACTGCGGCAGATCGAGCGCGTTCGCCAGTTGCAGACCGAGGTAATGGGCCTCAAGCGCCGGGTGGGAGATCTGCCCTTCAAGTCCGACTTTGCAACTCAGAATCCAGCGACTCTGCACCTGCTCGAAGTAGCGCGCGACGTGGCGACCTCGGACGCAACGGTTCTCATCACCGGCGAGAGCGGCACGGGCAAGACGCTGCTCGCCAGGCTCATCCACGCCGCCAGCGCCTGCCGCCAGGGGCCGTTCGTCACCGTGGACTGCACTTCCTTCCAGGAATTTCTGCTCGAGTCCGAGCTCTTCGGGCACAAGCGGGGCGCCTTTACCGGCGCCGTAGCGGACAAGACGGGCAAGATCGAAACAGCACAGGGCGGCACCCTGTTTCTGGACGAGGTTGGCGAGGTGCCGCCCCACCTTCAAGGGAAGCTGCTGCGCCTGGTGGAGGACCGGACCTACGAGCGTGTCGGCGACCCGACTCCACGCTCCGTGGACGCGCGCATCGTGGCGGCCACCAACCGGGACCTCGAGGCGATGGTGCGTGAAAAGGCCTTTCGCGAGGACCTCTTCTACCGGCTGAGTGTGGTGGATCTGGCGATTCCGCCGCTGCGCAACCGCCCCGAGGACATCTTGTTGCTCGCCCGCGACTTCACCGCCGCGCTGAGCCGATCGCACGGCCGTCGGGTCACGGACTGGGACGAAGAGGTCGAGCGAAATCTGATTCGCTACAGCTGGCCGGGGAACGTGCGCGAGCTGGTGCACACAATCGAGCGCGCGGTCCTGCTCTGTCCGGGGCGGATCCTCCGCATGGAGCATCTTCCAGCGAGGCTGGTAGAGGCGCAGGCGACCAAAGGACAGGACGACGAGCTGTTGTCACTGGCGGAGATCGAGGAGCGACAGATCCGTAGAGCGCTGGCGCTGGATTTGCCCCTGGAAGAGAAGGCCAGACGGCTGGGAATCGACCCCTCCACGCTCTGGCGTAAACGGAAAAAGTACAGCATATGAATGACTTGGGTTTTTTGTGTTGCAATCTGCAAGACGGTTTGCAGCTCGCACGATTCGGGACCGATGTTCCGCTGGTCCGCTCGTCGTGTGTCCTCCACAAAAAAGGATTCACATAACCCTCGTTCAAGGTGCAAGGTGACGGGCTTCGCGAGCTTCACGCTCGGCGGCGCAATACGCTTTGAATACAACACAAAACCGTTTGGCTCGATTCGTGCTTTTGGTCCTTCCCGGACGATTTCGTCAGGGAGCGAGCATGGAGATCTGGACCCGACAGCGAGATCAGCCGGACTGGACTCCCCAGCCCGACGTGCCCCGCGGGTTGGCCGTTCTGCTGGATGCGCCCGACGTGCAGGTGCTGTTGCTCTGCGAGGCACCCGACGTCGAGCGCGAACTTCTCGTCGCGGCCTTGAGGTTGGTGCAAGCGCTGGGCGGGGATGGCGGCGCCGTGGTCGTGGCGAGCCCGCATCCGTCCGCCGAGCTGATCGAAACCCTCGCGCCGTACGACGTGGACCAGGTCTGGGTGGTCGAGCGGCGCGGCGCGAGACGAACCGCTATCCCCAAGAACGCCTCGGAGCTCGGCCGTAATGTCTGCCCCCATCTCCGCACCGAGACCAGGGACGGGACCACGCTGTCGGTCTGCGGGCGCCGCCGCGATCGCCTGGTGCTCGGGAGACGTAACCGCGAACGGTGGTGCCTGACGAACAATGCTGGTTGCCCGCATCGGGGACCGGGGCGCGGCGATGCGTGACCGGCTCGCCAGAGTTCGGGACGCCATGGCGTCGCGGTCTCCCGAGGGGCTTCTGGTAGCGAGCTTCGGCGGGCTGATCGGGCTGGGAACGCTGCTGCTCAATCTCCCCTGTTCGCACCGGGGTAGCGTGGGTTTTCTGGACGCGCTGTTCACCGCGACCTCGGCGGTCTGTGTCACCGGTCTCATCGTGGTCGACACCGGCACCGACTACACCGTTTTCGGTCAGATCGTCATCCTGCTGCTCATCCAGGCCGGCGGCATCGGCGTCATGTCATTCGCCGGGCTGGCCTTCTATCTGCTCGGCCGCCGCCTCTCTTTGCGTGCACAGGCCGCACTGTCGGGCTCGATGCTGCAGCGGGAAGTGGCCAGCGAGTTCCGCGGGATTTTCGAGCGCATCCTCCGGTTCGTCTTGATCGCAGAATTTGCCGGGGCGCTGCTGCTCTTTGCGGGGATGGCGTCCTCCAAGGGGGTGGGACACGCGGCGTACTCGGCCGTCTTCCACGCGATCTCGGCCTTCTGCAACGCCGGGTTTTCACTTTATTCGGACAGCTTCACGGCGCTACGCGGAAACCCGCTAGTCGTCATCACGGTGATGTTGCTCATCGTTCTGGGGGGCATCGGGCACCCGGTGATGGTCGACATCTGGCAGCGGCTTCTGCCGAGCAAGAAGGACGAAAAGCATCCGAACAGAAAGATCACCTTGAGCTCCAAGGTCGCGTTGTGGACGAGCGGGCTGCTGATCCTGGCCGGGTTTGCAGCGCTGGTCGTCTCTGGGCTCACGCCCGCGGAAAGTTCCTGGTCGGAGCGGGTGTTCGGCGCGCTGTTCCAATCGGTGACAGCGAGGACGGCAGGGTTCAACACCGTGGACATCGGCCGCCTGCCGTTGGCCGCGGTGTTCTTGCTCGTGATGTTGATGTTCATCGGCGGATCGCCGGGGTCCTGTGCCGGCGGCATCAAGACGACGACCTTTGCCGTGTGGCTCGCCAAGCTCCGCGGTCGGCTTGCCGGAGACAAGTCCCCCCGCCTGTTCGATCGCCATATCCCCGGGGAGATCACGAGGCGTGTGTCGATGATCATGGGCCTGGCGGTGATCTGGAACATGGTCGGCGTCCTGTTGCTGCTCGCGACCGAGGGCGGCAGCGCAGGGGTAGGCATGCACGATGTCGTGTTCGAGCAGGTCTCGGCCTTCGGCACCGTGGGGCTCTCCACGGGGCTGACCCCGAAGCTGAGCGTCATCGGCCAGCTCTGGATCATCGCGACCATGTTCGTGGGGCGTCTCGGACCGCTGACCCTCGCCTTGTGGATGTTCACCCGCAAGGCGCCAGGCGTTAGATACCCCGAAGGAAGGATAATGATCGGATGAAACGCAACGGAAGACAGGTATGCGTGGTGGGGCTCGGGCACTTCGGCGCTGGCATCGCCCGGTCGCTCGCGAAGCACTGCGAGGTATTGGCGATCGACAGCGACATCGATCGGGTCAACACCATCACCGGGGATGTCCAGCGGGCACTTTCTCTCGACGCGCGTGACTACGTCGCGCTCGCTTCGGTCGTCTCATCCGACTTCGACGAGGCCGTGGTGAGCATCGGCGAGAGCCTGGAGGCGAGCATCCTGTGTACCCTCCATCTCAAGCGCATCGGCGTGCCCGCGATTCGGGCCAAGGCAAACAGCGAGGACCATGCCGATATCCTCAAATCGGTCGGGGCGACCCACATCGTGTTTCCGGAGCGCGAGACCGCCGAACGGCTTGCCTTGCAGATGCTCAATCCCAACCTGCTCGACTTCATCCCGCTGGCCGAGGACTACCGGGTGATGGATTTCGCCGCGCCTTGTGCCTTTTACGGCCGATCTTTGATCGACCTGCAGATTCGCAGCCGATTCGGCCTTTTCGTGATCGCCATCAAGAAGAACGAGGGCGAGACATTCGTGTTCCTGCCCGGGCCGGAGCAGATTATCGAGCCGGACGACGTGCTGGTACTGATCGGCAAGGAGTCCGACATCTTGAAGATGCGCGAGGCTCCCGGGGAAATCGAGAAGGTGGTAGCCGGGCATTCTCGGCTCGAGAAGGAATGAAACCGCCCCAGCGCCCGTGCATCGAATTCTCAGCTCCCCGCCATCATGGCCGCGATGTCGCCTTGTACGTCTCCAGTGGGCTTGATGTCGAAGTTGTCGACCAGGACCTTGGCGACGTTCGGCGAGAGGAATGCAGGGAGGGTCGGGCCGAGGCGGATGCCCTTCACACCCAGGTGCAACAGGGCCAGCAGCACGGTCACGGCCTTCTGCTCGTACCAGGCGATGTCGAATGAGATGGGCAGCTCGTTGATATCGGCCAGCCCGAAGACCTCCTTGAGCGCGAGCGCCACCACGGCGAGGGAATACGAGTCGTTGCACTGCCCGGCGTCGAGCACGCGGGGGATCCCTCCGATCTCGCCGAGGTCGAGCTTGTTGTAGCGGTACTTGGCGCAGCCGGCGGTCAGGATGACCGTGTCCTCGGGCAGGTTCTCGGCCACCTCGGTGAAGTAGGAGCGCCCCTTCTGGCGGCCGTCGCAGCCGGCCATGACGACGAAGCGCTTGAGCGCGCCGCTCTCGACCGCGTCGACGATCCTGTCGGCCAGGGCGAGGATCTGGCTATGGGCGAAGCCGCCGGTGATTTCTCCCGACTCGAGCGCCGTGGGCGGCTTGCAGCCGCGCGCCTTTTCGATGATCGCCGAGAAGTCTTTCTGGCCGCCGTTTTTGCGATCCGGAATATGCGTCACCCCGGGATGGGCGACCCGGCCCGTGGTGAAGATTCGATCCTGGTAAGCGTCTCTCACCGGCACGATGCAGTTCGTGGTGAGCAGGATGGGGCCGTTGAAGGAATCGAACTCTCTTTGCTGCTGCCACCAGGCGTTGCCGTAGTTGCCCACCAGGTGGTCGTGCTTCTTGAACGCCGGGTAGTAGTGCGCCGGCAGCATCTCGCCGTGGGTGTAGATGTCGACGCCGGCATCCTTGCTCTGCTCGAGCAGCTCTTCCAGATCCTTGAGATCGTGTCCCGAGATCAGGATACCGGGACGATCGCGAACGCCGATGTTCACCTTGGTCAGCTCGGGTTGCCCGTAGGCCGAGGTGTTCGCCTTGTCGAGCAAGGCCATCACGGTCACCGCGGTCTCACCCGCCTTCATGACCATTTTCACCATCTCGTCCTGCGAGAGATCCTCGGTGGTGGAGGACAGTGCGTCGAAGATGAAGCTGTAGATGGCGGGATCCTCGTGTCCCAGCACGGCCGCGTGATCGGCATAGGCTGCGATGCCCTTCGAGCCGTAGATCAGCAGCTCACGGAGGGAGCGGACATCCTCATTCTCCGTGGCCAGCACGCCCACTGCGGTCGCCTTGTCCGCAAACGCGTCCGGAGCTCCGGTCCAGGTGGCCGCGTCGTGTCGGATCTCTGCACCGTTGTGTAGCGCCTTGGCCTGGTCCCGCACCGCCAGCGCCTGCTCGACGACCTTGGAAACATGCTCGGCGTCGAAATCGACGTTGGTCACCGTCGTGAAGAGCGCCTCGACCACGAAGCGTCCGATGGAGGTCGGGATCTCCACACCGCCCCTTTGCGCCTCGCGCGCATGGAGGGCAGTTCCCTCGAGCGTATGAATCAGGAGGTCCTGCATGGCGGCGGTCGGCTCTTTCTTGCCGCACACGCCGCGCTTGGTGCAGCCGCTGTTCTTGAGCGTCTCTTGACATTGAAAACAGAACATGGACATGGCCTTTCTCTCCTTTCCGAGGCGCGGGGCGCCTCGCGTTTTCGTGTCGCGTTTCGCCGCAGGTCTCTTGCGCCTATTCGGCGGCCGCGGCGACATCGTTGTTCTGGGCGCCTGTCGCCGTCAGCGCCGCGAGCTGTCCCTGTCTCGCGAGGTTTGCCGCCTCTCCGAGGATGCGGGCCGCCGCCTGCGGCGCGTGGAAGCCCCTGGAGTCCTCGGCGGCGACGAAGTCGAACCGCCATTGCGCGGTATGTAGCACGATTTCACTTGTAAGTAAATATTTATTAGCATACAGTGAAGCAGAAGCATGACTCCCGACGGAGGTGCGAATGAAGCGCAAGCCCACCGAGGTCAGGCAGGCAGAGATCGTCGAGGCAGCGATGAGGATCATCGTCGCCAAGGGGGCCAGGCGCTTCACCGCCCAGCTCATTGCCGACGAGGTGGGTATGACGGCGGGCGGGATCTTCCGTCACTTTTCGAGCATGGACGAGATCGTGGATGCGGTCCTCGATCGCATGGAGGAGGTGCTGTTCCAAGGGTTTCCACCATCGGCAGAAGACCCGTGGGACCGTCTCAAAGAGTTCTTCGAGCATCGCGTCCAGGTCATGGTCGAGCACCCCGACATCTCCAGAATCCTGCTGTCCGACCACCTCGCTCATCTCGGGGACGGAAAGCCGGCCTCGAGGGTCGAGAGGCTGAAACGGCGATCTCGGCGGTTTGTCACTCGGTGCCTGCAAGAGGCAGCGGCAAGCGGTGCGATGGCGAGCGACGTGAGCGTGAACGCGGCGACCGTCATGGTGCTCGGCGCCATTCTCGCCGTCGGGCATTCAACGACCCGGGTTGCCGACGAGACGGAGACCAAGCAGCTGACGGCCGAGGTGTGGCGCGCCCTCGAGAAGATGCGTCACGTCTCCGGCACGAACAGCCAACGGTAGAAAGGAGGTCATCGGCGATGACCATCGAACAGCAAGAATCCTCCGCAGGCTTGCCGCCTTCCGAGCCGGTCGCGTTTCCCGAGCTGATTGCGTACCAGAATGGATCGATCGTGAGCCGCACCCTGGTCAAGAAGAATGGCGGCACGCTGACTCTCTTCGCCTTCGATGCCGGCCAGGAGTTATCAGAGCATTCCGCTCCCTTCGACGCCGTCGTGCAGATCATCGACGGCGAGGCCGAGCTGGTCATCGGCGGCGAGGAGGTGCCAGCCCGCGCGGGGCAGACGGTCCTGATGCCCGCGGACGTGCCCCACGCGGTCCGCGCACCGGGGCGCTTCAAGATGCTCCTGGTGATGATCCGCGAGGTCGCCGGCTGATTCGAGTCGATGATGAGTGACCATCGACCGGCGGGAACCACCGGCCGGATTCGGGCCGTGATGCGCTACGCCGGCCCCAAGATTGCCCATGCGGCACCCCGTCTCGGGCATCTTCCATGTCATCGCTGGCAGGCGCCCGGACGGGTTGACAACGATGCCGTTGGGGCCCACCCTTGCAAGTAAGTACTTGCTTGCAAAAGGGGAGGCCTCATGGCATCGCGCAAATCCACCGATGAGAGACGGCGAGAGATCGTCGACGCGGCCATCGAGATCATCGGCGAGCGCGGTCTGCGGGCCTTCACCGCGGCCAACATCGCCCGGGAGGTCGGTATCGGGGACGGTACGGTTTTTCGTCATTTCAAGGACATGAACGAGGTTGCCGTGGGCGTGCTCGACAGGCTCCAGGAGCTGATGGACGAGGCGCCGCGATCCACGCAAGAGCCGTTCGAACGACTGGAGGAGTTCGTGCTCGACCGGCTTCGTTCCATCGCGCTCCAACCGGGGATCCAGTCGCTCGTCTTTTCGGACCAGATCTCGCAGGCCCTGGGCGCCGATGGCCCGCGCCGGGTCGCCGCGCTGAGGAATCGAGGTCGCGAGTTCATCGGGTCGTGTCTGCGCGAGGCGGACGAGAAGCGACTCCTGCGGGAGGGCCTCGACATCGACAGCGCGGTCGTCCTCGTCACGGGGGCGGTGATGGGATTCCTGTTCGCGCTCAAGGACGGCGCCATCGAAGGACCCGCGGACCAGGCTGCGCGCCGAGCCTGGCGAACCCTCGAGCAACTGCTGGTGAGGGGGGACACATGAAGGTCGCGCGCGAGCTTTTTTGCGACAGCGGACGAGCTTTCGCGGCGGGTCTGATCCCGTTGCTGGCGGGGATCGCGTTGCTCGGAGCGGGTTGCTCGAAGGACGCGCCGGGATCGGCTCGAAAGCTGGATTCCGTGGCTGTCCGGATCGCCGCGGTGACGCAGGAGGACCTCGCCCGGCGGATCGGCTACGTGGGCACGGTTCACTCGCGCCGCGAGGTCAAGGTGCGCGCCCGGACCGCCGGCGCCGTGCTGTCGCTGGCAGGCGAGGGAGAGGTCGTGAGCGAGGGCCAGACGCTGGCGCGAATCACCGCGCCCGAGATCGCCGCCCGGGCGTCCCGGATGAAAGCCGAGGTGCGGCGGGCCAGAACGGAGCGCGGTTTTACGTGTGAGAGCTACGAGACCGATCGAAAGCTCGGCGAGGCGGGAGTCCTCTCGAGCAGGCAGGTCGCCATGAGCGAGCGAGCCTGCGACGCGGCGACCGCCGCCCTGGCCGCCGCCCGGGCCGGCTCTCGCGAGGTCGGCGCGACCAGGGGCAAGACCTCGGAGCAGGCGCCCTTCGGCGGCCTCGTTCTCCAGTGGCTGGTCGAGCCGGGACAGAACGTGATGCCCGGCACGCCGCTTCTGATCCTGGGCGGTCACGAACTCGAGCTGAGGGTCCAGGTGGCCGAGCGCGACCTCGAAAGAGGCGTACGCGAGGGCGTCCCCACCTCGGTTCGGCTCGGCGGAGAGTCGCACCGGCTTCCGGTCTCGACCGTCGCGCCGATGGCGGTCGGACCGGCCAGGGCATCCGAGGTCGGGATCCCTCTGCCCGGCGAGCCGACCCCGGCGCCGACGCACGGCACGTCCGCGCGGGTGGATTTTCTGGTCGCCGAGGTCCGGGGCGCGGTCGCTGTTCCGGACAAGGCTCTAGTCGAAGCTGACGGCGCCAGCGTCGTGTTTCTCGTCGAGGACGGACGCGCACGCCAGGTCGCCGTGACCCCCGGCATCCACGACCGCGGCCTCATCGAGGTGAAAGGCGAGCTTTCGGTCGGCGCCTCGGTCGCCGTGAGCAACCAGGACCTGCTCCGGGACGGGGCGAGCGTCTTTGCTGTTCGACAGGCGAGCGGCGACGAAATGCAACCATGACCCGCTGGATCCTGAGAAACCGGCACGCGGTCTGGGCCCTCGTCCTCGCCGTCGGTGTCTTCGGCTATCTCGCCTACCAGCGGTTGCCGGTCCAGCTCTTTCCCGACACGGCGCCGCCGCTGGTGAACATCATCACGACCTACCCCGGAGCGGCGGCCGAGGATGTGGCGCAGGAGCTCTCGCGGAGGATGGAGGAGGAGTTCGCCTCGCTGGAAGGGGTGTTCAAGGTCAAATCTTCATCTCAGGACAATCTGTCGGTTGTCTCGGTCGAATTCCAGTACGATCGCGACGTCGACCTTGCGGCGGTGGACGTTCAGAACGCCATCGCTCGCATTCGCGGGGAGCTGCCGCCGAACATCGGCGAGCCGCAGGTGCTCCAGTTCTCGACCGCGGATCGGCCGATCGTCACCTACGCCGTGACCGCCGGCGATCTCGGGCGGGCTCGCAAGCTCGCCGAGGACGACTTTGCTCCGCGCTTGCAACAGGTGTGGGGCGTCGCCGCGGTGGATGTCTTCGGCGGCAGCCGCCGGGCGGTGCTCGTGGAGCTCGACCGCTACGAGCTAGAGGCCGCACGGATTCCGCTGCAGCGCGTGGTCGAAGCTCTGCGCTCCCACAACGCGATGACCCCGGCCGGCCGGATCCGCACCGACTCGACCCAGTCCATGCTCAGGGTCGACACCCGCGCCGATACCGTCCAGGCGCTCGAAAGGATTCCCATCGCCACGGCCGGCGGCTCGCGGGTCCTGCTCGGCGATCTCGCCGCGATCCGCAAGGCTCCCCTCGCGGACGACTCGCGGTTTCGGCTGAACGGCAGTCGCGCGATCGCGATGCAGGTCTTCAAGACGACCGAGGCGAACACGGTCGAGGTGGTCGAGGCGACCAGAGGCGTGATCGACGAGCTCCGGTCGAGCTACCCCGGTGTGGAGATCAGCGAGGGCGAGGAGAGCGCCAGCTTCGCCCGGACATCGGTGGACAACCTGATCGGCAACGTCGGGCAGGCCATCCTGTTTACCGCGGTCCTGATGCTCTTCTTCCTGCGGCAGTGGCGAACGTCGCTGGTCGTCGCGCTGACCATGCCGCTGTCGTTCGGCATCACCTTCGCGGTGATGAAGCTGCTGGACATCGATCTCAACCTGGTGACCCTGTCGGCCATCATCCTCTCGGTGGGCATGGTGATCGACAACTCCGTGGTCGTGCTCGAGAACATCGTGCGGCGCCGGGAGCGGGAGCGGCTCGGCCCGGTGGACGGGGCCGTGGCCGGTTCGGACGAGGTGCGCGGAGCCGCACTCGGAGGAACGCTGACCAACATCGCGGTCCTCGTGCCGCTGCTGTTCCTGTCCGGCTTCACCGGCAAGACCTTCACTCCCCTCTCGCGCACCTTGCTCATCGCGTTCCTTGCATCCATCGTCGTGGCTCTCGTGCTGGTCCCCCTGTTTTCCACCCACCTCACGACCCTGGCGGAAGGAGGCGGCATCGGTAACCGCATCGTGCACCTCGTCTCCGTTCCCTTTCACTGGGCGATGGAGCGGCTCAGGCGTTTCTACCTGCTGGTGCTCCGCGTCAGCCTGCGGCGGCGCTGGATCGTCGTGCTCGCGGCCCTGGCGCTGTTCGCGGGAGGGGTGGCCGGCATCCGGGCGCTGGGCATGGACGTGCTGCCCAAGATGGATTCCGGCAGCTTCTACGTCTCCCTCGAGACGCCCTCCGGGTCGTCGCTCGAGGAGACGGAGCGAGTGGTCCGCGATGTCGAAGAGCTGATTCGAAAAGAAAAGGAGGTTCGGCTCGTCCAGTCGCAGGTCGGCTTCGAGCAGGGGATGCGCTCGCTCTCTTCTTTCGGCGTCCAGGGGCCGACCCAGGGGTTCATCACCGTCACGCTGACCGATCGCAACCAGCGCGAGGAGACCGTCTGGGAGATCGAAGCGCGGCTCCGGGAAGAAATCGTCCGCGTGCCGGGGATCCGTGTCTCCACGGTTCGCGAGACGGGCAACACGGCGCGGTCCACGACCTCGGCGCCGGTAGTCGTGCGGATCTCGGGAGACGATCCGCTGGTGCTCGACGAGCTCGGCGCGGCCGTCGAAAGCCGGCTCGCCGGAGTGCCCTCGGTGGTGGCGCCGATGCGGAGCTGGCGGGTCGACCAGCGGCAGGGACGCTTCGACATCGATGTGCTCGAGGCGGCCCGGCTCGGTGTGTCGCCCGCCATGGTGGGGCGGACCGTGCTCGCCGGGACCGAAGGGGTCGGAGCGGGCGACTACTACGGCGACAAAGGGACGCCGCTTCCGATCGAGGTCTCGTATCGCGAACAGCAGCGGCGCACTCCCGGCGACCTGCTGCGGTTTCCCCTGTTCACCTCCGGGGCGCCGGATCCGGTTTCGCTCGGCGAGCTGGCCCGGCACCGCGAGGTAGTAGGCCAGGGACTGGTCACCCGGGAGCACCTGTCACCGACCCTCGAGGTGTCCGCCTTCATCGAGGGCAGGCCGCTCTCCTTCGTGGTGTCGGATGTGGAGGAGGCCCTCGTCGGGCTCGACCCGCCGGGCGGCTACCAGGTGGATCTCACCGGCGAGAAGGGGGACATGGCCGAGTCGATGAGCGAGCTCGGCTTCGCGCTCATGATCGGCATCATCGGCGTGTACCTCCTTTTGGTGGCGCAGTTCAGGTCGTTCGTACACCCGATCACCGTCCTGATCTCGATACCGCTGAGCCTTTCCGGGATCGCCGCGGCGCTGTTCATCGCCGGCAAGCCGATGTCGATGCCCGTCATGCTCGGTCTGATCCTGATCGTGGGGATGGTGATCAACAACGCCATTTTGCTGATCGCGTTCATCGAGCAGCGGCGCGAGCGCGGCGTCGCGATCAAGGAGGCCCTCACGGCCGCGGTCGACCTGCGATTCCGTCCGATCATGATGACCAGCTTGTCCACCGTCGCGGGGATGATCCCGCTGGCCGCGGAGTGGTCGCTCGGCGCCGAGCGTTTCTCACCGCTGGCGGTCGCGGTCATCGGCGGAATCGTCACATCCACCTTCCTGACCATCGTCTTCGTCCCCGTGTTCTACAGCGCCTTCGACAGCGGGATCGGCGGGGTGAAAATGCTCTTCGGAGGCCGCCGGCGCGGCCGGCCGCCCGCATGACCGGCACCTCGCCGTCGCCGAGATCCCAATTCGCTCGGGGTCGAAGGGGCTTACTTCGAGCCCATCTCCGCAGTCTTCTCGGAGTAGTCGTAGACGACGGTGTTGGCCAGCTTGCCGGCCTCCCAGATGATGGTGGCCGGTTTCTCGGTGCCCAGGCTGGAGTGAATGGCGGCCAGGCGCCTTGCCGCTTCGTTGCCGAAGCCCTGCTCGGACTGCCATTCGATCAGCGCGCTGCCTTCCAGCCCCGGCCGCCGGAGCAGGTTCAGATCCTCGAAGCCGGCCATGCGCTCGATCACCACCTGCGCCCCTTCCACCGCTTTTTCGTCGACACCCAGCGCGGCCACGGCGCCGGCCGGCTCGGTGGCCACGGAGATGGAGATGCCCCGGCGGGGGTCGATGATCAACCCCATGCCCACCACATTGCCGCCGTCGGCGGCCGGCGCCAGCAAGCGATCGATCTCGGCCTTGGGAACCCCTTCTTCCTCCAGCGCCACCTCGACCTTGCCGCGCGGGATGCTTTCGACTCCCACCCGGGCGATCGGAGCCTTGCCGAACTGCACGGAGAAGTAGATCGCTTTCCACTCGTTGAAGTGGCCGAACAGCGCCGCCTTCTTGCCCGCGTCCTTGTTGAACAGCTCCCCGACCAGGTCGGCCACCGTCTCGCCGAACTTCTGGCCGTCGCCGCGGGCGGTCAGCCCGAACCGCTCGCCGTCGGGCGACATCAGGTAGCCCACCCGGCCGGCACCGGCCTTGATCAACACCTCGGCGATCTTGCCGAGCTCGGGCCGCTTCTTCATCTCGATGGTCTGCTGCCCGTGCATGGCCTCGAGCATCGACCTGGCTCGGCTGACCCGCGCGAGCAGCTCGGCTTCGCCCACCTCGGTCTCGGCGGCAGTCGCGCCGTCGCCGGCCGGCGGCTTCTCGGCCTGGGTCGGCTGCTCGGACCCGGCCGCCGGCTTCTCCGGCGCCGCTGTCTCCAGCCCGGCCTCCTTTCCGCAGCCGGCCACCAGGGCCAACCCCAGACCCAACACCAGAATCCACCTGCTTTGCACGGACATGAGGCCTCCTTCGACTCGATCGATTCGAAAGTGGACGATAGCCGTCCTCCAAATAAGCGGTCAATTAGATTTTCCGCCGACGGGAAGATCGCCTCGATTTCACCTCGATCAGTAGGTTCGATACGACCAGCCTGGAGCCGTCGATGCGAATCGCTCCGCAGTTTTTCGTCTTTCATCCTACAATCCCCTTGTGCTAGCCTAATTGTTTGTCGAATTTGTGCCGGCGGCGTGCTCGCCTGCCAGGGAGGAGTCGATGCTCGACAGGATCAGATTCTGGATGGGGACGGACGAGCCTCTCGGCCGGGAGTGGAAGGACTTTTTCCAGATGCTGGCCATGGGCCGCGATCTGTACGGCGACGCCTGGGCGGTGCTTTACGGCGAGACGGACCGGGAGGCGGTCAAGGACGACATCTACCGCAGCGATGTTGCAATCAACAAAAGCGAGCGCAAGCTGCGCAAGCAGCTGGTCACGCACCTGGCGGTCAACCCCGAGCAGGATGCGGTCGGCTGCCTGCTGCTGATGAGCTTGGTCAAGGACGCCGAGCGGATCGGGGACTGCTGCAAGAACATCTACGAGGCGGCCTGTATGCTGGGCAGGAGCGGCGAGGAGCTTCGCTACTGGGAGCGCCTCGAAGATTTCGGCCGCAGGGTCGACGAGACCTTCGAGCAGACGATTCGCGCGATGAAAAACGAGTCTCCCGACGTTGCCGAGGAGGTGGTGCGCGAAGAGGTGGAGATGAACCGCGAGTTCGACTCGTTCATCGAGGACCTGGCGAGCTCGGATCTGGACGCGCGGCAGACCGCGGGCACGGTGCTGCTGGTGCGGGCCGTCAAGCGGGTTCGCGCGCACCTGTCCAACGTCGCATCGTCCGTGGTGATGCCGCTCCCGCAGCTCGATCACCGCCCCCGCGACCTGAGGCCCAGGCGGGAGAAAAAGGCGACGTAGATCGCTGCGTCGATTTCATTCGTTTGGAATATTTGCCGCACAGAGCTGTCTCTATCATTGTGTAATTGTGTTTTTTGGAGAAACGAAAGGAGCCTTGCGATGAAAAGAGTTGAATGGTCGATTGTATTGGCAGCGGTGCTCACCTTGGCGCTCGGTCTGGGATGGGGCTGCTCGGACGACGGCGACGACGACGATGGGAGCGGTGACGCGGACACGGACGCGGACACGGACGCGGACACGGACGCCGACACGGACGCGGACGCGGACACGGACGCGGACACGGACGCCGACACCGATGCCGACACCGACACGGGCGGGGATTTCGAGCTCAACGGCACTTGGATCTACACTGGATCCGAAGATCTCTCGGCCAGCATGGAAGTCACCAACGAAACGATGATCGACGAGGAGCTCGATTCCACCGCCTGGTCGGCCGAGTGGTCGATCACCTCCTGGAACAATGAAGCCGATCATTTCGACCTGGTGTTGGAGTCGGTCGAAGGCGAGTACGAACTGCAGGTCGGCGACGAGATGAAGTGCGCCTACGTTTTGGACGGCGATACGGTGGATCTCTACTACTCGACCGAAGGTGGGTACCCCACGGCCGAGGGCGGCACCGAGGGCGTCGACTACTGGGAGTACACTCGCCAGTAGCCCAAGGGCCGTTTCTCCGGTGGAGCTCAGATTGTTTCCAACGGGGGTGAGCGCGATGGTATAATGGCACTCGGAGGTGCTTCATGAGCCGCTGGGTGCCTTGCGTCGTCGTCGCGCTTTCGGTCGCATGCGCCTCTTCGACCTTGGATACGGGGAGCGAAGACGACGACGACACCGGAGCCTCGACGGACGCCGACGTCGATTCCGACGCGGATGCGGACGGGGACAGCGACGCCGACTCGGATTCGGACACGGATTCCGACAGCGACGCCGACTCCGATTCCGATACGGACGCGGACACCGATTCCGACGCGGAGATCGACTGCATCTACGAGTGCCTGCCGCCCGCTCAATGCCAGGGTCCGCAAGACGCGATCCACGAGAGCATGAGCTGCGATCAGCAAGGAGACGTCTGCTGCGAGACGGGCGGGGACGCCGATGTCGACACCGACACCGATGCGGACACCGACACCGATGCGGACACCGACACCGACACCGACACCAGCCCGTGCAGCCTCTCGGTCGAGGAGTCGTTCGATTCGTCGTCGCTGCCCGGCGGCTGGGTGGTCGACAACTACGACGGAGACGGATATCAGTATACCTGGACTTGGAGCAACACGAGCAACACGACCGGCGGGAGCGGCGGGTACTGGTGGGTGGACTCCACTCCCTACCACGAGGATTTCGACGATCGGCTGCTGACGGCCGAGTACGATCTCGGAGATTGCTCGTCGGTGACGCTCTCTTACAACCACGATTACAGCGACTACGACGTTGACGATTTCGGCTACGTCGATATCCAGGTGGACCAGGGCGGCTGGCAGACCGTGCAGGTCTACGACAGCTCCCAGGACGGCTTCGCCAGCCACCAGGTCGATTCCTACCTGGGCTCGGGAACCAGCTTCCGCTTTCGCTTCAGGTACGTGGGAAACTACGACTACTACTGGAAGCTCGACGACGTGCAGGTGACCGGGGAGCTCTGATCGCCTGTTTCTTTCGATTCTTGCGGGCTTCTTCGGCGATTCGTCCGCGGCTGGCGGCCCAGGAGCAGATCGGGCAGCGCGTCAGGTCGTGGCCGCGGGCCGGGCAGTGCTCGCGTCCGAAGTAGATGATCTGGAGGTGGCGATCGCGCCAGCTCTCCGGCGGCCAGAGTTTTTTCAGATCGCGTTCGGTGCGCAGCGGCGACTCGCCTCGCGACAGCCCCCAGCGGGCGGCCAGGCGGTGGATGTGCGTGTCGACCGGGAAGGCCGGCAGACCGAACGCCTGGGAGAGCACCACTCCGGCGGTCTTGTGCCCCACGCCGGGCAGCGCCTCCAACTCGTCGAAGGTACGCGGCACCTCGCCGCCGTGGTCGCGGGTCAGGATTTCGGAAAGAGCGCTGATCGCCCTGCTCTTGGACGATGCCAGCCCGCAGGGCCGGATCGTGATTTCGATCTTCTCGCGGGGCAGCCGCGCCATCTCCTCGGGGGTCGAGGCGAGTGCGAACAGCCGCGGCGCGGTCTCGTTGACCCGCTTGTCGGTGCACTGCGCCGAGAGCACGGTCGCGACCAGCAGCGTGTACGGATCGCGGTGCCCGAGCGGAACGCCGGGGCGCGGGTAGAGCTCGTCCAGAATCGCGGCGATGCGCCGCGCCTTTTCCTTGCGAGTCACGCCGCCAGCATAGCATCAACGTTCATCTATTTGGCTCACTGATTCGGAGGCTGGGGAACAGGCTGGACAAAGGGCGGGGCACTTGCCTTTCGGCGTTGGGCGGACTAGCTTGTGTGCGGCCCGCCGGAGGCGGGCGAGGAGAGGGAAGCAAAGCGACGGACGAGACGCGATGATCAACATTCTCAAGAAGATCGTCGGCACCGCCCACGAGCGGAAGATGAAGCGCATTCGGCCGATCATCGAGGCGGTCTGTGCCTGGGAGCCGCGCATGCGCAGGCTGACCGACGCGCAGCTCCAGGCCCAGACTCCCAGGTTTCGAGAGACGTTGGACAACGGCGCGAGCCTCGACGAGATCCTGCCCGAGGCGTTCGCGACCGTGCGCGAGGCGTCCGTGCGCACGCTGGGAATCCGGCCGTTCGACGTGCAGTTCATCGGCGGAGTGGTGCTCCACGAGGGTGGCATCGCCGAGATGAAGACCGGCGAGGGCAAGACGCTGGTTGCGGTCAGTCCCGCCTACCTCAACGCGCTGGGGGGCAAGGGCGTGCACGTGGTCACGGTCAACGACTACCTGGCGGGGCGCGACGCCGAGTGGATGGGGCAGGTCTACAATTTCCTGGGCCTCTCGGTCGGCTCGACGCTGCACGGTCAGGATCGCGGCGCCAAGCAGCGGGCCTACAGCGCCGACATCACCTACGGTCAGAACAACGAGTTCGGTTTCGACTACCTGCGCGACAACATGAAGTTCAGCATCTACGATTACGTGCAGCGCTCGCTGAACTTCGCGATCATCGACGAGGTCGACTCGATCCTGATCGACGAGGCGCGCACCCCGCTGATCATCTCCGGCGAGCCGGAGGCCTCGTCCGACCTCTACGTGCAGGTCAACTCGATCATCCCGCGACTGCGCAAGGAGACGGACTTCATCGTCGACGAGAAGGGCCACTCGGTGACGCTCACCGAGGAGGGCGTCGATCGCGTGGAGAACGCGCTGGCGATCGGCAACCTGTTCGATCCCGAGAACATCGATCTCCTCCACCACGTCAACCAGGCGCTCAAGGCGCACAACCTCTACAAGCGCGACGTCAACTACATGGTCACCGAGGATCAGAAGATCGTGATCATCGACGAGTTTACCGGGCGAACGATGCCGGGACGCCGCTGGTCCGACGGTCTGCACCAGGCGGTGGAGGCCAAGGAGAACGTTCCGATCCTGGAGGAGAACCGCACGCTGGCGACGATCTCGTTTCAGAACTACTTCCGCCTCTACGACAAGCTGGCCGGGATGACCGGTACGGCCGAGACCGAGGCCGAGGAGTTCATGAAGACCTACGAGCTCGACGTGACCGTGATCCCCACCAACTGGCCGTGCATTCGCGAGGACCACCAGGACGCGGTCTACAAGACCGAGCGCGAGAAGTTCACCGCGATCGTCGAGGAGATCCTGGGCTGCATCGATCGGGGTCAACCCGTGCTGGTCGGTACCGCCAGCGTGGAGAAGTCGGAGGCGATCCACCGCATCTTGCAGCGCAAGGGAATCGATCACAACGTGCTCAACGCCAAGCACCACGAGGCCGAGGCCTACGTGGTCGCTCAGGCGGGGCGCAAGAGCGCGGTGACGGTCGCGACCAACATGGCCGGCCGCGGCACGGACATCATCCTGGGGGGCAACGCCGAGATGATGGCGCGCGGTCGCGTCGACCAGGACGAGGATCCCAACAGCTTCCGCAAGCTCGTCGCCGAGAACAAGCGCCAGTGCGAGCTAGAGCGACTCGAGGTGATCGAGGCCGGCGGGCTGCACATCCTGGGTACGGAGCGGCACGAGTCGCGTCGGATCGACAACCAGCTGCGCGGCCGCGCCGGCCGCCAGGGGGATCCGGGTTCCTCGCGCTTCTACCTCTCGCTGGAGGACGACCTGCTGCGCATCTTCGGAGCGGATCGTCTCGGCGGGATCATGGCCCGCCTGGGGATGGAGGACGGCGTGCCGATCGAGCACCGCATGGTAACGCGCTCGATCGAGAACGCGCAGAAGAAGGTCGAGCACCGCAACTTCGACACGCGCAAGCACCTGCTGGAATACGACGACGTGATGAACCAGCAGCGCAAGACGATCTACGAGCTGCGCAAGCAGGTGCTGGAAGGCGAGTACAAGGCCGAGGAAGGCCTGGCGGACAAGGAGAACAAGAAGACCGACGAGCGCAGGAAGGAGGTCGCCGTCGAGGTGCCCGAGGAGCAGGTGGAGCGCTTCAGAAAGCATCTCGGCAAGATGATCGAGCGCACGGTGATCGCGCTCAGCCGGCTGCGTGAGCCGCCTCCGCCCGGGCCCGACGGCGAACTGCCCGAGCCGACGCTGGACGACATCGTCGAGGTCGACCCCGAGCGGGTGGAGCGCCAGATCTACGCTTTTTTCGGTTACAGGCCCGCTCTGGCGGGCATCGGTGATCCGCACGAGATTCGCGATCGGTTGCTCGGCGAGGTGCCCCGCTCGCTGGCCGCCCAGCGGGAGCGACTCCTGGACGACGCGGAGCAGACTCTGCTGGACCTGATCGAGTCCTGCTGTCCCGGCGAGACGGAGGAGAGCTGGGACCTGGAGGAGCTGGATCGGGCGATGCGCTCCAAGTTCGCGATCGTTCCCAAGGGACTGGACGAGCTGCAAAGCGTGCAGGACATCGCGGATGCCCTCTTTGCACAGGTGGAGCAGGTCATCGCCGAGAAGGAGGAGGAGATGGGCATGGATGTGCTCGTCGCCGCCTTCCGGCACTTCTACCTGCGCGAGGTGGACAAGCAGTGGCTGGAGCACCTCGCGGCGATGGATCATCTCCGCGCCGGGATCGGCCTGCGCGGCTACGGCAACCGCGATCCAAAGCAGGAGTACAAGCGCGAGGGGTACGACATGTTCACCGAGATGATGTCCAACATCAAGGAGAACGTGATCGAGAAGACCTTCCGCGTGCACATCGAGGAGAAGGAAGACGTCGAGCGGATCCGCATGCCGCGGCGCGTGCGAAGGGTCGTCGAGGGACGCGGCTCGCTGGACGGCGATCCGGGAGCGCCGGCCGAGCGCAAGAAGCCGACCACCTTCAAGCGGGAGCAACCCAAGGTCGGGCGCAACGATTCGTGCCCCTGCGGCTCGGGCAAGAAGTACAAGAAGTGCTGCGGACGAAATCTCTGATCGGGGCTCTGTTGCTGGCGGTCGGGTGTGGAGGCGCTCCCGGTCCCGATCTCTCGACACGGCTCGAAGCCGATCGGGCCTCCCCGCGCGAGGAAGGGCCTCTTCGCGCCGAGCATTACGGGGGAGCGGCGCCCGCGGTCGATTTGCGATCCCGAGAGCAGGATCTGTGGAGCGAGCTGGCCGGCGAGAGCGACGGCTGCAGCTGCATGATCGATCCGCGCCTGGTGCTGGCGGCGCGGCTACATGCCGATGATCTCTCCGCACGCGACGGCGGCCCCCGCCGCGGCGATATCGATCACCTCCGCTTTCAGCTCGAGACGGTGGGCGGCACCGATTATGGTGTGCAGTCGTTCGTCGCTTCGCCGGATGCCGAGGGCCGGGCCGCGCTGGAGCGATTCGTCGCCAAGCGCGGTGGAGAATGGACGCACTGCGGAGTCGGCGCTGCGGCCGGTACGAGCGACGCGGTGGTCGTCTGGATCGGAGTCAGGCGCCTGCTCGAGCTCGATCCGATCCCGGTCCGGAGCCGGGTCGGCGCCAGGCTGCGGGTCGGCGGTGGCGTGCTGGTCGACGAGCCGCGGCGGTTGCTGGCCTACCAGGGGCTGCCCGACGGAAGCGTGCGCCGCCTGGCGGTCGAGGGCTCCCGGCGACTGGAGGTGACGGTCGAGCTCGACCGCGGAGGGCGGCACGACCTGGAGATCCTGCTCGATGTCGGGCGGGGACCCGAGGTCGCGGCGCTGTTGCACCTCTACGCCGGCGTGGAGCCGGCGGTGCGTCCGGTCGTTACGCCGGATCTGGGCGCGGGGGACGGCGATCTCGCTTTGGACGAGCGGTTGGCCTCGATGCTGACCGCCGCGCGCCGCAGGTCGGGGCTGCGTCCCCTGCGTCGCGATCCGCGCCTGGACGAGATCGCCTGCGAGCACTGCGAGGCGATGACACAGCTGGGTTTCTTCGGCCACGTGGGACCTCGAGGTGACGATCTGGCCGCCCGCCTGCGGTCGCACGACCTGCTGCCGCAAAGAAGCGCGGAGAACATCGCGCGTAGCTCCAGCGTGGCGCGGGCCCACCGCAACCTGATGGCGAGCCCCTCGCATCGTATGCACGTGCTCGACCGGAGCTTCACGCACGTGGGCATCGGCGTGGCTCGCGACGGTGACGAGGTGGTGGTCACCCAGGTTTTCGCCCGCTGGTGACGGCGCTCCTGCAATCGGCGCAGAGGGTCGGCTCGGCCCAGCTTCCGAGCTTGACGAGCAACTGGTGCTCGCGGGTCCATGTGATTGGCCTGCCGCAGCGCCGGCAGGCCAGCTCGCGCGTCTCGGCCTGCTGCAGAAATGCCTGGCAGTCGTCGCACATCCGCTTGGGCGGGCTGTCCCCGCGGCCCTTGCGCACGGCGGCGAGCTGGCTTTCGGGTCTCCAGGTCCAGCTGCCTTCGCAGCCCTCGTACTTGCAGGGGACCTGGCGGGGTTCCAGTGATCGGATCTGGTCGGCGCACTCGGTGCACATCCGCCGCGGCGGATCGCTGCGGCCCTGCGCCGCGGCCTCGAGCTGCATGCCGCGCTTCCAGACCCAGGTGTTCCTGCATCCGGCGATGCGGCATTCGACCTCGATGTCGCGATACTCCAGGTAGCGTCCGTGACACTGCTCGCACATCCTCGCTGGCGGCTCTTCCTCGCCGGCGGCGTGCGCTTCGAGCTGGGCGAAGCGCGTCCATGTCCAGCTGTTCTCGCAGCCGCGCACCCGGCAGGGCACCTCCCGTTCCTCGAGCCGGGCGAAACGTTCGGAGCAGTCGGGGCACATCCGCTTTGGGGGATCGCCGCGGCCCTGTGCCGCCGCCTCGAGCTGGGCGAAACGCGTCCAGGTCCAGCTGCCCTCGCAACCGTGAATCCGGCAGGGCATCTCGCGCTGTTCGATCTGTACGAAGCGCTGGTAGCACTGCTCGCACATCCTGGCCGGAGGCCTGGCCTCGCCGGAACCGCCGTCGGCCTCGAGACGCTTGGCGCCCGACCACGTCCAGGTGTTCTTGCAGCCGCGTACGCGACACCGCACCTCGCGGCTCTCTATCTCACGGGCCTTTTCGCGGCAGTCGCGGCAGAGACGGTTACGCGGGGGATCGGTCGAGCCCCGCTCCAGCGCGGCCATGCGGGCGGCGCGCGTCCAGGTCCAGGTGTTGTCGCAACCTTCGGCGGCGCAAGGGACCTCCACGTCGTCCAGCCCCTTGTGGTCGGCGTAGCAGTCGGCGCACATCCGGCGCGGGTCGCCCTTCTTGCCGTCGCTGATCCAGCGCAGCTGGTCGATTCCCTCCCAGGTCCAGGTGTTCCGGCAGCCGGCCACCCGGCAGGGCATCTGCTTGCTCTTCAGGTTGCTGAGCAACGATGCTTTCAGTGTCACGGTGCGTTCTCCCTCTCGATCACGACAGCGCTGATCCTATCCCTTTCCCATCCCTGCTCCAACCTCGCCGCCAGCAACTCGCCGGGGGTTGCCGAGGCGCAGTGCACCGCGACCCGCACGTAGTCCTCGGACAGGCCGCTCGCGCCCCGCTCGTCACTCTGCTCTACCAGGATCTCCCGGCGGGTGCCGATCAGCCCCGCGCGAAACTCTCGCCCCAGCCGATCCGACAGCTCGCGCACGACGCGCACCCGCCGGCGGGCCTCGCCGCGGGACGGAGTCGGGGCGTCGAGCCCGGCGGCGGGCGTGTCCGGTCGGGGCGAGTAGGGGAAGGCGTGCACGTATGCGGGGCGCACGGTCTCGAGCACTTCGAGCGTGTGTTGCAAGGCACCGGCGCTCTCCCCCGGAAAGCCGAGCAGTACGTCGGTGCCGAGAGCCAGTCCGTCGACGTTGCGGCGAGCCGCTTCGACCAGGCGTACGAAGTCGCCGCCTCGGTATCCGCGTCTCATCAGCGCCAGGACCTCGTCGTCGCCGGACTGCAAGGGTAGGTGCAGGTGGGGGCAGATCCGGGGATGGCCGCCGACGACCTCCAGCAACCTCTCGTCGACGGCCCACGGCTCCAGCGAGCTGAAACGCACCCGGCCCGGTGCGAAGCGATCGGCCGCCAGCTCGACCAGCTCCGCCAGTGATCGTTTCGGTGTCAGGTCGCGTCCCCAGGCACCGATCTGCACTCCGGTCAGCACCAGCTCCCGGTATCCCGCCTCGGCGAAGAGGGCCGCCTCCTCTTCGACCAGCTCGGGCGGCAGCGATCGGGGAGCACCGCGCGCGCGGGGCACGATGCAGTAGGCGCAGCCGTGATCGCAGCCGCTCTGCACCTTGAGCAACGGACGCGCGCGACCGAAAAAGGCCGGTCGCGGTGGTGCCGCGGGCGTGCTTCCTCCGGCCAGCTCGTTGATCCAGCCGGCCAGCTCGAGCGGATCCACGTCTCCGCCTCCCCGCCGTTCGACGCGGTTTCCCAGCTTCCATGCCGAGTCGCGTCCGGCCGAGACAGCGCACCCGGTCAACACCACGCGCGCTCCGGGATAGCGACGCAGAGCCCGGCGCGCCAGCTTGCGGCAATCGCGCTCCGCCTCGGCGGTGACGCAGCAGGTGTTGATCACAACCAGGTCGCAGTCGTCTTCGTTTTTCGATAGGAGAACCGCCGCGCCGTCGAGATACCGAGCCAGGCGCGCGCTGTCCGCCTGGTTGGCGCGACAGCCGACGGTCCATATCGTCACTTTCAGCGGCATCGCCAGAGTCTCCCGGCGGCGACTGTTCCGTCCGCCGCCGCCGAGCCGCGAATACGTTGACAGACGTGCGGGCCGATGACAATCATGGTTCGAGTTTTGGCCAATACGAAAGAGCGCAAACACGGAAGGGACCACAGATGGCGGACAAGCTGATCAACGTGACCGACGCCAATTTCGCCAGCGAGGTGGAGCAGTCCGGCACGCCGGTGCTGGTCGATTTCGGAGCGACCTGGTGCGGGCCGTGCAAGGGGCTGGGGGAAACGCTGGACGGGATGGTCGACAGCTACGACGGCAAGGTGAAGTTCTGCTACGTGGATATCCAGGAGGCGCCGATGACCGCCGGCAGGCTGGGCGTGCGCTCGGTGCCGATGCTGGTCCTGTTCAACAACGGCAATCCCGCTGGATCGTTGACGGGCGCGGTTCCCCGCCCCAAGATCGAAGATCTGATCAACAGCATTTTCTAGCTCGAGTTTACCGAGATCGGGCTACCTGCCTGGCGGTGCGGCTCACTCGGACGCCGGGCTCAATCGGCGACCACCGCCAGAGTCAACAGCGTGACCGTCGCGGCCAGCAGCGCGAAGACGACGATCGGCAACGCGATTTCGATCAGCCGCAGCGCCCGTGTTTCGGTAAGCTGGTTCCAGGAGGGGCGCAGGCGAGAGGCGCGCAACAGGATCGTAGGTTGGGATTCGTCATCGGTCTCGCCGCTGTCGTCGTACAGCGCGCGAGACGTGGACGGTTCCCGGCGTCTGCCGCCCTGACGGGGAGGCGGCCGGCGCGGAGGAGTCGCGGGCGGGCGGCTCTGCTTGCGACCCTGGACCGAGCGCGGAAAACCGCGAACCTGCGACGGCTCTTCGACGACGGGCGGCGCGATGAAGGAGATAACCGAATCGTCCGAGGATGTCTCCATTCGCCTGCGCCAATCCTCCTCCGACTCCTTGCGGATTTTGGGGTCGTCCGGATAGGTCGTGACACTCGTGATCTCTCCGATCCGCGCCTCCTCGAGACGGGCGGCGGCTCGCAGCAGGCGAGGATCGATTCCCTCAACGGACTGCTGCTGCTTCTTCAACAGCTCGGCCGCCTTGCGGGAGCGACCGCCCCGCCGTTCGGACTCCAGCCGGGCTGCGGCTCGGACGAATCTCGGATCGACTCCTTCCAGCTTCTCCGCGCGCCTGATCAGCTCCTCGGTGGATGATCGGTCGGCATCCAGGGCCTGCTTCTCCAGAGTGCTGACCGCCTCCCGGGTGCTGGCCCGCTCCACCTGCTCGATCATCTCGGGCTCGATCTCCTGCGTGTGCTCCGAGGGTCCGCCATGGCTCTCCACTGCCTCGAGGGCGTCCACGTCGATCTCCTGGGTGATCTCGCGTCGTTCCCTGGAACCGCCCACACCCAGCTTCTCCAATGCGCCGTCGTCCAGCTCACGGTAGGCGTCCGCCCGTTGAGCAGGGGGCGGAGCCGCCTTGCGAGCGGGAGGGGGCACCGAATCGCGGCGTAGCGGCTGAGGGCGGCGTGGCTCGACCGCGTGTGCAGCCGCGGGCGGTGGAGTGCTGGAGTGTCGCGCCCGTGGAGGCGGCGGAGTGCTGGGTCTGCGCGCCGGGGGCGGCGGCGGAGCGCTGGAGCGCCGCGCCGGAGGCGGCGGAGTGCCGGGTCGCTCAGGCTCGGCCGGCGGTGGATTTCGACTGGGCCTTGCCAACGGCAACGGGGTCTGCTCGCCGGGGGATTTGCCCTCCACGTGCGCCCGGATCACGTCGGCCATCGAGACCTGGGCGGTCTCCTCGGGCAGATCGTCCCAACCCAGCGAGTTCTGCTTTTTTGGCGGATCTTTTTTTTCTTCGACGTCGAGGTCGACGGCTACGTCGCCGAGGTCGTCGAAACGTTCGCTCTCCTCCCTGGCCGGAGCGGGCGGCGCTGGCCGGCGACGGGCCGGCGGCGGCGCGGCGGCGCGGCGCGGCGGTTGCGTGGGGCTGCGTCCGGCGGCGGCCTCCTCGATCGAGGCGACCAGCTCGGCGACCGACTGGTGGCGGCCGCGGGGATCGGCCAGCAGCGCGCGGCGCAGCACGATGTCGAGCGGCTCGGGGAGATCGGGATCCGCGTTGCGGAACAGCTCCGGACGACCGTCGTAACGCACCTGGGTCAGCATCTCGCCGAGCAGTACTCCGAGCGCGAAGACATCCGTCCTGGCGTCCGGTCGCATGCCGGCGGTCAGCTCGGGAGCAACGTACTCGCGTACTCGTCCCTCCGAGCGCAGGCGGTATCCAACGGCGAACGGGGGGAGATGCACGGCGAGAGCCGCGTCGAGTAGCTTGAGGTTTTCGGGAAGCACCCAGATGTTCTCCGGAGAGAGCGAGCCGTGCACCTCCACGACACCTTCGGAGAACGGAACGACGATCTTGCGGAAGATCGGCAGGATCTCGTCGACGGTGAAGCTGCGTCCCTGGCCGCGGCGGTTGTCCATCAGGTCGCGCAGCGGCACGCCGTCCAGCAGCGCGTAGACGACGAAGTAGTTTGTCTTTTCGCAATTGACATCGAGCACGCGGTTGAGCAGGACGTGACCGCCTCTCACCATGCGCCGCATGCCCTTGAGAAAGTCCCGGCCGACCACCTCGTCCGGAATCAGGGCCGGGTGGATCAGCTTGACGGCCACTTCGGAATCGGTCTCCAGATCGACCGCCTTGAGCACGGTGCCGAGCCTGCCCGATCCCAGCGACTCGTCCACTTCGTAGCGACCGCGGACCAGCTCTCCGGGGCGATATCCGCCCAGCGGGTCGTGCGATGCATTCGGATTCCAGCCGCACTGGGGGCACGTCCCTGATGAGAAATCGAAGCTGGTGCCGCACTGGATACAGTCCACGCCGCTACCTCGTCGTCCGCGCCGCTCGCTGCCAAGGCGAGGGCTGGTGGCGAACGGCCGCACATTCTATCACATAGATGCGAGGTGGCCACCCGCGCGCCCGTCGAGCATTCCGCGCTGTGGAAAAAGCGTTTCGGGCCGGGGGTCCGGTGGGCGGCGCTCGATCGCGATACCCATTCACGTGGCAACAAATTGACGCGGCCTCGGATCTGGACCGGCTGCGCCTCGTGCTCGACGCGCTGCCCGATGATCGGAGTCGGCTCCGAAAACCAGCTCGAGACGACCACCGGCGCACCGCTGCGCCTGTTTGCCTGCATTTAGAAACGCCGCGTGCCGCGCAACCTATCGAAAGCGCAGATCCGACTCCGCCCCTGCCTCCAAGCCGACCGGTGTCGCCTATCGATGAGACCCAGGCCCCCTCAGAAAACCTCACAGCGCGGATGGCTCAGGGAGAAACAGCGCGAGGCTCAACGCTTGCGGCGCGGCTCGGAGCGGGTGGCCGGCTTGCGCGTCTCGGGGGATGATTCGCGCACGGCCGGGGTCGGCGAGCGGACGCGGGGCGAGCGGGTGCGATCGAATTCGGGCTGCGCCCGGTCGAGGGGCGGAGAGGCGCGGTGGACCGCCGCCTCGCTCGACGAGCCTCCACCGCCTCCGGAGGACTTGCCGATCGAGTAGTGAGGGCCGTGAGCCGAGTACACGTACGGCACGCCATTGTAGTAGTAAACGAGGAAGTACGGATAGTACCACCAGAAATCGTCGTGCCAGTAGATCCAGCGCCCGTGGTAGTAGTAGACCCAGTGACCGTCGTACCAGAGCCGCGGGCAGTCGCAGGCTCGGCCGTCCGGAGTCGGGCCGTTCTCGATCGGGGCGCCCGCGTACTTGCCGGCGGGCAGGTACTGGGCGACGATGCGGTCGTAGGAAGGATAGGTCCCGACGCGGGAGGGGCCGCATCCCCATACGGCCAAAGCGAGAACCGCGATTGCTGTGGCTGCGGCTCTGATCATGATCGTCCTCTTTTTTTTCGGGGCGATTGGCCCGCCGAGAAAAGAATACCAAGGAGGCCCTCGGGTGTCGACCTGGATGCTTCGAGCGATCGCCTCGGCCGCAGCCCTGCTGAGCTGGAAGGGTGTCCGGCGGCTGGGAGCCTTTCTGGGCACGGTCTGGTACCGGCTGGTGCGTATCCGCCGCGGCGTGGTCCGCGACAACCTCAGGCTGGGCCTGCCGGGGCGCGCGGCCGATCACGATCGCATCGCGCTGGGCTGCTACCGGCACCTGTGCATCTCGACTCTGGAGCTGCTCAAGATGCGCCGCATGTCTCCCGAGCGCGTCCTGTCGCTGGTGCGTCACCGGGGCCTCGAGCACTACGAGCGGGCAGCGGCCCGGGGCAGAGGGGTGATCGCCGTGACCGCCCACGTGGGCAATTTCGACCTGCTGGCCTGCTCCCAGGCGCTGCGCGGCGTCGAGCTGGGCATAGTCAGCCGCAAGCTGCACGAAAGTGGATCCAACCGATTTTGGATGGAGACCCGCGCGGCCACCGGTCTGGCGATTTTCTCCGACCGGGGATCGCTGAAGGAGCTGCTGCGCTGGCTGCGAGACGGACGGGCGCTGGGCCTGGTGGTCGATCAGCGCACGCCGGCGGAGCGGGGCGGGCTGCTGGTCCCGTTTTTGGAAGAGCCGGCCTGGACCACCTCGACGCCGGCCGCCCTGGCGCTGCGCACCGGGGCCGCGCTGGTTCCGGTGAGGGCCCGGCGGCTGGAGGACGGGAGCCACGAGGTTCGCGTCGAGCCCGAGATTCCGCTTCCCGAGCGTCGCGGGGCCGACGAGGTGGCCCGGCTGACAGCGCGGATCAACGAAATCGTGTCGTGCTGGATACGCGAGACGCCCGAGCAGTGGATGTGGCTGCACCGCCGTTTTGCAGGCGTTCCGCGAGGAGAGCCCGGAGGTGAAACCCGCCCTTGAGAAGCCGTCTGCTTGAGGCTACACTGCGACTTGATTCAGGAGCCGCCGGGGAGGGCGACGGGCGGTGCACGGAGTAGATCGGATGAAGACAACGCCGATTTTTTTCCGCATCGCCTGTGGCGCGATGATTTCGGTGGCCTGCCTGGCCTGCGAGGAGGGCGGCGCCGGCGGCGAGTACGTGGGAACCTGGCTCAGGACGCGCACACTGACCACCAGCCAGGGCGCGGACGAGATCGAACTGGAAAAGGAGACGTGGGAGCTCGAGATCCGGGGCGACGGGACCTTCACAGAGGTGCACAGCAGGACGAACAACCCCCAGTCCGACCCGTTGGAGCCGCAGGAGCGGCGACAGGGGTCGTGGCAGGTAGAGGACGACGGGCACCTGGTGCTCAGCGGCGACTGGCTGGACATGGACGGGCCCGAGATGGACAGCCTGGCCGACGTGCGCGACAACCTGTACGGCTTCACCCGCCGCGCGATGGCTTTCCTGGGGTCGAGCGGCGACCTCCTGTTCGTCGGTCCGGATGTGACCTACTTCACGGACTGGCCGCACTCCGAGTCCTACGATCTCCTTTATTATGATATGGATAATAGCCGCCTGTGGCGCGACTCGGCCGTGCAGCTCGTCGACGCCGACGGCGAGGTCGTCCAGGAGCGGATCGAGTCGGTCTCGTTCCAGGTGACCGGAACGAACGAGTGCAGCGGTCAGTACTCGTTGAGCGAGAACGACCAGGGGACCCAGACCACGCTGGATGGTGAGCTGGATACGTGTACCTACTGGCTGGAGGAAGGCGTGACGGTCGAAGGCGTCGGAGGGGGAGAGATCCAGGTCCAGGCCGTGCAGTTCGAGTACACGGTGAGCGGTTCGACCGACGTGGAGCGCGAGAGCTACATCCAGGCCGGCGATCATTTTCTGGGGCATCGCCCCGGCGAGCAGGCGGACGCGCTGCGCAACTCCGCGTTCGTCAGGGTGAACTGATCGCCGGCGGATATCGGAAAGCTACCGGGCGCGAGCAGCTCCGGAGGAGGTTCAGATGCGAAGAGTGCCAGCACCACGTTCTTGCGCGGTCGTCGCGGCCTTGGCAGTCTCGGCGATCGGACTTTCGTCGGCGGCGACCGATTTGACGGGGAAGGTCGTGGTCAGCGACGAGTTTCGCGAGGCGCTGGCCGAGGCCGAGAAGGCCGAGGCGAAGAGCAGGGAGTCGTGCTACTGGAACGAGCCCAACGGCCTGATTCCCGTCCGTCCGCCCCTGGTGGATCCCTCCGCCGATCTGGGAATGGCGCTCTACCGAGAAGGAGCACCCGCTCCGGAGCCGGACGAGCTGTTCACCGTCAAGGTGCGCGCGGGCGGCCTGGCGCGTAGCCTGGTGCTGACCAGGCCGGGCAGCACGATTCGTTTCGACAACGTAAGCCCGTTCGATCACGAGCTGTACGTACCCGGATTCGACGGATTCGAGCCGCAGCGACAGGCGCGCGGAAACTTCCGGCCGATCGCTTTCGGCGAGGAGAAGAGCTACGAGGTTCGCTGCAAGCTGCAGCCGCATTTTCGCGGCTGGGTCGTGGCGACGCCAGCGACGGAGATCGTGAATCTGAAGAAGAACGGTGCGTTCGAAGTCGAAGACTTGGAGCCCGGAAACTACAAGCTGAAGGTCTTTCACGGCGGCCGCTGCGTGCACGAGCAGGATGTCGAGGTGGCGGATGCCAAGCGGATGGAGATCGAGGTGAAGCTGTCCGCCCCCGAGCCGAGCGAAGGCTCGGAGCAGGAGGGCGAAGAGGGCGAGGAAGACGGGGACGAGGGCGAAGAGAAGGCCGGCGAGAAGGCCGAGGGCGGAAAATAGCCGTTTTTACCGAAGCACACGCTGCAGAGAGGTCGCATGTTTATTTCTCGATTCTGGACGTTGCTGCTGGCGCTGGTGGTCGGAGGGCTGCTGGCAGTCGTGTTTCTCGCCAAGGACGTGGTCAACCGCGAGCGCGTGGAGAATGCCACGGCCTTGCTCTACAAGGAACTCGACAAGGTGGATATCGCGCTGAATCTGCATGCGCGCAAGCGGCTCGACGTGTTGATGAGCGCAGCGGTCGATCCCCAGATACGCAAGATGCTGGCGCAGATTTCCGCCGACGAGGACAAGGCTGAGAAGCTTCGTCAAAAGCTGCTGACCGCCCTGCGCGAGCGCAACGAGGCGATGGGCAAGTACAAGGCCGACTCGCTGCTGGCCCTGGACATTCGGGGAGAGGTGATCACTCAGGCGGGCGAGAGAGAGCGGCAGAAGGGATACGACCTCTCGGGTTTCCCGGCGGTGGACGCCGCCCTGCGCGGATACGTGCGGGACGATGTCTGGAAGCTGGGCAACGATGTCTACCTGGTCGCCGCGCGACCGGTGATCGACCAGGGGCGCTACGCGGGAGCCGTTGTGCATCTCTCCAAGGTCGACGACGGCCTGGCTTCCGACATGTCGGTGAGGGTTCAGATGGGGTTCTTCGCCGGGGAGGTGATGATCGCGGTCGGATCGCCCCAGGCGGAGGGCGTGGTGCGGGCGCAGTCCTCCTATTTCGGTCAGCCGCTGAGCGACGTGCTCAGCGCGAAGAAGTTCGTCGAGAAGGGTTACAGCGACGTCCATCGGATCGAGACCCAGGACGGCGATTTCATGGCGATCTACTCGTTGGTGCGCGGCGAGGCGGCGAAGAACCAGGTCGGATACGCCATCATCACTCCGCTCGAGACGATGGCCGCCTTCACGGAGTTCTACGAGAAGGCGGGCAAGCAGGATATCGACGCGTTGCCGGTCACCTGGATCGTGGTGTTCATCGTGCTGGCGGTGCTGATCGGGTGGTTCTGGAACTGGCTCGAGGCCGAGCGGCCGTTGAGGCGCCTGCACAAGCACGTCGATGCGCTCGAGCAGGCCGATCCGAAGGATCAGCTCAACATCTACAGGTTTCGGCGTCGGACGCGCAAGCTGGCGGCCTCGATCAACCGGGTGCTGGACGCCAAGGTCAAGCAGATGCTCGAGGCGGCGGGACACCCGGGCAAGGACATTGATTCCATCCTGGGAGGCCAGGACAAGGCGCGGCTCTCGTCGGCCTCCTTCAAGTTCGCCGAGCCGTCGGCCGAGGATATTCCTCCTCCGCCCGAGGAGGAGAGCAAGCCGGGCACCGGCAAGCAGGTGCGGCTGGGGAGCGGACCGCAGGCCAAGCCGGGAGGTCCGCCTCCGACTCCTGGCGGCAAGCCGGGAGGCCCGCCTCCGGCCCCGGGCGGCAAGTCGGGAGGTCCGCCTCCGGCCCCGGGTGGAGGTGGAGTCGAGCCGATGACGCCCGAGGAGGAGCAGAAGTATTTCCGGCAGATCTACGAGGAGTTCGTGGCGCTGAAGAAGAAGCTCGGCGAGCCGGTGGAACAGCTGCAGTTCGAGCGTTTCGAGACCACCTTGAAGAAGAACCGCGACACTCTCAAGTCGCGCTACGGCTGCGCTCGGGTCAAGTTCCAGGTCTACGAGAAGGACGGCAAGGCCTCGCTCAAGGCCACTCCCGTCAAGTAGCGGTCGCCTCTTTCAGCCAAAAAAAAACCCTCCGCTGGTGTCGTGACTCACGGCGGCTAACCCCGCGTCCTCTGATAGGTGGGCTCCGTTTTGCCGCTTCAGGCTTCCGATTCGCGATGACCGGCCTGCACACCACGACAAGTGACAGATCCCTAGGGTTAGGTACAGCGGGATTCTTTTTTTCCTCGCCTTGCCACGTACACCCCAGAGGGTCGATACCAGTATGTCAGCTAGTCGGCCGACAGGCAAGCGCGGTTGACAGCTTTTCGCCATCGTCGAAAACTCGGCAGCGTGGATTCGCAGCGAAGAACGTCGCGAGCAGAGGACGAGAACCCGTTCGTCGCCGTGACCGAGGCGACAGGGGAGCTGTTCTCCAGGTTCGGTTTGCGGCCGGTGCTGGGCAAGGTCTGGGCGGCGCTCTACCTCTCCCCGGAGCCGCTCACCGCCCAGCGCCTGAGAGAGGATCTGGGCGTTTCGGCCGGATCGCTCAGCATGGGGCTGGCCGAGCTGATGGAACTGGGGCTGGTATCGCGCTCGACGCCGCCGGGGCGGCGCTACTTCGTGTACAGCGCCGAAAAGGAGACCTGGACGCTGATGACCCGCATCTTCCGGGAGCGGGAACGCGCCCGGCTGGTGGAGATCCTGGACCGGGTGCGCCGCGCCGAGGAGAGGCTCGATCTCGAGACGGAAGGTGGCGGGGAGCCCCGCTACGCGCTCGAGCAGGTGCGCCACCTGAGGGAGGTCGGCGAGTTCGTGATCGACCTGGTCGATGCGTTCATGGAGCGTACGCGCTCCGAGATCAAGGCGGCCAAGAAGTGGTTCGAGGTCTCGGAACGGTTCGGCGGCGAGCCGTTGAGCAGGGTTCGGCGCAGAATCAACCGCGCGCGCAATCAACGAAAAAGAGGATGATCGACCCCGCATCCCGTTTTCGTCCACAGCGAAGGCGGCCGCCACCCAGTACTCGAAGTGCCCGGCAAGCGGGCCAAAAACGGTGGTAGGCGCGAAGGCGACTTTCTACTATACTGCCGCGCTTGCGGGCGCCTCTCATCGGAGGATTGTGAACGAATTCCAGTTCCAAACTCGTTTCGAAGAGAGGATCACACACAGGAGCTTGTCGAGATGAAAGACAGTTTGGACGTTCTTCGCGGAGAGCTCGAAAGGCTCTTTTCGCTCTCCGGTCTCAGAGATCTGTGCGGCGACTACCTCGGAATCGATGCCGAGCAGGCCGGGCTCGAGGACGAATCAAAAGCGGTTTTCGTCCGGCGACTGATCGAATGGTGCGAACAAAACGGAGCGGCCGAGGCGCTCGCCGACGCGACGCTGCTGCTCAAGAAGGGGATGGTCGACCCGCGGGTCAAGCAGGTCTACAAGGGCCGCTACCAGCACGACGCGCCGGAGCAAGGCGCGGTGCCCGGCTGGAAGACGGGTGAGCGACTCTCCCTCGACGGCGTGGGTGCCGTCTACGAGTGCAGCCCGGCCGAGGGTGAAGGCGACGCGGGGGGCGACGAGCGTTTCGGCCTGTGGCTGATCCACGGCGAGCACGCTCAGGACGAGGCGGCGGTGCAGCGCTTCCTGGCGCAGATGCGCGCTTTGCGCCACGTCGACCACTCTTCGATCCAGGGCGTGCGCGAGGCCGGAAGGCTGGCGGACGGCAGACCCTACGCTGTGATCCGCTGGATCGAGGGCGATCTCGTGGCCGAACGGGCTCCGATGAGCGCGGGCGAGGCTCTCGAGATCTTCGACGCGATTCTGGACGCGCTGGATGCGGCTCACGGCAAGGGGATCGTCCACTCCGACATCCGCGCCGAGAACGTGCTGGTGCGCGAGCCGGAGCCGGACGAGCAGGAGCCGAGGGAAAGGTCGCCGCAGGTCGTGCTGCTCGGCTTCGGAACCGACAAGCTCTTCTTCAAGCCCGCGCCGCCCGGTCCGGGAGGCGCGCTGGCCGGCCTGGGGATGGTCAAGGCGATCGCTCCGGAGGTGGCGCGGGGCGGTCTGCCGGAGCCGCGCTCCGACTACTACGCCCTGGGAGCTTTGTTGTACGAAATGGTCACGGGCAAGCAGCTCTTCGAGGGGCGCTCGGCCGCGGATGTGCTGGCGGCGCACCTCTTGCGCGACATACGCGAGCCCAGCTCCGCGATCGAGGATCCGATTCCGGGCGCCTTCGACGCGCTGGTCGGCAAGCTGCTGGAGAAGGAGCCGGCCAAGCGTCCGCGCAGCATGGACGAGATCCGGCGCGAGCTGGCCGAGGTCAGGCGCGCCGTGGAGGAGGCCGAGGCGCGGGCCGCGCAAACCGGCACGCGGGAAGACATCGAGACCTGGGCCGACGCCCTGATCGAGAGCCCCGGCGACGAGGAGATGCTCGAGGAGCTGCTCAGGGAGGCGCGACGTTGCAACGCCTGGGGAGCAGCGGTGGAGGTGATCGAGGAGGCGGCGCTCTCCGCGGACGACGCCGATGTCGTGCGGCGGCTCTACCTGGCGGCCGCCGAGGGAGCCACGCATCATCTCAAGGACTACGAGAAGGCGAACCAGCTGCTGACCCAGCTGGTCGAGGCGCACCCGGACGACGCACAGCTCGAGGAGGCGATGCTCGATTTGCTGCGCGCCGAGGGACGCTTCGAGGAGCTGGTGGAGAAGCTGGCGGCCAAGGCCGAGGCGATCGAGGAGCCGCTGGCCCGGCTCGGAGTGATTCGCGAGATCGCGCGGGTCTACGAGCGGGACATCAAGGATGCGGGCAAGGCGCTGGACTATTACATGGCCTGCCTGGCCGGCGGGGTGGAGGAAGACCTGATCGAGACGGTCGAGAAGCTCGGGATGCGCACCGAGCGGCTCGATGAGGTGGCCGCCGCCTGCGGAGGGGCGATCTCGACCGCCGAGTCGGCCGGCGACGAGGAAGGAGTCGTATTCCTCTACAAGAAGCTGGGCATCTGGTACCTCGAGCACCTCGATCAGGCCGGCTACGCGCTGACCTGCTACCAGAAGGTGCTGGAGAGCCGGCCCGCCGACGTCGAGGCGCTCGAGGCGATCGCCGACCTCTACCGCGGCGCACAGCAGTGGAAGGAGCTGGCCGACGCGGTGGTTCGGATCGGCGAGATGGAGAGCTCTCCGGCCAGGAGCCGCGATCGACTGGTGGAGGCTGCGCGAGTCTACGAAGAGAAGCTCGGCGAGACCGAGACCGCACGCGAGCTGCTGGAGGGTGTGCTGGACGAGGACCCGGCCCACGCCGAGGCGGCGGAGTCGATGGCGCGGATCCTGGAGCAGGCCGAGGAGTGGAAGAAGCTGGCCGAGCTCCTTTCCCATAGCGTGGAATCGATCGTGGACGAGGAGGAGCAGCTCAAGGCGCGCTATCGCCTCGGCGAGCTGTACGAGGATCGGCTCGACGACCTCGAGGCGGCCGGGGAGCAGTACACCTCAGCTTTGGAGATCGATTCCAGGCACATGGACTCGATCAAGGGCTTGGAACGCGTCTACGCGCGTCGGGGAGACTCGGTGGGCCTGCGGGACAACCTGCAAGCGCAGCTGGAGCTGGCCGTCACGCCGCGGCAACGGCTGTTGCTGCTCGAGCGGCTCGCCGAGCTCCACGAGGAGGAGTTCCGCGAGGAAGCCGAGGCGATCGAGTGCTACCGCCAGATCCTGGAGGTCGATCCCGAGCACGGATCGGCGCTGATCGCCCTTACGCGTCTTTTCCGTCGCAGCAAGGATTACGAGGACCTGGTGGATATCCTCCAGCGGCGGGCCGAGGCGGCCGAGGAGGAGGAGGAAAAGCGGGATCTGCTGCGCGAGCGTGCGGAGGTGATCCGCGAGGACATCGGAGACGTTCAGCGGGCGGCCGAGGCCTTCCAGGCCGTGGCCTCGCTGGGAGTCGACGACGCGCTGGAGACGCTGGCGCGGACGCAGGAGGAGGCCGGCGACTACGCGGCCGCGGTGGAGACCGTGGACAAGATGCTCGCGGCGGCCGAGGAGACCCAGCAGAAGATAGCGCTGTTGATGCGCAAGGCCGGACTGCAGTGCGATCGGCTCGAGGAGCGGAGCGAGGCGGTCGCCACGCTGCGCAAGGCGCGCGACACGGCACCCGAGGACCGGGATGTGATCGAGGAGCTGGCCCGCGTCTACCAGGAGCAGGGCAACTACAGCGGCGCGGTCGAGACGCTGCGCGAGGAGCTCGACCTGGTCGAGGGATCCCATGCCCGCGCCGATCTGTTCGCCAGGATGGGTGTGATCGCTCTCGAAAAGATGAACAACGAGGACAAGGCGATCTCCTACTTCGAGCACGCCCTGGAGCTGAACAAGAACAACCTGATGGCCGGCGACAATGTCTCCACCTTGTACCGCAAGCGCGGGGAATGGGAGAAGGCGCTGCCGATCTACGAGATCTGGGCGGCGTCCTCCGACGCGCTCGACGACGAGAAGAAGATCGAGTTGTTCAGCCAGATGGGCGAGGCCTACGAGCGCCTCGATCGTCATGAAGAGGCGCTGAGCAGCTTCCGCAAGGCGGCCGATATCGCCAGCGAGCCGCACCTGATGCGGCGCCTGGGCGAGGTGGCGCTCAACGTCGAAGAGTACGAGATGGCGCGCGAGCAGCTCAATCGCTATCTCGATGCAATCGGCGACAAGATCGATCCGGCGGACAAGGTCGACGTGTTCGTGATGCTCGGACGCGCCGGGCTGGCGAGCGGAGACGTGAGCGGGGCGGCCAAGCTGGCCCGCCAGGCGACCGTGATGTCCTCGGATCACCGCGAGGCGCGGTTGCTGCTGGCCGACGTCAACGAGGAGCGCGGCGACTACCGCGGCGCGGTCGAGGCCCGGCAGCGCGTCTTGGACGTGATGGAGGACGACGACGAGGAGCGCCTGCCGCTGGTGCGCAAGACGGCGATGCTGCTGTTCGAAAAGCTCCGCGACTCGGACGGCGCCTCCAGGATGCTGACAGACGAGCTGGAGCATCATCCCGAGGACCGCGATATCCTGGGCGACCTGCTCAAGATCTACTACGCGGCCAAGCGCTACGGCGACGTGGTCGAGGTGGTGCTGCGCATCGCGGACCTGGTCGACGATCCACAGCAGCTGGCACGCTACTACCTGACGGTGGCCAAGATCTACCGCCGCGAGCTGAAGCAGCCGGATGACGCGATGGCCTACTTCGAGATGGCCGTCGAGCAGGATCCCACCCTCTCGGACGCCGAGGAGGCCCTGGTCGAGATGCTGACCGAGCGCCAGGAATGGGAGAAGCTCGAGAAGCACTACAAGCGGGCGATCAAGAAGCTACCCGATGACGCGATGGTGGAGGAGAAGCTCGAAGCCTACGAGCCGCTCGCCGACCTGTTGGTGGAGAAGCTAGACCGCGAGAAGGACGGAATCCTGATCACCGAGGCGATCACGCGCCTCGTGCCCGAGGACGAATCCTGGCGAAAGAAGCTGGCCGACCTCTACGGGTGGAAGTCGGAGTACGCCGGCAAGGCGGTCGCGCTCCATCGCCGGATGCTGGCCTCCAACCCGGCGCGCGTGGATTCGTTCCGCATGCTGTGGCGCATTTTTTCCAAGGAGGAAGAGCCCGACAAGGCCTGGCTCGCGGCCTCGATGCTTTCGCTGCTCAACCAGGCCTCACCCGAGGAGCGCAAGTTCTACCGGGACTACCAGCCCGAGGACCTGCCGACCATGGAGAACCGGCTCAAGGACGAGCACTGGAAGCGGCTGCTCTCGCACGACGAGCTGAACCAGACCATCTCGGCGATCTTCTCGGTGATGGACCGGGCGGTCTTCCGCGCGCGGGCGCAGAAGCTGTCCAAGTACGGGCTCGAGCCGGGCAAGGCCGTCGAGGCGGGCGAGGATTCCAGCGATTTCTCGCAGTTCGTCAGCTTCGCGGCCGGGTCGCTGGGAGTGGAGGCACCGCCGATCTACTTCCACGACGGGCAGGGCGAAGGCTTCCAGCTGCTGGACACGGATCCGCCGGTGCTGGTGGCCGGTAGCGGTGCAAGCGAGCTCAAGGATCGGATGGGTCTGGGATTCAAGCTCGGCCAGCAGCTCGCGCTGCTCAGACCCGGCTGCTTCGTGCGCAGACTGGCCAGCTCCGGGACGGAGATGTCCTCCTGGCTGCTGGCCTCGATCAAGATCTTCGTGCCCGGGCTGCCGGTACCGTCCAACCTGGCGGGGCCGGTACAGGAGAGGCTGGCTCCGATCCGCGAGGCGTTGGATACCGCCGCGCTGGAGAGGTTGCAGGGCTACGTGCAGGCCTTCGTCTCCGAGGCGGCGGACGTCAACCTCAAGCGCTGGGCCAAGGCGATCGACCATACCTCGGACCGGGCCGGATTGCTGCTCTGCGGCGACGTCGCCGTGGCGGTGCGGGTGCTCAAGGAGATGCTGGACGACAAGAAGCGGCTCGCCGAGCGCCTGCGCGAGCTGACGCTGTTCACCGTCTCCGACGAGCATCACCAGCTGAGGGCCCGCCTGGGCACGGCGTTGAAGAACGTCTGATTCGCTCGCGGACCGGCGCGGGCGGTCTCCGGCGGAAAGGGAGATTGGTTTTGCTTGCCGTTGGAGTAGAATTCCAACAGCGATGAGAGTCGAAGCCGCGCTTCTGCTGCTGGCGTTTTCGGCGGGTTGCGCCGAAAAGGAGCTGCCTTCGTTCCAGGTCAGCAGCCTGGCGTTCGGCGAAGGCGAGCCGATTCCCTCTCGTCACGGCTGCGATGGGGACGACCTCTCGCCGCCGCTGGCGTTTTTCGGATATCCCGAAGAGACGGTCGCCTTCGCGCTGGAGATGATCGATCGCGATGCCCTGTCCGGCGAGGGCGTGCGCTGGCTGATCTGGAACCTCTCGGCCGATGTTCCGTACGTGGGGGAGGGAGTGCCGGCCGGGGAGCGACCGGACGGCGCCGTGCAGGGCGCCAACGCCGAGGGCTTTTCGGGTTACCTGGGACCCTGTCCGGTCGAGGGCGAGGAGCACGAGATCGCGATCACGGTCTGGGCGCTGGAAAATCCGCTCGATCTCTCGCCCGGGGCGGGCGAGCGAGATCTGCGGCGCGCGGCCGAGAAGCGGGCCGTGGGCCTGGGTCGGCTGAGCGGCACCTACCAGCGCGACTGAGGACTGCCGGAGCTTTTCAGGTGCGGACCCGGAACGGCGAAGCGTCGCTTTCGACCTCTTCCCACGCCATCTCGACCCGATCCACGCAGGCCGCCGGCGGCCCGTCGTTCAGCCAGCGGGCCAGCTCCTCCAGCGCGGAGCGATCGCCGAGCGCGCGCACCTCCACCGAGCCGTTCGGCAGGTTGCGCACCCAGCCGCCCAGGCCCAACTCGGTGGCCCGCTGCTTGGTGTAGAAGCGGAACGCGACCCCCTGGACGGCGCCGTGGACCTTTGCGTGGAAAGAGATACTCTTCAAAACACCCCAAGGATAGCGCGAGCGGCCCGACAGTCAACTCACCTCTCGCGACAGACGGGAAGCCGCTGCTTGTCGGCCAGGCGGCGCTCCAGGTCTTCTCGCGTGTAGTGCTTCTCGAAGGCTCGCAGCACTCTTTTGGCCGCGTCGTGGTATCCGCGGGCGTTGAGGTGGAACAGATCCGGACAGTAGAATTTCTTCCGGACATAGTACCGTGACGGTCGCTCCAGGTCGATCGAAAAGACCCCCAGCTCGTCGGCGGTCCCGGTCAACAGGGGATTGAGGTGCGCGAAGCGCGGCTCGAAGTAGGTGAGGAAGATCGGCTCCGAGCCGCGCTCTTGCGCGATCGAGGCGAATTTCTCCAGGTCGTGCGAGATCCAGTCGGAGAGCAGCTCGTCCTCGAAGCTGTTGAAAAAGACGCTCCAGCCCTGATCCTCGAGGATGCCGCGGTAGTCCGAGCGGGCCTCGGCGATCTTCTCCTCGCCGCCCTGCAAGGCCACACTGATCGCCTTGCCCAGCTGGAAGTTGCTGGCGATGAAGCTCGCCAAGTGGTCGCGGCGGGCGTTCTTTTCCCATTCCCAGAAGCTGGCGTTGTGCAGGTTCCAGCGGTTGTTGACTCCGTACATCACGAGACTGAAGTCGGGGGCGGCGCGGGGGTGTTTCTCGAAAAAGCGCGCGGTGCGGCGCAGCCCCTCCGAGGTGTTGCTGCCCGGCATGCTCAGGTTGTGGGCCTTGAAAGCGATCCCGGGGTATCTCTCGGCCAGCAGGCGCCTGAGCTGCATCGGGTAGGATTGGCGCCGCTCGGCTCCCAGGCCGAAGGTCATCGAGTCGCCGTGGGCGATCAGCACGATCGCCTCGCAGTCGTCCTCGGGGCTGCTGGTGTCGACCTCGGGTCGCAGCACGGCGCCGGCGATCCGCAGGCTACACTCGCCGATCGCCACGATCAGCACCAGCGTCAGCGCGCCGTAGGCCAGGCGTTTCTTCCAGGACCACCTCCCGGCCTCGCGCCGCCTGTTCGACGTGTCCGCGGCGTCTTTCATTTCTTTGAAGCCTCCAACAGGGCTCGTCCGATTTCGTCCGGGGCGATTCCGGCCGTGCAGGCGACGATCAGGCCGGCCATGAACGCCGCCAGCAACGCCCGCCCGCAGACTCCGGTCAGCTCCCGGATTCTGTCCGGCGCCAGCGTCGCCGCGCCGCCGAAGAAGGCTCCCAGCGAGAGCAGGTTGGCCGATCCTCCCAGGGCGAAGATGCCGACAAGCGCGCTTCTCGTCCCGCTCAGCTCCCCGTCGCGAAAGGCCAGGATCAAGCGCTTGAGCGCGTTGGTCTCGGTGCTGGCGATCTTGGTCGAGAGCACCTCCCCGATCGCGGCGGCCTCGGACGGCGGTGTGCCGATCAGCAAGGCGAGCGGGTAGCCTGCATGCTCGAGCAGTTTGGGCAGCGTCCACTCGCAGCTCGATCCCGAGATCCTGCCGGCCAGGTCTCCGGCCGCTACGACGAGCAGGTCGGCCAGCCCGAACAGCCCCATCACCACGACGACCATCGCCGCGGCGCCTCCGATCATGCGCAACCCGCGCCAGGCTCCGGCGAACAGGCAGCTCGTCGCGCCTTCTTCACGGTCGATGCCGGTCGTCTCGGGCGGAGCGGAGTCGATCGGAGCTTCCGGCGGAAGCAGCAGCTTGGAGACCGCGATCGAGGCGGGCAGGGCGACCAGCGAGGCGCCGGCCAGCAGGCCCGGGTAGTCGCCGCGCATGTTGACGGTGGCAGCGACGAAGAAGTTGGCGCCCAGAGACGACATGCCGGTGGCGACGACCGTGCAGAGCTCGGAGCGGCTCATGCGGGGCAGGTAGGCGCGCAGCAGGAGCAGCGACTCCACGCCGAGCACCAGGCTGCAAAGCGCGGCCGCGCTCTCGGCGCCAGTCAATCCCAGGCGAGAAGCGGGTCCGTGCAGGCGGCGGACGACGGCGGAGATCGCGCCGTAGCGCTCCAGCAGTGCGGCCAGAGCGCCGAAGATCACCAGGCGCGGCAGGACCTGGAACAGGATCAGCATGGGGACGCGGTGCAGCGCCTTGCCGACCGAGTCCGGGGCTTCGCCGAACCTTCCCAGCAGGAACTTCACGCCCAGACCGAGCGACCTCCACAGCTCGAGCATGCCGTGGTGGAGAACGACCAGGGCGTCGAGCAGCGGCGAAGAGAGCAGCACGGCGGCCGCCAGACAGAGGGCGAGCGCCAGCGCCGTCGACGACGCTCGCCAGGGGGGATGGCGCCGATCGCTGGACAGCGCCCAGGCGATGACCAGCAGCAACGGGACTCCAGCCGCGCTGACCAAGTGAAAGACAACCATCGTCCACCCCGGTACCGGCGAGCTTCAGATGCAGGCCGACAACTGTTCCGAAGTCGATGTCGTAGATGTAAGTGCAGATCGAACGACAAAAGGACGTCGCATCTTTTCGGTCTATCTCGGCTACTTCTCGTCTGCTCGAGCGGTGACAGCACGCAGCGCAGGGCGCTCTCTATCACCGAAAAGAGACGAAGCGAGACTCGGGCTACGTGAGCACCTCGCGATCAGGGGAAGGGGGGATCGCCCCAGGCGAAGTCGTAGTAGTACTGCTCTTCGACCCAGTACTCGTCGCTGCTGGTCAGGACCGGGGAAAGGTCGCAGGTGGTCACGCCGCCTGTCACGTGGGTGACCACGTCCACGACTTTCCAGCCGTCGCCCTGGTAGATCCAGCCGCCCTCGGTCTCGAAGCCGGGGACCTGCGGCGTGATGCCGTAGGTGGCCTGCAGGATCCCGTCGCAGTAGACGTTGACCACCGGGTGCGTGACCACCGATCCCGAAAAATAGTGGACGAAGACGCGGAACTGGTCGCCGTCGTCGGGATTGTCCAAGTTGACGTTCTCCGGAACGCCGAGCCCGTGAAAGTTGTTGTCGATGTCGATCCGCGGGTTGGGGCAGTAGCCGTAGTAGCTCCAGTCGCCGTAGGGAATGTCCTCGCACGCCGAGTAGGGCGAGGGCGAGTAGCCCCAGTCGACGTGGGTGTAGCTCGAGCCCGACCAGTTGGAGGCGCAGTTGAAGGCGAAGCAGGGATCGCTGGTCGGGTTTGTATGGCCGAACCAGTTGTCGGTCACTCCGACCTTGCCCAGCTGGACGTCGATGTCGGTGCTGGCCGTGGTGTCCCAGCACAGCTCCACGCGCAGCCCCGGACCGACCACGTGGATCACCCAGCTGCACGTCAGCGGTCCGTCCGGCGTCTCCACGGTCATGGTCAGCGTGTACTGGCCCGAGAGCGTGAAGAAGAGGGTCAGCGTCTCGAGCGCGGGTCCCGAGACCGAGGTGACGTTGTCCTGGCCGTTCATCGTGAAGCTGGTGCGGTTGCCGTTGGTCGCGTAGCAAGGGCCGGGGGTCAGCTCCCAGGTCCACTGCGTGGCCTGGCTGCCGGTGTAGAAGTCGGTGCCGTCGACCACGTAGTCCTGGAAGGGTTGGGCGTCCGGCAGCGGGCCCGAGCAGTCGATCGGGGGATCGCAGCACAGGTCGTCGTCGGTGCAGCCGTCGCAGTCGTTGTCCACGTAGTCGCAGACCTCGGGCTGGGGCCAGATGCCGCCCGTGCAGGGGCCCCAGAGGCCGAACTCCCCGGCGACCTCGCAGGTCTGGGTGCCGTCGGTGCAGGCGCCGACGTCGCGGAAGTTGGGCGGTCCCAGGAAGCACGGCTGTACTTGTCCCACCGCACAGGTGCAGCCCTCGTCCACCTGGCCGTCGCAGTCGTTGTCCAGCTGGTCGCAGAGCCCCTCGGCGTTTTCCGAGGCCATCTCGGCGGCGCAGTCCGGGAGCTCGTCGGTGCAGTCGTCCTCGCACTGCGAATCGGTGTCCGAGTCGGTATCGGAATCGGTGTCCGAGTCGCTGTCGGAATCGGTGTCGGTGTCGGCGTCGCCTCCGCCTCCCTCGTCGGTCAACCCGTCGCAGTCGTCGTCCTCGCCGTTGCCGGGGACCTCTTCGGCGCCGGGATGCTGGTCCGGGTCGTCGTCGTCGCAGTCGAAGTCGGCGCACCACCAGTCGCTGTCCTGGTCCACGCAGCTCTCGTCCGAGTCCGAGTCGCCGTCCGAGTCCGAGTCGCTGTCCGAATCCGTGTCGGTGTCCGAGTCCGAGTCGGCGTCCGAGTCTGAGTCCGAGTCGGCATCGCCATCGGAATCTGAGTCCGAGTCGGCATCGGAATCCGAGTCGCTGTCCGAATCAGAGTCGGCATCGGCGTCCGAGCTCGCATTCGAGTCGGAATCGTCCTCGGTGAGCGCCGTACCGCTGTCGCCGCTCTCGCAGGCGAGGACGAGAGCCAAAGACGCCAGACAACAGGCCAGCCGGAAAAAACGAGGCGACCGCATGCTTTCCTCCCTGTGAAGTTTTGTCCATATTACCACAGATTTTTCGGACCACCCCCGATCTTCGGGTCAGCGCCAACGACGCCGCGTAATCGGCCGCGCGCGAGATGTGGTCGCATTAATGCCACAATGAAAAGAATGACGACTAGCGCGGACGAGATCATCGACCATGAAGCTGTACCTCAACGAGCTGGCAGAGCAGATCGCGGGGGACTGAATCGCCCCTCGAGCTGTCCTCGGCTCCGAGCGAATCGAAGGGGGAGCTTGTGTCCGGCGCCGTAGCCGATTAGTGTTGTTCAATCTGGATCGGCGCGCAGCGCCATGGCGTGGAACGAGTCGAGATGCGCCTCAAGTCGTACGGCAAGACGGATATCGGCAGGCGGCGGAAGGTCAATCAGGATTCCTTTCTCTGCGACGACCGGATCGGCATGTACATCGTGGCGGACGGCATGGGCGGTCACGCCGCTGGTGAGGTGGCATCGCGCGAGGCGGTCGAGGTGATACACGACATGGTGCTGCGCGGCGCTGACGTGGTCGAGAGGTTTCGCGAGCAGCCTCTGACGAGGGAGACGTCTCAGTCGATCTGCAGACTGATGGAGAGCGCGGTGCAGTCCGCGACCTACATGGTGTACGGTATCGCGGAGCAGGATCCCGGCTACCAGGGGATGGGCACCACGGTCTCGGCGCTGCTGCTGGTGGGAGCCTACGGCATCACGGCGCAGGTGGGTGATACGCGAGTCTACTGCGTCCGCGACAGCGAGGCGATCCAGCTCACCGAGGACCATACCCTGATCAACTGGCAGATTCGCGAGGGAGTGATCAGCCCGGAGGAGGCCAGCCGCGCCCCGCACCGCAACGTGATTACCCGGGCGGTGGGCAACAGGGACTACGTGCAGGTCGACACCCAGCTGATTTCCGTCCAGGTCGGCGACGTGTTCCTGATCTGCTCCGACGGGCTGCACGGCTACGTGAAGCGCCGCGAGATACCCGGGTTTTTCCAAGACGGAATGAAGAACGCCAGCGAGACTCTGGTGCAGACGGCCAATCAGCGCGGCGGCAAGGACAACATCACCGTCGTGACAATCGAGATTCTGGATTGACGATTCGCTCCGCTCACCTCGCCGGTTTCAGAAGGCGTAGCTGGCCTGGAGGGCGAACCCGAAGCGCCGTCCCACCCCGCAGGGAATCGGCGGCGAATCGTCGCTGGGCTCGAGATCAGTGCAGTAGAGCGGCTTGGATGCGTCTCCGCCCGCCTCGATGCTGGCCGTGAGCGACAGCTCTACCATCTCGGCGATCGTGTAGGCCACGCCCGGCACGATTCCGAACGAGGCCATCGCGGCGCTCTGGGCCGTGCCGAGGTAGACGGTCGGCTGCAGCGCGAGCTGGATGCCGAGCGACTCGTCGAGCAGGCGATATTGCGCTCCCAGGTTGGGGATCATGAACATGCCCGCCGCCGAGAGATCCTCCTTCTCCTGGGTCTGTTGGTTGTCTTTCAAACCGTGCTCGTACTCGGTGTAGGACAGCACGGTCACCAGGTAGGTGATGTCCGCGTAGATGGTGAGGTGATCGATCGGGGCGAAGCTGGCGATGATCCCCGGCTCGATGCCCCACATCGTCGCGTCTCTCGTCTCGTGCACGTTCCGATCCCAGGAGCGAACCGGCAGGTAGAGGCTCGCCGCGCCGATTCCGCTCTGGAAGCGCTCGCCGCTGTGAGTCGGGAAGGTGACGCGCAGCGCCATCCCGATCCGGGCGATCTCCGAGCGGTGGAAGAGCGTCTTGATGTCGAGCGACAGAAAACCGAAGGCCGCGCCGCTGTATGATGAGTCGTCGTAGACGTACTCGGCGGCGGTATCGTTCTCGGTGGGGTCGATCGTCTCGCCTTCGTTGGTTCCCTCGCGGTACTTCCAGAGCTGGTCGTGCGAGAGCTTCTCGGCGGTCAGCACCTCGACGCCGAGGCCGAGCTCGAGGAACTCCCAGGGCGACCAGGTGCCCCCGAGCAGCACGGAGAAGTCGGTGAGCTCGTAGTCGTTGAGCCCTTCGATCTCGCTGATGACCATCGCGTTGGCTGTGGTGGTCAGCACTTCGTTGTAGACGCCGCTGTGCTCGAGGCCGAGCTGGATTCCGACCGACGAGCGGGCCAGGGTGGTGCGCGGGCTTCCCATCTCGCCGTCGAATCCCAGCGCCGGAAGGAAGCCGGAGTGCACGCGCTTATCCTCCTTGCTCGCCGCCAGCAGCTCCTCGTCTATCATCGAGCCTCCTCCGCCACCGGCGTCCAGGTAGCCGGGTGGGAGCTCGTTGCCCTCCTCGTCGTACTCCTTGCGCCGCGGGGGCTGCGGCTGTTGCGGCTGTTGCGGCTGTTGTTGCTGAGGTTGCCCTGGCGAGGCGGCCGCCGGTTGCCCCGTCTGAGCCTGTCCACCGGCGGGGGCCGGCCGAGACGGTGCCGCGGTACCGGGCGGCGCATGGCCGGACTTCTGCAGCGCAACGCGGGCCGCGGTGGCGACGCGATCGTCCTTGTCGTTCTGGGCGATCTGCATCAGCACCGGCACGCTGGCGGACTCGGCGCGCTTGGCCAGGATGTTGACCGCTTCGTAACGTATCCTGGGCTCGGGATCGTACTGCGCCGTCTCGGCAATCCACTTGCGGATGTTCTCGCCGGGCTCCTCGGCCAGTCTCCTCAGCGCGGCGAGGCGCACTCCCCTCTCCGAGGCCCTCAGGTTGGCCACGGCCTGATGCACCGACCATCCGCTCGAGTCCGGAACCTGGACCTGCTCCTGAGCAGGGGGAGGCGGCTGCCTGCCCTGCGAGCTGGCTGACAGCGGCGAGAGAAGGACGTAGAGCACCGCGAAGGCGGCTGGGAAGAACGGGGCTCGCGATCTCATTTGGCTCCTCCGTCAATGAATTTCATAGGCGACCATAAGTCATTTGTGCCGGCAAGGTGAAGTTCGAATGGTTTTGCGCAAACTATCCTCGCCGGCCGGTGGCGTCAATGCATCCAAACTGGGTGCCAGACACGCTGAAGCGCGACGTGAGATGATGATCAGTTGATTGGAAAGTTCCGTTCCCGGCGGTTTTTCGCGCCAGGCCCAACTTTTTTGCAACCGAGCGGGACCAGCGTCCGATGTAAGGAGCATGGGACATCCAATCAGAATCTATCAGCCGGGGATCGTCTACTCGATGGTCTCCAACATCGTCGACCGCCAGTTCATGTTCAAGCCGGACCACCACCCGGACAATCCGCTGCTGTCGCTCGAGAGCCCGCCCGAGGCCTTGTCGCCGGACGTGGGTGCGGGTCAACGTGCGCGAGATGGAAGAGGGTTTCGCCGCCGAGCGGCGCAAGGAGGGCCGGCCGGCCCGGGGCGTGTGGCGTGCCCGCGCTGTACGCGCTGGACCCGCGGGACCGCCCGAGCAGGCCGCGGGAGAAGAGCGGTCCCATCCTGCGGGTGCTGGCCTCGGACCCGGAGCTGAAGAAGCTTCGCGAGGAGCGGATCAGGGAGACAGAGCGGGAGCACCGGGAGGCGTCGCGGGATTACCTGGCCGGGGACTACTGGCGCGAGTTTCCGGTGGGGACGTTCAGGCCGCCGATCATCGAGCCGTACAGGCCCAAGGACCGGTACTGGAGCGGGTACGTCTAGTGCCGTCACAAGCCCGGCACTGTCTGCGACAGGAAGCGGCGGTACGGGACCGCCAGCCCGGCGCCCTCGAATCTCTGTACGTGTTCCCCCTGGTAGATCACGTAGCTCTCAAGCGGTCGGGTCAGCAGCCGGCCGAGCTTCACCAGGCCCGAGAACATCCGCTCGTGCGCCTTTACGGCGGACTTGATCTCGATCCCGACCAGCTTGTCGCCAGTGTCGATCAACAGGTCGACCTCTACTCCGAAGGCGTCCCGGTAGGAGCTGATCCGCCACTGCCTGGCGAACAGCTTGTCGTAGTAGATGATTTGAAGGACCAGCCACTGCTCGAAGAGCCGCCCACGCTCTTCTCTGGAGAACGACCCTCGCGCCCTGCCGAGGATCGCGTTTCTGACCCCCGGATCGAAGAAAACGAAACGATCTTTCTGTCGGGCGCGACGACGCTCGTCCACCTCCGAAAAGCTCGGTATGATCTCGACCAGCAGCGTGTCCGAAAGGATATCCATGTACCGTCGCACCGTCTCTTTGTTGATCTCCGCGTCGGACGCCACCTTGGAGTAGTTGAGGTACTGGCCGCTCAACTCGGCGGCCAGATCGAGAAAACGGCCGTACGCCCCGATATCCCTGGTGAGCGCCTCGGCCTGGATCTCCTCTCGAAGATACCCCGCGGCGTAGGAGCGCAACAGCTCCGGCCCGTATTCCTCGGTGTAGACCTCCGGAAGGCAGCCGATCGACAAGGCGCGGTCGAGGTCGAAACGATCCTCGATCTCCCAGTAGACGAGAGGCGGCAGGAACTCCAGCAGTATTCGCCCGGGCAGCAGGTTGGCCTTTCCCCGCTTCAGCTTGCGCGCGGAGGACCCGGTCAGAAGAAACCGCAGCTTGCGGTTGCGATCCAAGATGGATTGTATCGTGTTTAACATCGAAGGAATTCGTTGAATCTCGTCGACGAGCACGGTCATCGACGAGGACGAAAAACCCGCGATGATCCGCTTGATCAGTCCCGAATCGGTGACGTGCTGCCGAAACACCTCCTCGTCGGCCAGGTCGACGACGAAGTCAGGCCGCAGCTGGTTGCACAACGTGCTCTTGCCCACCTGGCGTGGACCGAGCAGGAGGAAGCTCTTGGGATGTTTTTTCAGCCTGCTTTTCAGAATTCTGTCTATCATGTATGTCATTTTCAATGAAAACGACATACCATGCAACTCTTTTTCAAAAAATGGCGGCAGCCCTCCGGATGGTGGCTAGAAACCGTACTTGACCGCGATTCCGAAGTGCACCAGGAAGGGGCCTTCGTCGATGTCGTAAGCGTAGTAGCCGGGGCGGGGGTCTTGCAGTGACTGCTCCAGGTCGTCGGGATCGTCGCAGTCCTTCTCCTCCGGCACGCCGAAGGTGCCCGCGTCCTCGACATCGTAGCAGGCCCGGATCCAGACCGGCATGCCCAACCTGAAGTAGATCCCCAGCGCGAAAGTCGGCGCCGAGGAGAACAGGTACAAGTCGGCGCCGGTGCGCAGCTCGAAATCGAGGCCGTGGTGCGTGGTGTGGATGTCGAAGCCGTCCACGTCGCTCCAGAAGCCCAGGTAGGCGTAGCCGATTCCCAGCCCCAGGTGGGCGTCCATCCAGCCGGTGATCGGAGCGTGGAACGATCCGGCGCCGATCAGCTGGAACAGCATCCCGCGGTCGTCGTCGATGTCGGCGTCCCGCCACCAGCCGTCCACGTCTGTATTGACATAGGCCATCCCGGCGTCGACCGAGATCACCAGGTTCGATATCGGGCGCCAGTAGCCGCCCGCAAAGCCGGCGAACGAGCCGAAGAAGCTGGTATCCCACGTATGGTCGCAGTAGTCGTCCGTGCAGTCGACGCCGCCCAGGCCAGCGGCCACACCGAAGCCGGTGCGTTTCTCCCAGGCCGATCCGCCGGTGATGTCCCAGCCGAGCGAGACGTCCTTGGCCGCGGCGACCGAGGGCGGGGTCACGGCGACAAACGAAAAGACGAAAATGAGCAAACCGCGCATCGATCAACCTCCCGAGCCGGGTGTGCATCGAAACCAACTTGCATTTTGCACGCGGGCTCGAACCGGGTCAAATACCGCGGTCGACACTCCAGCGGGGAGAGAGCATACTCCCGGCGCGATGCGACCGCAGGTCAAAGCCGCCCTGATCCTTTCGTCCGCGATGCTGTCCTTCTCGCTGATGGGCGCACTGGTCAAGGTGGCCGGGGAGACGATTCCCTCGGTGGAGATGGTCTTCTTCCGCGGGATCGTCGGTCTGCCGATCCTGGCCGTGCTGGCCCGCTGGCGGGGGATCTCGCTGGCGGGCAGACGCCGCGGTTTGCTGCTGCTGCGCGGCTGCTTCGGCAGCGCGGCGCTGATGCTGTTCTTCTATGCGATCGCCAACATCCCGGTCGGCACCGCGATCCTGCTCAACCAGTCCGCGCCGATCTTCGTGCTGCCCCTGGCCGCGATCGTGCTGCGCGAGCGGATCGGCTGGAAGCACGCTTTGCTGGTGCTGATCGCCCTGGGCGGAGTGACGCTGGTGCTGCGCCCCACGGCCGATTCGGTGAGCTGGCCCGCCGTCGCCGCGCTGGTCTCCGCCGTGCTGGCGGCCGTGGCCTACGTGCTGATTCGCGTCTTGACCGCAAGCGAGCGATCTTTGACGATTGTCTTCTGGTTCACGGCGACCGCCACGCTTTCATCCGTTCCGCTGATGCTGCCCGTCTTCGAGCTGCCGGACGCGCGTACGGCCGCGGTGCTGGTCTCGATGGGAGCGCTGGCCGCGCTGGGCCAGATCCTGATGACGGTCGCCTACCGCCACGGCGAGGCCGGCAGGCTGGCCGCGATCGGCAGCCTGGGCGCGGTCTTCGGCGCCGGCTGGGACCTGCTGCTCTGGAGCCACCTCCCCGACGCGCCGACCGCGCTGGGGGGAGGGATCGCGATCGCGGCCTGCGCGGCGCTGCAGGTCATTCGCGCACCGAGAGGCACGCCGGCCGACGGCGCGGGAGGACCCCCGCCACGCTGAGACGCTACTCGTCCAGCGCGGCTCTCACCTTGCCCGCCAGCTCCGAGGCGGTGAACGGCTTGCTCACGAAGTGTATTTCCGGATCCAGCGATCCGTGCTGCGCGATCTCGTCGCCGGTGTAGCCCGACATGTACAGCACTCTGATCTTCGGCCAGCGCTCCGCCAATCGCTCGGCCAGCTGCTCGCCGCTCATCTGCGGCATCACCATATCGGTCAGCACCAGGTCGATCTCTCCGTCGTGCTGCTCGCAGATCAACAGCGCCTCGCCGGCGTTGGCCGCCGACAGCACGCGGTAGCCCGACGCGCGCAGTACGCGCTCGGCGATGCGCCGCACCATCTGCTCGTCCTCGACCACCAGCACCGTCTCCCCGCCGGCGATCTGCGCCGGCAGCGAGCTGCGTCGCCTGCGTCGCGGGGGGCCGTCCACCCGCGGTAGAAAGACCTCGAAGGTGGTTCCGCGCCCCGGATCGCTCTCGACCCTGATCTGGCCGCCGCTCTGCTTGACGATCCCGTAGACGGTGGAAAGGCCCAGCCCGGTGCCCTTGCTCTTCTCCTTGGTGGTGAAGAACGGATCGAAGATGCGCTCGAGCGTCTCTGTGTCCATCCCGCAACCATTGTCGCTCACGGACAGCACCACGTAGCGGCCGGGCTCGACTCCGTCCGCCTCTCCGGCGCGATCCCCGTCCAGCTCGACCTCGGCGGTGGACAGCGTCAGCTCGCCGCCCGTCGGCATCGCGTCGCGGGCGTTGAGCGCCAGGTTGACGATCACCTGCTCGAGCTGACTGAGATCGGCCTTCACGCAGCCGAGCGGCTCCCCGCGCCGGACCGTGATCTCGATGTGCTCGCCCAGCAGGCGGCGCAGCATGCTCTCCAGGCCGGTGATCACCGCTCCGAAATCCAGCACCTCGGGATCCATGACCTGCTTGCGGCCGAAGGCCAGCAGCTGGCGGGTCAGGCCTGCCGCGCGCCGGGTCGCGTCGCGGATCTGGATCAGGTCCTCGCGGATCGGATCCGACTCGCGCAGCTCGCCGGCCGCCAACTCGGCGTAGCTGTCGATCGCGGTCAGCAAGTTGTTGAAGTCGTGCGCCACTCCGCCCGCAAGCTGGCCGACGGCCTCCATCTTCTGCGAGGCGCGCAGCTGATCCTCGATTCGCTTGCGCTCGGTCAGGTCGACCAGCACCCCGGTCAGACCCTCGAGACGCCCGCCGATCTCGAGCGGGCGGACCGAGGTGCGCACGTGGCGCACGCGGCCCTGCTTGTCGTAGGCGCGGAAATCGCGGGACTCGATCCCGCCGGCCAGCGTCTCCCGCAGCCCCTCCAGCAGTCGCTCCACGTCGTCGGGGTGGACGAAGCGAGAGAACGGCAGGCCCACCACCTCGTCCACGCTGTATCCGTACTTCTCGATCGCCGAGCTGATGTACTGGATGCGCGCCTCGAGGTCGAGCATGAAGACCACGTCGTCGAGGTTCTCCACCAGGCTGCGGTAACGCTCCTCGGAGCGCTCCAGCTTCCGCCGCAGGCGCTTGCGCGCCGTGATGTCGATGATGAACCCCTCCAGCAAGACGGAGCCGTCCTGGTCGTCGCGAACGGCGCTGCCCCGCTCCCAGACCCACTTCTCCCTGCCGCCGGCGCCCCGGATGCGGTACTCGAGCACGAACGGCTCGCGCCCGGCCACCGCGGCCTGCACCTCGTTCCAGACGCGCTCTTTGTCTTCCGAGTGGATCAGCTCCCCGTACGAGACCCGGGCGTTGTCCAGGATCTCCTCGGGTAAATAGCCGGTCAGATCCAGGCAGCCGCGGCTGACGATCTTCATCGTCCAGCTGCGGTCGTTGCGGCAGCGGTAGGCCATGCCCGGCAGGTGGTCGAACAACGTGGCGAGCTGCCGCCGGCTCTCGCGCAGCTTCTCCTCGGCGGAGGCGTCCTCGCGGGGCGAGACCCGTTCGCGCTCGTCCGTCTCCTTCATCGCGCCCCTTTTTTTGCCCGGTGAGCTCTGAATAGATGATAACATGGCTGCTCCAAGCAGCAATTCGCGGCTCGACGGAACTTGCGCAACCCGCGCTGTAGGGTTTTCTGAGAGGCGCCGAGTCGCACCGGCGGGCAGCCCCGGGCGTCTTCGAGACAGGGACGAGGCGGATCGGCGCTTTCGAAAGGGCGCGCGGCGGGTGGCGTAGCGATGGGCGCGCAGACCGGGTGTCAGACACGCTGAAGCGGCGCCGCCGGGAGCGGCGCCGGGCGCGGGGGTGTGCCCGAAGCCGGATTTCTCGACAGAAACGAGTGATCTCGGGGGGCGAGCCGGGGCGAGAATCGGCCGCAGGCGACCGATTCGGGGCGCGGATAGCCGAGATGTCAGGCAGCAGCCCGGCCGGATGTGCTTCGGCCGGCGAATGCCGCCGCGGTTTGTTCTTGGTGTCTGACACCCGGGCCTGACGCAGATCCAGGCCCCCGGCCCGAAACGATCCGCACCGGGTAGTCGTCCCGTCCCCGCCCGCGCCGCTGCTCGAGAGAGCTCGCCAACCGCTCGTCGGGCAGCGCGTC
>JAWOBP010000098.1:0-96942 GCA_046484285.1 Polyangia bacterium
CACCTGCGTGGGGAACGCTGTCCCTGGGGGGCCGAGCATCAAGCAGTGATCGGTTCATCCCCACCTGCGTGGGGAACGCAAGCATGATCGACCCGTGTCCGGCCGGCTCGTCGGTTCATCCCCACCTGCGTGGGGAACGCCGCAGGGATGGACCGTAACTCCGGCATGACGTCGGTTCATCCCCACCTGCGTGGGGAACGCTCTTCGAAAATACTAAGAAAATCAGCTCAGCACCACCTCCAAGTGTCGGCAAAGATATCGAAATCGAGACCTTTTGCTAGGCCTTGGCGATCGGCTTTCTGACCAGCTGGATGCCGTCGAAATACACGGCCTGTCGCGACACGTTGCCTGCGCTGCGCACGATGAAGCCTTGTTCGCACTTCCAGTTGTGGACCATGTGGAATCCACCCTCTCCCATCTTCTGTGCACACATGCGAAACAGCTCTTCCCTCACCATCGCCGAGACCTTGCCCAGAAATACGTTGGTCTTGATCTCCATCAGCCATCTTGAAAGCTGGCCCCTGAGGGAGGCCGGCACCTTTTCAAGCACAATCAGAACCATAGTTCTGACCTCCGTCCACCTGGCCCTTGGCCGGATCCCAGATCCCTCCCGGGGGATCGTTTTCGTCGTCGAGATAGTGACTCGCGTTGTCAATCGCTTCCACCGAGACGTCAAGAACATCGTCGATGTCTCTTACAACCCGTTCGAGCACCTTCTGCTCGTGGAACTTGTTTCGGCAGGCAAGGCGGACGTCTCTCTCCATTCCCTTCAATCCGTCCAATTTCTGATATCGCGAGGCTATCTCGAACGCGACGGGAATCGTGGTTTCCACCTTGTAGAGATCGGCGATGTCGTAGACGAACGAGAGCAACTTGCCGGTGTGGATGAAGCCGATCGAAGGGGAGTAGCCGGCCGAGACAATTGCGCAGTGGCAGATTCCGTACAGACAGGATGCCGCGGTCGAAAGCGCCCGGTTTACTGGGTCTGCCTTGGACCAGTCTCCTCGAGAATAATTGCGACCGTTCCACTCCACACCCCACCTCTCGCTCGCCCTGGAGTAGGCGGTACGAACACGAACTCCCTCCTTGCCCCTGATCTGCTCGAGCGACAACTCGGGATCGAGATCCTCGTCGAAGCGCTTGGCGTACATCTTCAGGACAACGGCCATCCGCTTTTGCGGCGTGCTATGAATATCCGCCTGCCGCAGCAACCGAAGCGCGCTCCTCGTCTCGCCCATCCCTTGTGCGTACATACGCACGCCGTGCTCGCCGACCCATAGAACTGAGCACCCGTTCTCGGCGAGCACCTTCATAGCCTCGTGCGTGACCGTCGTACCGGGACCGAGCATCACCGTGCCCAGCGCGGCAACGGGGACGTGCGTCTCTCCCTCCTTGTCGAAGATCGAAACGGCGTTTTTCTCTCTTTCGAGCCTGGCATGCTCGAAGTAGACGAACGAGAGGCTGTCCCTCAGCTTGGGCAGCGTCTTGAGGTTCTTCATCAAGGCCCCCTTCCCCGGCGCTTTTCTCTTCTGCCGGCGCAGCATAGATATCGACAGCGCATTCTTGGCTCGTATTCAGTTTTCAAAGAACAGATTTCACCGGCCTATGCGCGGGCCAAGCTGAGAAGACCGCAGCCGAAGGCCTTGGCCGGGCCGATGCCGTTTCTCAGCGCGTCTCCTATTCCCGGCGGATCCCCGACTTGCAGAACACCCGTGAAATCGACCGCCGCGATCTTGCCCGCAACTCCGTGCCTCATGAAGTTGAGGACGCGACCACCCGCCACCTGGGCCTCGAGAAGCTCAGCGAAGGGCTCGGTTTTTCGCTCGAGCCAAGCCAGCTGATGGTCCTCGTGGATCAACGGGACTCGCTTCCTCTCTTCGGCTAGCCGTTTGGTCGGGTTCGCGCAAAGAGCAAATCGCAGAACCTGGCCTTTGCGGAGCTTGGGGTCGAACTCCTTTTTCGCCATCAGGGAACAGGACGAGCTGTTGCTGTCCACCGGCGAGACATCGGACTGAACCAGCGCCTCTGTAGGCAGGCCCCGCCTCGGCCAAAAAACCCGGTAGAGAAAGGGACGTTCCGCGTCCGGCATCCCGGGGAACAACCCCCAGATTTCACGATGTATGTCGTAGGGGTTCCGCTTCCCAGCCAGCCTAACCTTGCTCAGGAACATGTTCTTCCTCCTCTCCGTGCACATGCACTTCTCGAGTCAGGAATCGGCGGCGTTCGCCGAAAGAAGGCACATCCCTGACGCGCAGCACGGTGGCTCGTTCGGCCGGAAACTCGCTGTAGACGGTTCCTCTGCCGGGCTCCACATTCGAAAGCGCTTCCAGCGCGCTCGAAGCCTCAACCACGTCTTCGAAAACCGGCCTTCCGAGCGGGCAGGATCTACGCCCCAGCGAAGGCGTGTATCGTGGCTTTTCAACAGCTTCCTGCAGCTGCTTCCTGCCGAATCTCGCGCCGTCCACGAACTCCATAGCTACCGTGAACGAGGCGTCGCACAGATAGTCACGACGGCTGACGACCGGGTACTTGTTTGCCTTTCCGTCTACCTTGCGAGCGTCCATTATCGTGTGGAAATCGGTCATCACCGTCTTGCGGACGGTCGTGCCCGCGACTTCGCGGCCGGCGTCGCTGCGGACGGCGTATCTAAAGCTGTCCGAAAGCGCTTGCTGGGATTCGCTGTCCGCGCGGTCGATTCCGAGGCAGGCGGCCAGCAGCCCGACTAGACCGCTTCGTGTCGGAAACAGCTCGGTCGGTCGGTGGTCTTCGTAGGTATGACCGCCCCAGGCCTGCATCGGACCCTCGAGCTTGAGGATGAGGTACTGCCCCATCACTGCCCACCTCCTTTCTTTATCCAGTTTTCCAACTCGCCCATCTTGCCGAAGATCGGCTCAAGTGAGGTCTTCTGCAGGCTGAACGCAGCCGATCTCTCGTCCAGATCGTATCCGTCGACAACCTTCTTCGCGTAGCTCTCGAGCGCTTCCACCGAAGGAGCGATGAACCCGCCTTTGTTGTCGCGGTCGACTGGCTTCTCGAAAGCGTTGGCGTAGGAGACCGGGATGTCCGAGAAAGAGACGAGCACCAGGTCGGCGAGGTTGTAGGCGGCGAAGGACTGCTGCTTCGCCGTCGGCACGACGCGTGCCATCAGATCGGTGAGGTTTGCTGCGATCTCCAGTGTCTTTTCCTCGGAGGGCTCGCCCATGTTCTCGGCGAGCTGAGGCAGGTTCAGGCTTGCGTATCTGTAGAACACCCCGGCTCCGAACTCCTGGGTGTTGAGGTGTCCGGCACCGGTCTCGCCCTCCTCCACCGTGAGGTCGTCCACAGCAGTGAACCAGTCGACGTCGGAATCCACGGAGTGGGTCGTGATAGCGTGGGCCACCGCCATCGAGCCGTCGACCGGCGTCATCAGACCGGAAGTAGCCATCCGTCCGAAAAGCGCTATGTCCAGAGAGTCGCTCATCGCGTCCTTGAGCGGCTTCGACTGTTTTTCGATCTCCTTTTTCAGCTTCTTCTCGTCCGGCTCCCCGGAGCCCGCGGCCTTTACGATGTCGCACAAGTGCGCGACTTCCCCGATGCTCCACGGGGCGACAGCGCTCATCGTTCCGTCCTTGTCGATCTCCGACTTGCCGGCGATCAGGGCCATCGTCTTGTAGACGAGGTCGTGGTCGTACCTTCCGTCGAGCTCTTCGGCGTACTTGGCCGCGAGGTGCTCGAGCTTGATCGTTCGCACCGAGGGCTCGCCGATCCTGTCCCGGTAGAGATCACTCTTGCGCATCGCTCGCTTGAGGCTCTGGCTCGAGATGCGGACCCGACGCACCCCTCCGAACACAGCCGATTTCTGCATGTTCATGTCGTCCCTGTTGAGACATGACGGCGTGTGCGAGATCAGCACGTGTATGTTGAAGAATCTCCTTTTGTCCTTCATTTCTCTCTTCCTTTCTTCAATGCGGCTACTTGCCGCCTCCGCTCATGAAGTAGTCCTCCACGATCTTCTTCTTGGCGTTGTCGCCCCAGTAGAAGAGCGTCTTCCCGAAACGGTTCCAGTCAACTGTCGCGTCGACGTGCTGGCACAGACGACGCAGGTGCTGCAGCGCGGTATCACCCTCGGAGCGCGCCATCTGGAACACTCTCATTTCGCTGACCTTCTTCGCCTTGGCTAGCTGAGCCCCGATGTTGTCTCCGTCCTCCTTGTGCGATGCGTACGGCAGGAAGAACACGATTCTCCTCCACCTGGCATCGCTCTTCACACCCTCCGGAAGGACCCGGTAGTAGGCGGGGATCAACGAAAGCTCCGAAGGATCCCTGGCACGTCGAACCTCGGCTCGTTGCCCAGGCTTCAGCTTCTCGAACTTCGCCTTCAGCTCGGCGAAGTCCGTTCCGTTCTTCTGTTCCATCGCGATCATGCTCCTTTCTTGATCTTCGCCAGGGCCGCGTTGAGCGTCCTCGTGCTAATTGCGAGTGTCTTCGCTCCCTTTGGCGAGTGGATGTATGGCTTGACGACCTCGGCGAACACTTTTCGCGAAATCTCGCCGAGATCTCTTGTCAGCTCCTCCCTGGTCTTCTTGAGCTGCGAGAAATCCATGTTTCTCAACACGCGGTGGATGAGGTGCTCGGTCCGCTCGTAGTATCGGCGCTCTGCGACTTTGGAGAGACCTTCTACCCCCGTCTCTTTTCCGAATCCGTAGACCTTGGAGCGCAAGGCGTTCTTGATCTCGACGCCTACCTCCACGAGCATCCCGATTCCGTCGAGGTTCGAATCCCAGCCCTCGGCCAGGCTGATCGTCTCGTGACGGCGATCTATCACCGCCGCCTGCTTGTTGCTGTAGCCGCCGACAGCTAGGTGGCACGGTTCTCCGGGGTGGATCTCGCGAAAACGAGTGACTACCGCCGCGGGTATTTGGCCTCGCTTCTCCTCCTCCTTGTGAAGGATCAGCTCGTTGAGCTGAGTCCAGGTCGGTGCTGACCGGTTGAAGCTCAGGGTCCTTTCGTTGTCCTTGCCCTTCTCCCATCTGCGCGGGGAGTGCGGGTGCGGCCAATGACCCACTATTTCGAATTTGCTGAACTTCTCCTTGTTGAACCCCGCATACTCGAGCGAGCACTCACGTCCGCAGATCGGGCAAACGCGGTCACAATCGTCAGGCGAGAGCAGCTCGACGTGCGCTGACTGCCAGAAAAGACCTGTGATCAGGTCTATGCCCGAGGCGGCTATCTTCTGGCCCGGCTGGATAACCTCGACCCAGTTGGGCTTGGCTTTTTCCTCGACCTTCAGCCCGACCTCTCTCGCTCCTTGCCTGTCGAGAACGTTTTTCCATATCGTCTCCCTCAAGCCCTCGCCGCGAATCAACGTGGTGATTGGCGAGCCGCCGCGTAGGCCTTCCTTGAAGCCGCCCCCGAAACTCGGACAGTTGACCGCCTGGTTGAACAAGGCGATAGCAGTGCACGATGAGCACGCGGCATCCACCTCTCCGGCTCGGTTGAAAAGCGCGTGGTTGTTTCCCTCGGGCAAGCCTACGAACAGCTTCTGGATGGGCGTCGGCTTGCTCGCCTTCACTCCGCGGACCTGCATGAACGGCGTTTTCTCGTGGTCCAGAGAGAACCAGTCCAGATATGGCGAAGCGCGCTCCTCGAAGGTCTTCTCGTCCAGTGGTTTCGACCCCAGCTCTTTCAGCTCCTTCTCGTCGTCCGGCGTGTAGATTGCCTGGGTGAGACAGACGAGAAGCTGGAGCGCGGCAAACTCCATGTCGTCCCGAGTCAGCGACAGGCTCCAGGGCTCGTCACGACAGAGAATCTCCGCTAGCTCGACGTGAACGAGCCGACCGTCTCTGAGAACGGGTACCCAAGGATCTTCTATCAGGTTCATTTTCCCTCCTTCTCCAGGCCGTAGAGCTCGGTGTACTCTAGCAACACCTCTCCAAGCTCCGCGGTCCAGGTCCCATTTCCTTGCTCAACCATTCGAAGATAGACGACGCCGTCCCTGGGCGTCGGCAAGAACCGATTCCAGCTGCAAGGTACATTCACGCTGTTTTGGTCGATCTCTTCGTCGCGATCGTGCACGGGGAGAGAATCCAGCGTCGTCTCGCCGTCCAGAAAGCAATCTCCGCCGCCGTCGGCTCTGATCGGAACTACGGTCGCTCCCATCTCCGAGCCGCGAGTCAGAGAACCGGGTTCTTCACTCGAGTCGTCGAGCCAGGTGTCAACCATCGACCGCTGTGTTGCCCGGGCTCTCCTTTCGCGCTGCTCTGTCTCGTACTCGGAGTGCCCCTCTTCGACCCACGCCGGCTCGTCACCCCAGGCATCCTGTTTGTAGACCTCCTCGATCAGCGCCCGGTAGGCGGCTGGAAACACGAGCTCGTTTCTTCGCTCGAGAAGCTCCTGAGTTCTCCAAAGCAGCCTCGGATCGCCGTAGACCAGCTGATGAAGACCGTAGTCGCCCGCAGAAGGAACCAGTATCGCAACCTCGGGCGTTCCTCGATCTCCCCTGTCGTGGCGGTGAAGCCTGCCCAGCCGTTGAAACAGGAGATCAACAGGGCAGATCTGCGAGATCATCCAGTCGAAATCCAGATCCAGGCTCTGCTCGACGACCTGGGTTGCGACCAGGACGCGGCCAGAACTCCCTCGCGGCGCCGTTTTCCCGTAGGTTTCGATAGCCTGTTGCTCTATCCGCTGCCTGTCTTTGAAGCGGTAGCGCGAATGAAACAGATCCACTCGATCCGAAAGAATTTTTCGGAGTTTGCGAGCAAGAGCTTGAGCGTCTGCGACCAGGTTGCAGATCACCGCGACCAGCTCTCCCCCGTCCACACGCCTGGATATCTCTTCAATCAGCCCGTTGCTTGGAAGAGCGTCTTCGGTTGCCTCGATTCGGGTTCTCACCACCCTCTCTCCACCGGCTTCTTCCGTGCTCCAGCACCTGATGCCGCTCGACGTGGAATTGCAAACGAGAGGGTAGTCGCTGCTCGGCTCTTCCCTTTTCTCTCTGTCTGGAGAATAGATTTCGAGCAGCTCCATAGTCCGGTGTGACGGCAGGGTCGCCGAGAGAAGAATCACGCTTCCGCCAGCTTCTCGCTGTTCCTCGATTACCCGATCCAGCAGGCCGTTCATGTAGCTGTCGTAGGCGTGGACTTCGTCGACTATGAGAACGTTTCTCCGGATTCCAGCCCCCCGGACGAAGAAGTGCTTGACCGGAAGAACGGACAACAACGCCTGGTCTATGGTGCATATCCCTACGTTGCCGAGAAAGACGCGTTTTCGGCTCTGAGAAAGCCATCGGGAGCACTGGACAGTCGCTTCTTCTTCTCCTTGGGCGGAAGCGCTTTTTGGCGATCCTTGCTTGATCTGTCGGAACAGAGGGTTGAAACGCGCCTTGCCGTGGGCGAGAACCAGATCCGCACCTTCTTTGAAGAGCTTGGCCGACACGTCTACGATACGGGAGAACATCGCGTTCGCCGTGGCCTGGGTCGGCAGCGCGAAAACTATCCCGTCCGCCATGCCGGCATCGATCAGGCGGGCCGCGTAGCGAAGAGCTGCCTCTGTTTTGCCCGAGCCGGTCGAAGCTTCGATCAGTGTCAGGCCTGGAGCGAGCGGCCAGGATTCTATCAGTCGCTGGACACCGCGTGGTTTCTCGATGTGAGGGAACAGGTGCCTCATTCCAGTCCCCAGCACCTGCCGGGGAAGAATACCGCTTTTCGATAGCGCGCGAGCGGCGTTTTCGCGCCGTCGCTCGAAGTAACCACCGAGAGATCCGGCGGCTTCCTCGACGTAGTCGAAATGTGATTCGTTCGAGCCTACCCAGTCCGAGATGCTGCAGAACCCGGCGAAGGTGTTCGGCGAGGGCGGAGGATCTGACGATTTTTCGATTCCCACCGGAGATAGAAACAGGTCGCGAAGAGCGTTGAGCCACTTCTCGCGTGCCGTCCGGCATTTCTTTTTTATCGAATCCTCTGCGCAGAGCTTGTCGGCCAGGGAGGCGTCCTTTCTCGGCAGACGACCATGATGACCGGCGCTCGCCTGCATCCAATCGATTGAACGTCCATTTACAAAACCGTACCTGTCTCGCTCACGAAGAAACCAGGCCAATCCGCCCTGTCCGTGATCGTAGCGAGAATAGTCCAACACGTTTCTCGGATCGAAGGCGGATTCCAGCCTCCCTGCCACTTCCGGTGCCTTCAGTTGAAAACGAACGTCCAGCTTTCCCAGGTCGTGCAGAGCGGAGAAAAAGAGAATCCAAGCCGTGGCGCGTTCCTTGTCCGAGCCCCCGCAAAGCGCTCTAGATATGGAGATGTCTCGGTCCAGCCATTCAGCTGCTACGGCAGCGACGTCCAGAGAATGGTGCGCGAACAAATGAGCAGCGTAGCTTCCGTCTTCCAGCCGTCGTGTCTTTCCCCAAAAAAGTTCAAACATCTATATTGCTCCCCGGTTTCAACGAGCCGCAAGCCAACATCAAGCCAAATAACCCAACCCCAAGACAAAACCTGACCAACCAACCAAACCCCAGCCCAAATCCAGCCAAGAGCCCACCACCCCGGCCGAAAAAGCACTTCGACCCTCCATCATGCCACAAGAAAAAACCGAAAACACCACCCAGATAGGTGAAAAACCCGAAAAAATCAGCCTACACAAGCTCCAGCACCTGATAATGGGCGGCACCATCCGGGCCGATCGCGGGGACGATCTTCGATACCGGCCCGTTCGGAGCCTGCACCTGGTGCCTCGTCAACCCGACGATTTCGGGTACGGGGCGAGAGATCATCGGCGAGGCCAAGGAAGGACGACGAAGGACTGGCGCTGCCACGCCTTCGTCGTCCTTCCTTGGCCTCGCGGACAGTTGCTCGCTCTACCCGAACGTTTTCGATTGTAGTATCCTGGCCCTCCAGTCTCCGGCGTTGATCATCGGCTCGATCGTGAAGGTCATCCCCTCGCGCAGCCGCAGCCCGCGGCCCCGCTTGCCGAAGTGGGGCACCTGGGGCGGCTCGTGGAAGGATCGTCCCAGGCCGTGCCCCACGAAGTCGCGAACCACCGAGCAGCCGTTGCTCTCGGCGTGTTGCTGGATCGTGGCGCCGATGTCGCCCAGCCTCGCCCCCGGCCCGACCTCGGCGATGCCCAGCTCCAGGCAGCGACGGTCACCTCGACCAGGTGCCGCGCTTCCAATTCGGGTATCCCCGAGGACCGGTACTGGAGCGGGTACGTGTAGCCGGGCCGGGCTGATTCGGCAGGAGCGAAGGGGGAAGTGACGCCGCCGGGTTTCCAGCAGAAAACGGACGAGCTCGGGGGACGAGCCGGGGCGAGAATCGGCCGCAGGCGACCGATTCGGGGCGGGAACAGCCGAGATGTCAGGCAGCAGCCCGGCCGGATGTGCTTCGGCCGGCGAATACCGCCGTTGTTTCTTCTTGGTGTCTGATACCCGGGCTTGGCGGAAGACGACTGGTGCGACGCCAGCGGCCAGAACACCAACGGTTGCGAAACGGACAACCCGGGAGTCGACCTGTGCGCAGACACTCTCGGCGATGATTATCGGTTGCCAACCAGAAACGAGTACGAGGTTCTTCTGGGAGGCAACCGTTGCGACGGCGGCAACGGGGAAACGATGTGTACGGAGATGTTCGGATACGACGAGGGACGCTACTGGTCGTCCACGATCTCGGGCAGCATGGCCGCATACTGCGCGCTGTTCAACATGGGCTATGTCGACCCCGATTCGACCAGCGATCTCAGGAACGTTCGTTGCCCGCGCGAAGGTCCGTAGCCGTCCATCGTTCGTTTCGTTGACTCCAGGATGCCGCACAGATAGTCTTTGCCCTCGTCTCGGGGGAGAGAGGGACTGAGGATGGCGTACCACAGGCTGCCGGCCGCCGGGACGCTCGCCGCGATCGTGCTCGCGGCGTTCGTCGCCGGGGCGGCCGGGAAGAAGGGTCGCGCCTGCCGGGACGACTCCGATTGCAAGGCGGGACGCGTCTGCTACGACCAGCGCTGCACCCGCCTGGACAACGCGGAGAGCCTGCTGCGCGTGGTGCTGGCCCAGCCGCAGAAGGAGCCGGCGGTGCTGTACGTGGACGGCATGGAGATGGGGCGGCTGCCCTGGGAGGGCATCGTCCAGGCCGGCAGCCACACGATTAGGGTCGAGTCCTACGGCAAGCTGCCGGTCAGCTTCCAGGGCGAGAGCCGCGCGAGCAAGGCGGACGAGCTGGTGGTCGAGCTGGAGCCCGACCCGGCGCTGTACGCGCCGCCGCAACAGCCCGCGCCACAGCCGGTGGCTCCGCCCGCGACAGGGGAATCGGGCGGTGGGGAGAGCCCGGGGCGCGTCCAGATCGGTCTGTTCGGCGCGGCCGGCTACGGCACCGCCTCCTACGGCAGCGGAACGATGCGACCGGCGACCGCGCTGCGCGGCGGTCTGACCGCGGGTGTGACCGCCGTGACCGATCCGGCCTGGCTCGACGTGGGCGTGACTCTCAGCTCGGTGACCCACTACATCGTGGATCTGTCCGAGGACTGGGGCGAGCTGTTCAAGATCAACGCCGGGGTGATCCTGCGCCTGATGTTCCCGATCAAAGAGAACTTCTTCTACATCGGCGCGCAGCTAGAGCCGGGCATGACCGTGGTCAGCAATCACCTGTGGGCCTACGGCCGGCTGCACGGAGCGATGTCGCTGTTCGTCACCGAGTGGCTGGAGCTGCGCATCGATCCCGTAGGCTTCGATTTCGCCCAGGATCTGAAGATGGACGGCTACCTGGCGACGTTCGACGCCGGCTGCGCCGCCGTCTTCCGTTTCGTGGATTTTTAGTTTTCCCCACCGGCGTTTTAATTTCGTCGTACAATGGTGAACGAAGGGGGAGGGCGTTCCTCCCGCGCCGGAAGGAGGCGAACGATGTTCGAACGGATTCGCTGGATGATCGTGATTTGCCTGGCCTGCGTCCTGGGGGCGCCGGGCTGCGGAGACGACGACGACGACAACGACGACAACGACGGAACCGCGACGGACGGCGACACCGACACCGAGGGTGCGCCGCTGCCGTTCGAGGCGCTGGACGTGTTGTTCGTGGTCGACAACTCGGCGTCGATGACGGAGGAGCAGGCGATCTTCGCCACCTCGGTGTTCGGGCTGGTCAACTCGCTGGTCGAGCCGCTGCCGACCTCTCCGTTCGCCGCGGCGGACGACGTGCGCGTCGCGGTGGTCTCGTCCGACATGGGCATGCAGTGGGGCGGCAACCCCTACGAGGAAGGAGACGGCTGGCCGAACGACCAGCTTCCCTGCTCGGCCGCGGGCGACGACGGCCAGTTCCAGGCCTACGGGTCCGGCAAGACGATCGACCTGCAGAGCGGAAAGATTCCCTGCGGCCAGGACGCGGCCCAGTGCCCCGCGGACTGGACCTGCGAGAACATCGGCGACGACGGCGTGGGCGTCTGCACGGCGCCGGGAGTCGACGGCTCGGATCAGAGCTGCCCGAGCCTGGAGACGACGTGGACCGAGACGCCGGGCGAGGACGGACCCAACCCGGAGATGGCCTTCCAGGTGGCCTGCCTCTCCTCGCTGGGTACCAGCGGCTGCGGTTTCGAGCAGCAGCTCCAGGCCGCGGCGCGCGGGTTGACCCGCGAGGACCAACAGGACTTCGTGCGCGAGGACGCCCTTTTGGCCGTGCTGGTGGTCAGCGACGAGGAGGACTGCTCGGTGGAGAGCAAGGAACTGTTCTTGGCGCCCGAGATCCAGGACCTCGCAGCCACAAAGGTCAACATCGCCTGCGGCGAGAACGAGCAGTACCTCTACAGCCCCACCTCGTTCTACCAGTCCTTCGTCGATCGCAAAGGCGGGCACGCCTCGGCGGTGGTCTTCGGCGCGATCGTGGGAGTGCCGGTCGACGACGTCTGCCAGGGGACCGGAAGCGAGCTGGCGGCCGCCCAGTGCCTCCAGCACGAAAAGATGCAGCTGGATCCCATCGAGGAGCAGTCGTCCGGAATGGGGATCACGGTCTACGCTCCGGCCTGCTCGCGCACCGAGGACGGCCAGGAGGTCACCAAGGCGCGCCCGGCCAGGCGGATAGTCGAGCTGGCCCAGGAGTTCGAAGGCGGGGGCTACGTCTACTCGATCTGCAACCAGGACTGGACTCCGGCGATGCGGGAGTTCGCCGGGATCGTGCTGGAGCGGATGGAGTAGCCCGGCGTACATTCGCCTTTCGCTTGCTGGCCGCGGTCGCGTGCTGGTATGATGACCTCGAAATAGGGATTTCTTTTGCATGAGGAGGGAACCATGCCTCGCAAGATGATGTTTATTCTGATCGGCTCGCTGGTCGTGGCCGCAGCGATCGCCTGGTCCTGCGACGACGAAGGTCCGGCGGTCAACTCGACCTGCAAGAGCTTCTGCCAGACGCTGGTCGACGCGATGGAGGATTCCGAGGACTACTTCTACATCAGCAGCCACAGCGACACGCTGGAGTCGTGCGAGGTCTCGTGCACGCAGACGATGGACGAACTCGATTCGTCCGACGTTTCGGATGTCCAGGACTGCCTGGAGTGCATGGCGGACAACGGCAGCGGCGACTACGATGATTTCATGTCGGCGCTCTACGACGACTGCGCCGACAGCTGTGGCGAGGTCAACGATAACGAAGAGGTCTGGAGCGACCAGTTCTGGAACGATTTCAGCGAGGACTTCGACGAGAACTACAGCTCCGGCGATCCCGATCTGGATTCCGACGTCGATGCCGACGCCGACGCCGACATCGATGCCGATGCGGACGCCGACGGGGACACGGACGGCAATTGCAGCTCCGCGGCGGTCGACGCCTGCTCCGAGGAGTACTCAACCTGCGCCAGCGACTGCGGAACGGACAGCGGCTGCGCGGAGGACTGCTACTACGTCGATTTCTGCAACTGCATCACCGAGGCCGGCTGCGATCCTTCGACCTACGGTTGCAACTGATCATCCCCCCGAGCGGTCGATCTTGAGCAGCGAGAGAAAGGCCTCCTGCGGGATCTCCACCTGACCGACCGACTTCATTCTGCGCTTTCCCTCTTTTTGCTTCTCCAACAGCTTGCGCTTGCGGGTCACGTCGCCGCCGTAGCACTTGGCGGTCACGTTCTTGCGCAGGGCCTTGACGTTGGTGCGAGCGATCACGCGGCTGCCGATCGCCGCCTGGATCGCCACGTCGAACTGCTGGCGGGGAATCAGCTCCTTCATCTTGCGCGTCAGGTCGCGGCCGATCAGGTAGGTGTTGTCGCTGTGCACCACCGCGGAGAGCGCGTCGACCGGGTCGCCGTTGACCAGCACGTCGATCCGCACCAGGTCCGACTTGCGGTGGCCGATCAGCTCGTAGTCCATCGAGGCGTAGCCGCGCGAGATCGATTTGAGGCGGTCGTAGAAGTCGTAGAGCACCTCGGCCAGCGGCAGCTCGTAGACCAGCACCACGCGCCTGGGACCGGTGTACTCAAGCTTCTTCTGCACCCCGCGGCGTTCCTCGCACATCTTGATCACCCCGCCGACGTACTCGGACGGCACGTGGACCGAGGTCTCGATGAAGGGCTCCTCCACGGCGCGTACGCCGCGATCCGGGAGCTTGGAGGGATTGTCGATCTCCATAGCGGTGCCGTCCTCCATGTGCACGTGGTAGACCACCGAGGGAGTGGTGGTGACGATGTCGAGTCCGTACTCGCGCTCGAGGCGCTCCTGGATGATCTCCATGTGCAAAAGGCCGAGGAAGCCGCAGCGGAAGCCGAAGCCGAGCGCCTGCGAGGTCTCGGGCTCGAAGGCGAACGACGAGTCGTTGAGCGCCAGCTTGTCCAGCGAGTCGCGCAGATCGTCGTAGGCGCCGGGGTCGGTGGGGAACACGCCGCAGAACACCATCGGTTTGACCTCGCGAAAGCCGGGCAGCGGCTCTGGCGCGGGGTTCTTGGCGTCGGTCAGCGTGTCGCCGATCCGAGTTTCGTGCACGGATTTGATCGAGCAGACCACGTAGCCCACGTCCCCGGATCCGAGCGTGCCGAGCGCGGTCGCCTCGGGGGTGAAGGTGCCCAGCTCGCTGATTTCGTAGACGCGCCCGGTGTGCATCAGCTCGACCTTCTGACCGCGCCGCAGCTCTCCGTCGAAGACGCGGACCAGCATGACCGCGCCGCGGTAGGCGTCGTACCAGGAGTCGATCACGGTCGCGCGCAGCAGGTCGTCTCCGGCGAAGGGACGCGGCGGCGGCACGCGGCGGACGATCGCCTCGATCAGCTCCTGGACGCCTTCGCCGGTCTTGGCCGAGACGGTCAGCGCCTCGGCCGGATCCAGCCCCACCGCGCTTTCGATCTCCTCGAGCGTGCCGAGCACGTCGGCGCCGCTGACGTCGATCTTGTTGACCACCGGGATGATTTCCAGGTCGGCCTCGATCGCCAGATACGCGTTGGCCAGGGTCTGCGCCTGGACGCCCTGGGTCGCATCGACCAGCAGCACGGCGCCTTCGCAGGCTTGCAAGGAGCGCTCCACCTCGTAGTTGAAATCGACGTGGCCCGGGGTGTCGATCAGGTTGAGGCGATGCGGCTCGCCGTCGACGACGAGGTCGTCGATGCGGGCGGTCTGGGCCTTGATCGTGATCCCGCGCTCGCGTTCGAGCTCCATCCGATCGAGGTACTGGGCGCGCAGGGTGCGCTTGTCGAGCAGACCGGTCAGCTCGAGGATCCGATCGGCCAGCGTCGACTTGCCGTGGTCGATGTGGGCGATGATACAGAAGTTCCTGGTTCGTTCGATGCTCACGTCCGCTCCGTTGCCCTGCGAGAACGTCGCCGAGATTGTAGACATTGAAGCGGCGCTGGCAATGCCGCACCAGGGATTCTCGCCGTATTCCCGGTCGTTTTTCCCGGCGTGTCGCTCTGGCCGTTTTCGTTGTACAGTTCGATCGATGCCCGGGGGAGAAGGGAAGCGGCAGTGGACAGTACGAGAGCTTTGGTCGTCTTGGCGGCGGTTTCGGTTCTGACGATCGGCGCTTCCTGCGCGCCCGGAGGAGCGCGGGTGGACGAGCTCGGTGGCGCTTCGCACCGTCCGGACGGCGCCGGGATCGTCGGCGGTGAGGAGACGGGCTGGGAATCCTGGCGCGGAGTGGTCGGCCTGCTGGGCCAGGTCAGCCTCTGCACGGGCGCGCTGATCGACCCCGAGGTGGTGCTGACCGCCGGGCACTGCGTGTACCTGCCCGAGTACGACGTGGACTACACGCAGCACCCCGAGGACGTGACGATCGTCGGCGGCGCCGACCTGTTCCAGCAGTCGGTGACGCTTGCGGCGGTGAGCGCCGGTGCCAAGCACCCTTACTGGAACGGCGATATCAACCAGCAGGGAGCGGTCGACCTGGGAATGCTCCGCCTGTCCGGCCCGCTGGACGACGTGGAGACCTACCTGCTGAGGGAGCACCCCCATCCCGAGGTCGGGGACGAAGGGTTGATCGTCGGCTACGGCCTGTTCGATCCGCACGACGACAACTCGGCGGGTACGCATCGCTGGGGCGCCACCGAGTTGCTTCACATCTACCAGAACCTGATCGAGATCGGCGGCGAGACCGGCACGTGCAGCGGCGATTCGGGCGGGCCGCTGTTCACTCGGCAGGGAGGTCAATGGGTAGTAACGGGCGTCAACTCGTTCGTGGAGAGCTACGACTGTCCGGTCTCGGGAGGGAGCTGGGACTTCAACACGCTCGGCTACCGGGACTGGATCGAGCAGGTCCTCTACGATTGGACCGGCCACGGCCTGCCCGAGAATCCCGGGACCGATGCGGACACGGACAGCGACAGCGAGACGGGAACCGAAACCGAAACGGATACAGACAGCGACACGGAGAGCGACAGCGACTCGAAAAGCCCGGACGCCGACGGCGGCGCGATCGACGTCAGCCCGCCCGCGGACCGCGGCTGCGGCTGCTCGGCGGTCGGAGTTTCGAGGCACGGACCGATTTTGCGCATGGTGAGCCTGTCTTTTTGATATTCTTGTCTGAAGAAGGCTTTTAAAGGGAGGTTTCGAGATGCGCGCAGGTGTGAGGCGATTGTTCTTAACGGCCGCGCTCGGGGCGTTGGCGGCCGGGTGTACCAACGAGCTGTCCAGCTCGGACATAGATGCGGACACGGATACGGACGGCGACGCGCTGGGTCAGGGAGAGGACTGCTCGGGAGGCGGGGAGTGCGCCGAGGGGCTGATCTGCTCGGGGGTGGACGGCACCTGTCAGCCCGACGGCGCTCCGGGAACCGTCCCCGAGGAGGGGGATTGCATGGCCTCCTTCGATTGCCAGTGGGGGCTGGTCTGCGCCTCGGACGGGACCTGTCAACAGGAAGGGGATTCGGGAACGACCGGCGCGGGCGGCTCTTGCGAGCAGGACTCGGACTGCCTGTTGTTCCTCGAGTGCCTGGACGGGGTCTGCCAGGGCTTCGAGCCGCCGTACTGGCCCGGGACGGAGTGTGAGGAGCCGAGCGGTCAGGACGATCCCTTCATCGCCTATTTCGAGGTGGGGGGTGATTCCGGTGAGTTCTACCGCCTGCCGTTTCCCAACGACGCGCGGGTCAGCGGCGGAAGGATCGACCTGGAAGACCACGCCAACCCGGGCGTGCTGATCGAGGAGCTGGGCAACCCGGTGGACTCCTACTTCGATGCCGTCGAACACGATGTCGATGGATTCGGTCTGCAATCGTGCACGTACTTCCGCTTCAGTCACAGCCCGGACTGGTCGACGGTCAACCTGGGCGAGACAATCTACATGGTCGACATCGACCCGGATTCGGAAAAGTACGGGGAGCAGGCTTTTTCGCGTTTTCGGGGAGACATCGCGCGCGGAAAGTACATCTGCAACAACTGGATCGCGCTGTGCCCCAACCTGGGGCGACCGCTGCAGCCGGGCACGACCTACGCGGCGATCGTCACCACCGACGTGGCCGACGCGCAGGGCGACGCGGCCGAGCAGAGCGAGGATTTCGCCGCGATGCTGGCCGGCTCCGAGCCGGGCGAGGCGGGGCTGTCCCACGCCTGGACCGCCTACGCGCCGCTGCGAGACTACCTCGATGATCAGGCGATCAACCCGACGTCCATCGCGTCGGCCGCGGTGTTCACCACCGGACGGCCGAGCGCCGATCTGCCCCTGGTGCGCGACGCGGTGCGCGCCGAGCCGGAGCCTATGGTGGAGGGTCTCGCGGTCGACGACTCCGGCGACGCCTACTCGCTCTACAGCGGAGAGCTGACCGTGCCGTTCTACCAGCAGGGCGAGCGCCCGTTCGCCACTGTGGAGGACGGCGGAGGAATCGACTACGACGGCGAGGGGATGCCCGTCTGGGTCGAGGACGAATCGGTGCGCTTCGCGTTGACCGTGCCCGCCGGAGAGGCGCCGCCCGAGGGCTGGCCGGTGATCATCTACGCGCACGGCACCGGCGGCAGCGAGATGTCGTTCGTCGGCAACGGCACGGCGGAGCGGATGGCCGGGGTCGGTGTGGCCGCAATCGGTCTCGAGCAGGTCATGCACGGAGAGCGCCGCGGCCTGAGCGGCGACCAGGCCGATCTGGAGCAGAACTCTCCGGAGCGGCTGTTCTACAACTTCCTCAATCCGCGCGCTGCCAGGGACAACAACGTGCAGGCGGCCGCCGATCACTTTCAGCTGGTGAGGTTGATCGAGGGCTTCTTTGAGATCACCGGCGAGGATGTGCTCTTCGACACGGAGAAGATCTACTTCTTCGGTCACTCGCAGGGCAGCCAGGGCCCGATGCTGTTCGCGGCCCACGAGCCGCTGGTGGATCTGCTGGTGCTGAGCGGGGCCGGAGGCTACCTGATCGAGTCGCTGCTGGGAAAGAAGCAGCCGCTGGACGTCTCCGCGGCGATTCGTTTCGCCTTGATGGAGTTCGGCGAGGTGGACTGGCATCATCCGTTGTTGAACCTGATCCAGCTCGCGTTCGATCCGGTCGATCCGGCGACTCACGCGCGGATGGTGTTTCGCCAGGACATGTCGGAGCTGGGCTACCCGCGCCGCAGCGTCTTCATGTCGTACGGGATCGGCGACACCTACACTCCCGAGATGACGCAGCTGGCCCTGGCCAAGGCGCTGGGGGTCCAGCAGTGGCCGCTCGACGATGAGCACCAGCTCGGTGCGGTGCCGGTCATCGAGTCGCTGCCGCACGACACGACCTATTATTACGGAAACGGAGTCGGAGTCACGGCGGTCACGGTACAGTACGAGCCGGACGGCGACTACGACGGCCACTTCGTCATCTTCGAGAATGCCGACGCCGTCTTGCAGCACACCCAGTTCGTTGGGACGATGGTTACCGGCGGCATTCCGACGCTGGTCGCGCCCTGACGCTTTGCAGTGATCGGCTCCCATCCGGAAATCTACCGGGGTGGTTGCTCGTCAGACGAAATGGTGTAAACTCGGAAAATATGCCGAGTGACGACCGCAAGGAGATCCTGGAGACGCGCGTCCGCGAGCTGGAGGCCGAGCTGGCCGAATCGCGCGAGCGGGAGAGCCGCTACAATGCGCTGCTTTCCGAAGCGCCGGTCTCGATCTGGATGGTCGATCGCTCGCGGCACCTGGTCTACGCACAGGGCTCGGCGCTCAGCGTGTTGGGGATGGATTCCGAGCGGGTCGCGGGGAGCCGGATCGACGACCTGTTTTCGGAGTCGGACGAGTTCGATTCAGCGATCGAGCGCGTGGATCGCGGCGAGACGGCGACTGTGACCTTCGAGCACGGCGGGAGGGTGTTCGAGACCCGCCTGTCGGCCGTCGGGGATCCGAGCGGAGGCGAGAGAATCGGGGTGCTCGGGGTCTCGACCGACGTGAGCGAGCGCGTGCGTGCGGAGAAGTCGCTGATCGAGGAGAAGGAGCGCCTCGACGTGACCCTCTCCAGCATCGGCGAGGGAGTGATCGCCACCGATACCGAGGGGCGCGTCACGGGAATGAACCGCGTGGCCGAGGAGCTGACCAGCTGGAAGAGCGAGAAGGCCGTCGGCCTCTCGGCCGAGCAGGTCTACCACGTGATAGACAACCGCACCGGCGAAGCCAGGACGCACCCGGTCGCCATCGCGCTGGGTCGCGGAGGGGACGAGGAGGAGCAGGAGTACGACAAGGTGCTGATCAGCCGCGACGGGCGGGACCTCAGGGTGGATCACAACTGCGCTCCGATCAGGAGACGCGGCGGCGAGATCATCGGCTCGGTGCTGGTCTTCAGAGACCTGACGCGGCAGCGCATGCTGGAAGACGAGATGCGCCGGGTCGAGAAGCTCGAGTCGATCGGGATCCTGGCCGGCGGCATCGCCCACGACTTCAACAACATCCTGACCGTGACGATGGGCAATCTCAGCATCGCCCGGCGCAGGGCCAGGGGAGACGAGCGGTTGCTGGAGCGCCTGCGGGACGCGGAGCGGGCCGTGGAGCGGGCCAGAAGATTGACCGGGCAGTTGCTGACATTCGCCAAGGGCGGGGCGCCGGTCAAGGCGCTGGTGGACGTCAGGCAGCTGGCCCACGACGCCGCGCGCTTCGCCCTGGCCGGGTCGCGCCGTCGTTGGACAGAAGATTTTCCGCGCGGGCTGGCGTCCGTGCGCGTCGACTCGACCCAGATCGGACAGGTGATCCAGAATCTGGTGATCAATGCGCACCAGGCGATGGGACGCGAGGGCGAGATCGCGCTGTCGGCCGGGGAGACGGAGATAGAAGGCGAGGACGGGCTGCCGGTCGAGCCGGGGCGCTACACCTGGATCGCGGTGCGGGACAGCGGCCCGGGCATTCCCGGCGAGATCGCAGACAGGGTTTTCGACCCGTATTTCACGACCAAGCCGGGGGGCACCGGTTTGGGCCTGGCGGCGGCTCACTCGATCATACGCCGCCACGGAGGTCACGTGGCGATCGAGAGTCCCGAGGGCGGCGGCGCCGAGGTCCGCGTGTTCCTGCCGGCCAAGATCGACTCGGGCGACAGCGATCCGGGCACGCCCCCGCGAGGTCTCTCGGCGGCACGCAAGGGATGCGTGCTGGTGATGGACGACGAGCCGGTGGTCCTGGAGGCCGCGGCGAGTATGCTCGCCGAGATCGGCTACGAGGCGGAGACGGCCAGAGACGGCGCCGAGGCGGTGGAGGCCTACCGGAGCGCCGTGGGCGAGGGAAGGCGTTTCGACGCGACGATCGTCGACTTGACCGTGCCCGGCGGGATGGGGGGACACGCGGCGGCAAGGAGCATCTTGGAGATCGATCCCCAGGCGAGAGTGCTCGTCTCCAGCGGGTACTCCGAGGATCCGGTCATGTCGCAATGGCGCGAGCACGGCTTTTGCGGCGTGGTGAGCAAGCCGTACGGAGTCGACGAGCTGGATCGCGCCTTGCGAAAGGCGATCGTCTCAAAAGAGGAGGACGACTGAAACGGCCTCGAGCCTCGTTTGACACAGCAAAGGGGAAAGCACTATATTCCCCACGTAGATCATGAAGTTGGAAAGTCCCGAAATCGCTTTTTCAGGAGCGGTGCGGGGGGCTAGCATCGAGGCGTTTTGCGATCTCGCCGAGATGCACCCCGACCCCGTGACCCTGCACCTGTTCGACGACCGGCGGTTGATCTACGCCAACCGGCGGACGCGCGAGCTGGCCGGCTGCCGTGCCGAAAAGGAGGGTGGGATCGATCCGGTCGATTTCGCGGTCGGGGAGGCTCCCGAGGTATTCCGCCAGCGCCTGGACGCGATGCTGACCCGCGTGCTCGACGAGCCGCTCTCGGTACGCTGGCGGGCGCAGGCCGCGGACGGGCGGGAGAGGAGCTGGTGCTCGCGGATCGTGGCCCTGGAGCTGGGCGGGACCAGGTACCTGATGTCGGTCTCGAGAGAGGTGGGCGAGCGCTGCGCCTCGGCGGACGGATCGCCAACCGAGAGCAGCGCGGAGGCGGAACGCCTCGGCGAGCTGGGGATGCTGGCCTTCGGGGTGATGCACGACCTCAACAACCACCTCACCGCGATTCTCAACTGCTCCAGCCTGATCGCCTCGCGCCGGGACATCTCGCCCCGGTTGAAGCGCGAGCTGGAGACGATTCGCTGCGCGGCGGAGGACGCCGCCTCGCTGCCACGGCAGCTGATGCTGCTTTCCCGCGAGGGGCGCGGAGCGGCCCGCGAGGTTCGAGACGTCTCTGCGGTCATATCCGAGAGATCGGGAGTGTTGCGGGCCTTGCTTCCCGCGGGGACGCGGCTGTCCGTGCTCGCCGGCCGGGAGGCGTGCCTGGTCCTTTGCGATTCGTCGCGAATCGGGGAGGCGATCGCGAATTTGGTGCGCAACGCCGGGGAGGCGATCGCGTCGGGCGGGAGAGTGGAGGTGGGAGTCAGGAGACTGCGGCTCGGCTCGGGCGGACCTTTGGGACCGGGAGGCCCGCCTGTATCCGGGCGGTTCGTCTGCATCTGGGTGCAGGACGACGGACCGGGGGTTCCCGAAGAGAACCACGACCGGATCTTCGATCCTTTCCGGACGACCAAGCCTCCGGGACGCGGAGCGGGCATGGGGCTCGCGGTGGTGGATCGAATCGTCCGCGATCACGGCGGATGGGTTTCTCTTCGCGACTCACCGCTGGGCGGCGCATTGTTCGAGCTATTCCTTCCCGAGGCCGATGATCAGGCCGGCTCCCCGCGGTGGTGACCGGCGGCCTTCATCCGGTTATTATCGGTGCGGTTTCTTGTTCGCCATCGCGGCGAGCGGATGTTGGAGGTGAGAGATGAAGATCCTCGTCACCGGAGCTACCGGTTTCGTCGGCCGCGCATTGGTTGCCAGGTTGCTGCAAGAGGGACGTCAGGTATCGGCCTGGGTCCGCTCCGTGGATCGGGCGCGCACTTTGCTCGGTCCGGGGCTGGAGCTGCTACCGGCCGAAGGAGGACAAAACGCGTTGCGCGCCGCGGTACGCGGAGCCGACGCCGTGATCAACCTCGCCGGAGAGCCGATCTTCGCGCGACGTTGGAGCGAGGAGCGCCGTACCGAATTGGTGGAGAGCCGCGTGTTCCTGACCGCGGGCCTGGTCGACGCGATGGAGGACGAGCCCCGTCGGCCCTCGGTGATGGTCTCGGCGAGCGCGGTCGGATACTACGGCGATCGCGGCGAAGAGCGACTGGGTGAGAAGAGCGGGCCTGGCAGCGACTTCTTGGCCAGGCTCTGCTTCGACTGGGAAAACGCGGCGCGGCGAGCGGAGAAGCTCGGAGTGCGGGTCGTGACTCCGCGTTTCGGCCTGGTGTTGGGCCCCGGAGGCGGTATTCTCTCCCGTCTCTTGCCGTTGTTTCGCAAGGGATTGGGCGGTCGGCTCGGCAGCGGTGAGCAGTTCCTTTCCTGGATCCAGCTCGAGGACCTGCTGAGGCTGCTTTGTCTGGTGACCGTGGATGATCGTTTCGACGGAGCGATCAACGCAGTCGGTCCCCGACCGATCACAAACAGCGAGTTGACTCGCGCAGTGGCGCGCGCGGTGGATCGTCCCGCTTTTTTGCCCCTGCCGGCGATGGCGCTGAAGCTCGCAGTCGGAGAGGCGGCGGAGGTGCTGCTGGCCAGCCAGCGCGTCATGCCCGACGAGCTGGAGCGCCTCGGTTTCGAGCATCGCTTCGAGGATATCGACGCGGCGCTGTCCGCCTCGGTCTGAAGAGTGAAAGGCGCTGTCGCGATAGCCGCTCTGGCCGCGGGATGCCTCGGCCCGGCGATCTCGTCCGCCTCCGAGGCGGCCGAAGAGCGGGCGGCGGCGGAGGAGCGGGGCTCTTCGGAAAGGACGGAAATCGCGATAGTGAGCGGGGGAGTCGCGCTGGGCGGGCTGATCGGGCTGGCGGACTGGCGCCTCGGCGTTTCCGTCGCGGCGCTCTCACTCGCCGCCGGGCCCGCCTGGAGCGGCCTGGGCGGACACGACTGGGGGCGCGCCCTGCTGCTGGCCGGAGTTCGGTTGCTGGTCGGCGCGGCGGCTCTGGGGCTGCTCGGCTGGGGAGTGCCGAGGCTCGAAGGCAATCCCGGCTGGGAGGAAAGACGCGACGGAGGAACGACGGTCGGGCTGGGATCGGCGGCGGGCGCGCTGCTGGTCGGGTTGTCGATCAGCGACATGATCCGCGATTGCCGCGGCACCGGCTGATTGCTTCACCATCGAGCGGGCTCTGCTGGCAGGATCCGCCTGCCGGGGATGAGATGAGCTGGTGGGACGCGATCCCCCATTGCGAGGATGGCACCGGGGACGGTTACACCGACTGGGCTCTACCCGACATCGACGAGCTGATCTCCCTGATGCGGGGCTGCGTGAACGGCACGGCGACCGGCGACCTGAGCCATAGCACCTGCAGCGTGGAGGATTCCGGGTGCCTGGAGAATAGCTGCAACTACGGGACCGACTGCGACTCCTGCGATATTTTGGACGGTCCTGGAGGGGTAGGTTGCTACTGGGATCCGGAGCTTTCCGGTGCGTGTTCGTGGTATTGGTCGTCGTCGTCGGTCGTCGGTAGCACAGGCAACGTGTGGCCCGTGCGCTTCGCCTACGGTTACGTGTACTATCATTACGACATGTACCACACGAATCATGTGCGTTGCGTCCGTCGCGGACCGTGATTCGCCCACAGAGCCCAACCTTTCGACGGTGTCGCTCTAGACAGAAGTTCCCCGCCAAATAGGCCTTCTGAAGACTGACAAGAGGGTGGAATTGCAAGGGAAAGAGGTTTTTTTTGGCCGGCATAAAGTTCCCATGTAATAGGTGCTTTTCACTTGACAGGTACCAAAGCATGTGGTTTTATAGTTCCCATGTACATCGAAAAGGTGCCAAATCGAAACTCTCCTCCCGCAATCTTGCTGCGCCAGGGCTGGAGAGAGGGCAAGAAGGTCAAGAAAAAAACGATCGCGAACCTCTCTCATTGGCCCGAGGAAAAGGTGGAGACCCTGCGTCTGCTGCTCAAAGACAAGCGTCTCGCTCCCGTCGATGAGCTTTTCGAGAAAACGAAAACCGTCCACCACGGCCACGTACAGTCGGTGCTACAAGCCGTCGACAAGCTGGGACTGGACAAGCTCATCTCCGCCAAGCGCTGCCAGGAGCGCGACATCATCGTCGCCGCGATCACCGCGCGGATCTGCAAGCCGGACAGCAAACTGGCGATGAGCCGATGGTGGAAGAACACCACTTTGCCGGAGATTCTCGAGGTGGGTGACGCAGACGAAGACGACATCTACGAAGCCATGGACTGGCTTTTGGCACGACAAAAGCGCATCGAGAAGAAACTGGCCAAGAGGCACCTCGAGGATGAAGACTTGGTGCTGTACGACCTGACATCGAGCTATTTCGAGGGAGTGACCTGTCCGCTGGCCACGCTGGGCAAGAGCCGGGACAGGAAGCGAAATACGATGCAGGTCAACTACGGGCTGGTCTCCGACCGCCGTGGCTGTCCTGTGGCGGTGTCGGTCTTCAAGGGAAACAAGAGTGACTCCAAGACGCTGCTGCCGCAGGCCCGCCGTGTGCACGAGGACTTCGGTATCGAGCGGGTGGTGCTGGTCGGCGACCGCGGGATGATCTCCCAAAAGCAGATCGACGTGCTGCGGGACGAAGACGGCTTCGACTGGATCACAGCGCTGAAGAGCGGCGGCATCCGCAAGCTCGTGGAGGGCGGCGCGCTACAGCTCGACCTCTTCGACGAGCGCAACCTCTTCGAGCTCGAGCACGAGGACTACCCCGGGGAACGGCTGGTGGCTTGCCGCAACCCCGTGCTGGCGCGGAAAAGGGCCTACAAGCGCGAATCCATGCTCGAAGCCACCGAGCAGGAGCTGGCGAAGATCCGCACCTCGCTGAAAAAGGGCACGCTGAAAAAGAAAGAGCGCACCAAGGACAGAATCGGCGTGCGGGTGGGCAAGGTAGTCAACAAATACAATATGGCCAAGCACATGGTGCTCCACATCAAAGACAACTCTTTCGATTTCGAGCTCAATCAGCAGAGCATCGCGGCCGAGGCCGCCCTGGACGGCATCTACATCATCCGCACCAGCCTGCCGGAAGAAAGCATGAAAGCCGACGAAGCGGTGCGCAGCTACAAGGACCTCACCTCGGTGGAGCGGGCTTTCAAATCACTGAAAAGCATCGACCTGATGGTGCGGCCGATCCGCCACCGCACCGAGGATCGCGTGAGAGCGCACATCTTCCTGTCGATGCTGACCTACTACGTGCAGTGGCACATGCTCGAGGCGTGGCGGCCCCTGCTCTTCGCCGACGAGGACCAGGAAGCCAAAAAAAGCCGAGACCCGGTGGCTCCGGCGAAGCGGTCGAAGAGAGCGCTGAAAAAAGCACGAACCAAGAAGCTCGATGACGGCACCGACGTCGAAAGCTTCCGTACACTGCTCGAGCACATGAGCACGATCACACGCGACACTTGCCGCCAGCGCTGCGACGACGAGTCGTCGCGCACCTTCACAATCGACACCACGCCCAACGAGAAGCAAAGCAGCGCCCTCAAATTGCTCGCCCAGATCCCCGTGTACCCATAGCCGCGAATTCCTTTTTCAACCAATCCCCGGGAAATCATTGGACAAGTCCGCCTTCGGAGCGGGGGAACTTCTGTCTAGAGGTGAAAAAGGCCAAACAGGGGCTTCGGACTCTGGGCGCTGGGCCAGGTCGCCGAGAAGCACTGGACCGAGCTGGTCGAGCAGTAGCGGCTCTTTGGACCTGCGCCACGGCCGCTGGTTTTGCACCGACCGCGACGGACACCGCGAGCCCTTAGACTACTCCTGCTGTTCCTCGTCCTCTTCTTCTTGCAGGGGCGGGTCGTAGCCCAGGACCAGCATTTCTCCGGGCGAGATCACCCTGACGGCGCGTCCCAGCGGCGCCCAGTACTCGCTCCAGCACCTGTCCGGCGTCCAGAGGTCCGGGGGCCAGTCCTCGGGGTCGTCGTCGGGCAGGTCGAACTCCTCCCCCTCCAGGCACTCGCTGGTCTGAATGTCCTGCACGTCGGTGTCGTCGTTGTAGACCGTGTTGGTCAGCCGCTCGATCTGGATCACGTCATCGGACTCGAGCCTGACCCACAGCTCCTGCCAGCTCTCGCCGTAGTCGATCACGATCCGGTCCGAGCGGGTGAACCAGCTCCACTCGCGCTGGCCGACCGAGATACTCTCGATCTCGCCGGGCGCGACGCCCTCGTCGCCCTCGAGACGGGCGAACCACTCACCGGCCATCAAGCCGATTCCGTCCTCGCCGACGGTGGTGCACTGCTCGTCGAGGCAGGGTAACCAGCCGCCGTAGTAAGGTCGCGGGTCGAGCCGGTCCGCGCCGGGCTCCTCGCAGCCGGCGGCCAGCGCCGGCGCGATCGCGGCGAGCAGCATGGCGGCGGACGGGATTGTCTTTCTTCTTCTCATCGCCGGCGACCCCTCGTCAGTATGACCATTTCAGCGACAGCGAGAAGGAGCGTCCCTTGCGCCACTTCTCGGTCGTCATTCCGGCCTGCTCGAATTTGGCCGGCAAGTCGATGATGTTCTTGGCCTCGAGCTTGAGCTGGAAGCCGGCGCCGAGATCCTGGCTGGCCACGAAGTCGAGCTGGTGGAAAGGCTGCTCGTAGATGTCGGGTAGCCCGACCGCGCCCACGGTGCGGATCCTCTCGCCGAACACGTTGTAGAGGATTGTCGCCTTGGTGCCGATCTCGATGTTGTCGTAGCCCAGCTGGGCGTTGAAGATGTACGGCGACTGGCCCTGCAGCGGCCGCTTCTCGTTGGTCTGCGTGCCTTCCACGTCCTCGCCCAGCTCGATCCGGGAGTAGACCCAGGTCGCGTTGCCGCCGAAGTAGAGATCCTCGATCGACTCGTGGATGAAGCCGAAGCTCCCCAACACGTCGAGCTCGAGCCCGAAATTGCGCGCCGCCTCGGCGTTGGCGAAGGTCTCGTAGAACTGGGCGCCGGGCATGATGATCATCTCGATTGGATCTTCGAAGTGCTTGAAGAACCCGCCCAGCGAAATGCTCTTTCCGGGGGCGGGGTACCACTCCCAGCGCAGGTCGACGTTGGTGATCAGCGTCCGCTTCAGCTCGGTGTTGCCCACGATGTCGCGGCCGCCGATCACGTTGGTGAAGCGGGCCGGAGACATCTCGCGGAAGTCGGGCCGCGAGACAGTCTGGCTGACGCCGGCGCGGACCAGCATGTCGTCGATGAACTCCCAGGAGAGTGTCGCGGCCGGCAGGTAGTCGGTGGTCTCGATCTTGGAATCGAGCGGCTCGGCGTTCGGGTTGAACAGCTCGTAGGTGCGGGTGAACTGGTGCGACTTTTCGATCCGCAGCCCGCCCAGCAGGCGAAAGCCCAGGCCGAGCGGAAAATCGGTCATCGCGTAGGCCGCCCTGATCTGCTGCTCGGCGCTGTAGTTGTCGGTCTCACGCGTGATCTCGGTGAAGAGGTTGTTGACCTGGGTCCCGCTCCAGCGGCCGATCAGCTCGTCGCTGAACAGCTCCTCGGGCGGGAGGCTGGCCAGCGCCGGCGGGCTGGGGCGGTCCTTGTACTTGAAGCGCCGCGTGTCCGAGCCGCGGTCCTTGAACATCAGGAGGCCGCCCAGGCGCACCTCGGCGATCTCGTCGCTCCACTGCTCGAACGGCAGCGAGAGGTCGAGACCCAGGTCGTGCACCTCGTCGAGCATGTCGGAGAAGACCCGCGAGTTGCCGTCCGGGCGGTTGGAGGCTATCCAAAGGTCGGTGTCTCCCTCGCGGTAGTATGTGATCTCCTTGCGATCCGGCTCGTAGCGCGAGGCGCGCGAGTAGGTGTAGCGCCAGTCGACGCCCAGATCCATCAGCGGCGGGATGATGTGCTCGCCGACCAGCTGCTGGGTCAGCAGCTGCCGCTCCACCCACTTGATTCGCGTCACGCGGATGTCGCTCTTGATGTCGCGGTTGTAGCCCCAGTAGAAGCGGGCCGCGTCCTCGGTGACACGGTTGAGCAGCGTGGTCGATCGGATCAGGTGGTCCTCGCCGATCTCGAGCCCGAGGGTCAGGATGCCCGAGGTCTTGATCACGTTGGTCGTCTCGTCCCACCGGTAGCTGTGGAACACCTCGGGCTCGTCGTCGGCTCCGCTGGCCAGGATGTCGAGCTTCTTGCGCTCACGCTCCCAGCCGTTGTCGTAGATCGCGCCGGCCAGAAAGCCGAGCTCTGCGCCGGGCAGGTCGAGCTTGTGGCCCACCGTCAGCTTGCCGCCGGCGTCGGGCGGGATCTCGTCGCGGTAGGTGCGCCAGTTGTTGCGCAGCGCCTCGCCGAACCTCTCCAGCTCGTCGGCGGTGTAGCCGTCGGTGAACATGTTGCCTTCGAGCAGCTCCTGTTGCCTGGAGGCTCTGCGCACCGAGGGCGGCAGGTCGCGCCAGCCGTTGTCCCAGCCGAGCCAGTCGGTGGGGCCGCCGACCGCCATCAGGCCGTCGGTCATCGTGGTGCCCACGGTCCAGCCGCCGCTGGCCTCCAGATCGAGGTTGAATTCGTCCGGGTAGTCGCGGGTGCGCAGCATCACCACGCCGCCGCCGAACTCGCCGGGCATGTCGGGGGAGAACGTCTTTTGAACCACGATGCTGTCCAGCACTCCGGTGGGGAACAGGTCGAGCGGCACCACCCGCCGCTCGGGCTCGGGGCTGGGCAGCATCGCGCCGTTGAGCAGGCTGGAAGAGTAGCGCTCGCCCAGGCCGCGCACGTAGACGTACTTGCCGCCGATGATCGTCACGCCCGTGACCCGCTTGAGCGCGCCGGCCGCGTCCGAGTCGCCGGACTTGGACATCTGCTCGGCGCCGATCACGTCGCTGACCGAGCCCGACTCCCGGCGTTCCTGCAGCAGGGCCGCGCTGCCGCCCTCGATCCGCGGCGCGGTGATCACCAGGTCCTCGAGCATCGCGCCGACCGGCACCGCCTCCAGTCGCAGCTCGGTCGGCTCGTCTTCGACGACCTCGATTCCGGACTTGCTGATCGTGCTGAAGCGGGGGTGCACGGCGGAGAGGTCGTGAGATCCGACCGGGACCTCGACCGAGAAGCGGCCGGACTCGTCGGTGGCCACGTCGCAGCCCACGCCGCGCACGAAGATCCGCACGTCGGGGATCGGCTCGCCGGTGTCGGAGTGGACCAGAGTCCCGACGATTCGAGACCTGGGCAGGCTCTCGTCGACCTCGACTCGGGGGCGGGGCGCGCTCGCGGCCTCCACGTCGGTCTCGGCCCGGCCGCCCGCGGGCGCGATGTCGACGAACGCCTCGCTCAGCTTGCCGCGCACGACCGGGATCGCGGCGGTTGTGCTGAGCGCGTATCCCTCGCCGCTCAGCTCGAAGGAGTAGCTTCCCGGCGCGATTTCGATCACGACCGCGCCGTCCGCGTCGGTCGGGCCCAGGTCGCGGCCGTCGAGCTCGACGCGGATTCCGGCCAGCGCCTCGGAGCTCTCGGCGTCGAAGACCAGCAGCCGCATGCGACCGCACCCGGCCTCGTCGTCGGCAGGGCGATCCTCGTCGGCGGGCGCCGGCCGGGGCGTCTCGTTCTCGACCGGAGGCTCGGCGTCGCTCTGGCGGGCGAAGGCGGCGAGCGGCACGGCCAGCGCCAGGGCTTGCAGCGAGATCGCAGATCCCCGTCTCATCCGCGGTGCGCTCCTCCCGCCCCCTACAGGCACTCCCAGCCCATGGCGCGACAGCGCTCCATCGAGCGGCGCAGCTCCATGGCGTGTTTGAACAGCCGCGGATCCCTGATCCGTTCGAGGTAACTCTCGGCCGCGTCGTGCTTTCCGATCTGGAACAGCGAGTAGGCCAGCGCGTAGACCACGGAGTCCTCGTCGAGCAGGCCGAGCCTCTCCAGCCGCGGCTCGAGAGCGGCCGCCTCCTCGAAGCGCTCCAGCTCGATCAGCAGCCCCAGCCGCTGGCGGATCTTGGCGCGCTGATCGACCACGTCGGCGTTCAGGTAGAGCGCCTGGACGGGCCGCCCGCCCTTCTTGAACAGTTCGGCCGCGTCGAGCAGCAGCTCGGGATGCTCGTGAGCCTCGCTGCGGAAGAGGCGGGCCGCGGTCAGGGGGCGCCCGGCCCGCAGGTAGGCGCGGGCCAGCTGCAGCGCGATCTCCTCGCTGGCCGGAAAGCGCAGGCGCGCGCCCTCCAGGATCAGGATCGCCTGCTCGGCCTGGCCGCCGCGGATCAGAGCCTCGGAGATAGAGGCGTGGTCATCGGCGCTGGCCTCGGCGCGCTCCAGGTAGGTGCGGCCCTCTTCCATTGCCTGCTGGTAGAGCCCCATCTCGACCAGCAGCAGCACGCGGTAGCGAGCCAGCTGGGCGTCGTCGGGAAAGCGCTCCAGGCCGTGGCTGAGCGCGTAGAACGCCTGCTCGCGCCGCTCGAGCTTCCAGTGGCACTGGGCCCTGAGCCGGTAGCTGCCCGCGAGCGACTCGGCCGCGGCTCCGGCGGCGTCCAGCGCGGCCAGGGTCCCGGCGTAGTCGCCGTTGCCGAAGCGTGCCTGAGCCAGAAAGACGTGCACCATCGGATCCTGCTGGCCGGCCTCGAGCGAGGCCTCGAGGTGACTCTCGGCGTCGCCGAAGGCGGAGCGCTCGAGGCTGACCAGCCCGAACAGCATGTGGTAGCGGGCCAGGTCGAGCCCCTCGGCCTCGGTGTCGACCTCGGAGAGCACCGCGGCGGCGCGGTCGAAGTACCCGTCTGTGAGCATCATCGAGGCCAGCGCGATGTGGTCGACCTCGGCCGGGATCTCCTCCTCCGGGTCTTTCTCCTTCTTGCGCAGCCGCGCTCCGGCGTCCCCGGGAGCGAGCAGCGCCAGGGCCAGCAGGGCGGCGAGCAGGGCGTCGATGCGGCGTCGGATGCTCATCGTCTCACTCGAGCTCGAACGGGACCTTCTGCGTGGCCCGGAAGCGGACCGGCTGCCCCTTGTACCTGGCCGGGGAGTAGCGGGTGGAGCCGACCGCCGCGATCGCGGTCTCCTCGAAGACCCCCGGCGGATCGGACTCGATCACCTTCAGCTTCTCCACCTCCCCGCGCTCGTTGATGACGAAGGAGAGCTTGACGTAGCCCTCGATGTTCTTCTGGCGCGCCCGCGGCGGGTAGCTGACCGAACCGCGCGAGACTACGCGCGGTTGCTCGTCCACGGTGTTGGCGTTCATCACCATCTCGCGCACGGCTTCGTCGCCCAGCAGCTGGTCGGCGGCCTCCTCGAGGTTCAGCCCCTCCAGCTGCGGAATGCCGAAGCTGCTGCCCGAGATGGCGGTCGAGAGGTTGGGCAGCGGCGCGCGCTTCGTGTCGCTCGCGCGGCGCCTGCGCCGGGGCGGCGGTTTCTTCTTCTTCTTGGGCGGCGGCTTGCGCTCGGGCGGCTGGACCACGATCTGCTCGCCGTCGTCATCCTCCTCTTCGGGCGCGGTCTCGTGGGCGTTCATCACGATCACGGTCCACAGCACCAGCCCGCAGCCGGCGAACATCGAGACGATCGCCATCGCGAGGCGGCGGAGGCGGGCGCCGGAGTCGAAGGGCGAGTCGCTCATCCGGCCTCCTTCTCCGTGGCGACCCCCACGTCGGTGGCGCCGCCCAGCCGGCACTGGTCGACGACGTTGACCAGCTGCTCGGCGGGCACGAGCCTATCGGTGATCACCAGGATCTGTCCCGAGGAGCCCCCCTTGATCAGGTCGCGGACGCGGCTTTGCAGCATCCACGGCTTGACCGGTTGGCCGTCGAGGTAGAGCGCGCCCGTGCGCTCGACGTGAATCCGGATCGACTTGGTCGAGGCCCGCTCGGCGCTGGCCGCGCCGGGGCGTTCGATCTCGAGCTTCATGTCCTTGACGAAGGTGGTCGAGACCATGAAGAAGATCAGCAAGATGAAGACCATGTCGATCAGCGGGGAGATGTCGATTCCGGTCTGGGTCGTTCGCTTGCGCAGGTACCTCATGCTTCGCCTCCCTCGTACGTTGCGCAGACGATGTCCTTGATCTTGGAGATCTCGTTTTCGAAGGCGTGCTGGCGGTGATCGAGCACGCGTCCGACCAGCAGGCCGGGGATCGCCACGGCCAGCCCCATCTGGGTGGTGAACAGCGCCTGGGAGATGCCGCCGGCGATTCCGCCCGACTGGCTGAAGAGGGACATGTCGCCCAGCGAGTCGAACGTTTCGATCATGCCGATCACGGTTCCGAGCAGGCCCAGCAACGGAGCGGCGGCGACGAAGGCGCGAATCGAGGTGGAGAAGCGTTGCAGCTCCACGTCGTGGACCGACAGCGCGGCGTCCAGGGTGCGGCGCAGGTTGTCACTTTCCCGGGCGGCGATCTCGACGGCGCGTTTGGCCGCGTGGTCCACGATTCCCGCGGGACGGCGGTCGTAGCCGGCAGAGTAGCGCTCGACCAGGATCCGCACGGAGCGGCGGTTGCCGCGGCGCAGGGTCAGAAAACGAAAGCCGATCGCGAACCAGATCACGGCCGCCGAGACGAGCAGAGGGATCATCACCCATCCGCCGCTGGCCATGTAGCCGCCGAACCGGTCGAGAAAGTCGTTCATGCGGATGCACCGTCCAGCAACGCTCCGCCGCCCTTCGACGTCGCGGACTGGTCTTCGGTCGAGCGTTTCTCGCGCTGCTTCGAGCCCGCCGAGTCGGGCTTGCCGCCCGTCTGGCGCTCGCGAGCCTTGAAGGCGTCGGCGCGGTTCATCACTTGCAGCGCAACGCGCTCCATCGACTCGAGAATCGCGCTGGCGCGTCCCGAGAGCAGGGTGCCGAGCAGGAGCGCCGGGATCGCCACCATCAAACCGAGCTTGGTGGTCACCAGCGCTTCGGAGATGCCGCCGGAGAGCAGCTTGGGATCGCCGGTGCCGAACTCGGTGATCACGTCGAAGGTGGCGATCATTCCGGTCACCGTGCCCAGCAGACCGAGCAGAGGAGCCACCGCGGCGATCACCAGGATCGTCGTGCCGAACCGTTCGACGGTCGGCGACTCGTGCAGGATCGCCTCGGAGACCAGGTCCTCGAGGTGCTGGCGGTCGCGATCGATGTTTCGAATCGTGGCGCGGATCACGCGTGCGCCGGCGCCTTTGCCGGGCCTGAGCACGTCGAGCGCCTCGCGGTTGAGCCCCTGGTCGACGAGCGGACCGATCTTGCGGATGATCGCGTCGGTGCGCGAGCTGGCGCGCAGCAGGATGAACAGCCGCGCCAGGATCATCAACAGGGCCAGACCTCCCAGCGCGACGATCACCCAGGCGATCGGTCCGCCGGTCTGGATCTCTTCGACGAAGGACTTCTCTTTCTTCTCCTCGATACCCTTGCTCAAGGACTCGTAGAGAAAGATCGCGAGCTGCTGCGGGCGCTCGCCGGAGAAGAGGTCCTTTGCCGTGGCGAAGGCGTCCTCGTGCCAGAGCTTGAGCCGTCCGGCGCCGGCAGGAGCCAGCGCGCCGCCGGCCGAGTCGGAGAGACCGAACGAGGCGACGTTGCCCACGCGCAGGATTTCGCCCTCGGTCTGGGTTCCGTCCGCCAGGAAGAAGCTGCCCTGTTCGCGTCTGATCGAGCCGCTGCGCTCGATCACCTCGGCGCCGCGAGTGAACATCCTCTCTACCAGCTCGATCTGCTCTTCGGGCTCCTCGCCGGGCGCGGGCAGCTCGTAGCCGTGCTTGCGCAGCGTGTCGCCGGCGCGGTTGATCGTCTCCAGCAACAGATCGGCGCGTTCCTCGGCACCGACGGTCCGGCGTTCGACCTCGGCCAGATCCCGGTCGATCCGATCGGCCTGGTTGCGCAGCGCGAGCAGCTTGCGCTGCATGGAGTCTATCTCGGAGCGGGCGGCGGAGACGCGGCGCTCGGTCTCGCGCTCGATCTCGCCGAGCCGGGCCGAGAGCGCCTCCTTTTCGGCCTTGAGGAAGGCGTACTCCTTCTTGTAGGCCCTGCTCAGCTCCTGGCGGGCGTCGGCGGCGACGTCCAGCGTCGCAGAGCCGATCAGCAGAAAGGCGAGGGCGGACAGTGCGGTCTTCATTGCTCGCCTCCTGGCGGAAGTGCGTTGGGCAACAGGAAGAAACCGGCGCGGATCTGCTTCTTGAACGAGTCGAACAGGTTGGCGATCTGCTTCTTGCCGTCCTCGGAAGAAACGATCTCGTAGCGCCAGCCGCCGTCGTCCTCGCGGACCGTGTGGCCGAAGCGCCCGTCGCGCGTCTCGAAGTAGAGCATCACCATCCCCACCCGCGCGACCTCGGCGAGCATCTCGTCGCCGCCGACGCGGATCACCTGCTTGTAGATCCCGTTCTCGCGGGAGAGCCGCAGCTCGTCCTCGACGCGATCCCAGAGGCGGGCCACGCCCTCGGTCGACTTGATCAGTCCCTCGTCGATCCGGCGTTTCAGCTCGTCGAGATCCTTGGCCCGTTGCTCCAGCTGGAAGGGCAGGCCGGCCATCACGGTGCTCTTGATCCTGGCGATCATCTTCAGCACCACCGGCTCGAACAGCTCGTCGCGGCGCTGGTCGCGCTCCACTTCCTCGATCCGGCGGGCCTTGGCGCCGCGCAGCTGCTCGAGGTTCATTTCGGCGCGCTGAATCTCCATCTCGAGGTCGGCTTTCTGAGCGGCGTAGGAGCGCAGCTGCCCGCGCTGGTTTTCTTTTTGGGCCTCGATCTCGGCGGCGAGATCCTCCACGTCGGTGCGCAACTCGGCGATCTGCTCGGCCATTTCGACCGTGGACTGACCTCGGGCGGTCAAAGAGAGGAGTAGAGCCGCGATGCAGGGAACTGCGACCAGCGAGAGGGGATGGATCGCCGCGGAGGGGCGACGGGCTTTGTGTCGTGATTTTCCAGATGTTTTCATGGCGACGTCACCAATTACTCCCGGACAGTCCGGGAGCCGACACCGAGCTTTCGATGCCGGCTCCCGGGTTTCGCGACCAATTTTGAGCTAGTTGACCTCGTCGACCTTGATCCACCCGTCGGAGATACCCTGAGCAAACCAGTCGTCGTCGGGATCAATCGCACCGACGTAGTCGACATCGTCGAAGAAGCTGCCGCTCGGAGCCGAGCCCGCGCCGAGCGCCGGCGAGCCGGAGGCCGGAGCGAGGTTGGGGCTCACGGTGTTGAACGGATCCTCGAGCATCGGATCCTCGGCGCTGTTGTCCGTGCCGTCGTTGAAGAAGTCGGGCACGGAGACGCCTGACGGGTCGTCCTCGGCGTCGTTGGCGCCGAAGCTGGTGTCGCAGTCGATGATGCTGTTGCTGATCGAGAGGCTCGAGTCGTCGACGTTGTTCCAGGTGGCCTCGTGGTCGACGTCCAGGCAGCATTCGTTGAAGCCGGTGATGATCAGGTTGGACAGGTCGCCCTTGGTGCCCTCGCGCAGCAGCGCGCCGATGTCCGACTTGTCGGAGCTGGGAGAGCCGACCAGCGTGATGTTGGAAAGAGTCGGGTTGGAGCACGGCGTGGCCATGTTGTCCTCGCCGTTGTTGTCGGCCTCGATGCCCTGGTCGGCGTCGTCGTCGTACTGCTGGGCGACGAAGAACTGGCCCTTGCCCTGCCAGCCGTCGGTCCAGTCGAGGTTGTCGTCGCCGGTGCCGGTCGCGGCGATGTACTTCCACTGGGCGGTGCCGCCGAAGAACTCGATAGCGTCGTCCTGGCCCATGTGCACGTGCAGGTGGTCGATCGTGGTGCCGGAGCCGACCGCCTGGAAGGCGATTCCGTTCAGCTCGTTGTCGGTGGTCAGCTGCTGGCCGGCGAACTCGACGCGCACGTAGCGCAGCGTGCCGCTGTTGTCGGAGGCGTCGTTGCCGCCGAACATTCCGGTGCCGCCCTCGCCCTCGCCCTCGCCGCCTTCGAGGTTGACCGGGGCATTGCCGTTGATCACGATTCCGCCCCAGTCGCCGCGGGCGCGGTTGCCGGGCTCCTTGCCGGAGGTGAAGACGATCGGGTTGGTGGCGGTTCCCTCGGCGTCGATCCTGGCGCCGCGCTGGACGGAGAGGAAGCTGGTCTCGGTGGTGTCGCCGAAGATCTCGGTGCCGGGCATGATCGTCAGAGTCGGGTTGGCGCCGTCGTCGTCGCCGACGAACACGCCGCCCTTGAGCAGGTACATGTTGTTGCCGTACCAGGTCTGATCGTCGGTGATCGTGCCTTCCATGATGCAGACCGTCGTGCCGTTCTGCTCGGTGGTGTCGACGCCGGGAGGGCAGTCGCCGTCGGCGTCGGAATCGCTGTCGGAGTCGCTGTCGCCGTCGCTGTCGGCATCGGTGTCTCCGTCCGTGTCGGAATCGCTGTCGGCGTCGATCGAGCCGTTGCCGTCGTCGTCGTCGTCGCCGCAGCCGGCCAGCGAAAGCCCCGTGAGCGCGAGAAGCGCCGCCAGAACAATTGTAATCTTCTTCGTCGTCATGGTTTTCATCTCCTTGGTTGAGGACCATTGATGGGCTGATCGCTCATGGCGCAAATCACTATCTCCTCGATTCGCTTCGCCACATCAGTAACTCCGCTGCGTGTCGAACCCGTGAAGAGCGCGAATCGTTTCATTGACGGCGGGGTAAAGCGTTCACGACGAAGCGCGCTCGTTTCCGCGCACCCGGTAACCGACCCCGTGCACCGTCTCTATCAGTCGACCCGAGCCGCCGAGCTTGGCGCGCAGGCCCTTGATGTGGGCGTCGACGGTTCGCTCCAGCACCACCGCCTCGCTGCCCCAGACCGCGTCGAGCAGCTCGCCGCGGGTGAAGACGTGTCCCTCTCGGCGGGTCAACGCGACCAGCAGGCGGAACTCCTGGCGCGTCATCGAGACCGGGCGGCCCGCGACCGTGACCTTGAAGCGCGGCATGTCGACTCGCACCGGCCCCATCACGATTTCGCCCTCTTCGCTTTGCGGCTCGAGGCGGCGCAGGATCGCGCGCACCCTCAAGACCAGCTCGCGCATGCTGAACGGCTTGGAAACGTAGTCGGTGGCGCCCAGCTCGAAGCCGACCACGCGGTCGGTCTCGGAATCCCGCTCGGTGAAGAACACGATCGGTATCTTGAAGGTGCGCGAGTCGGACTTGAGGCGGCGGCAGACCTCGGTGCCGGACAGGTCGCCCAGCTCGACCTCCAGCAGAATCAGGTCGGGTTGATCGACGGCCGCGATCTCGAGAGCGGAGCCGCTGTCGTGAGCCGCCTGCACACCGATGCCCTCGCGCTCCAGCGCTCGCCGAACCGCCTTGCTGAGCTCGCGATCCGGGTCGACCAGCAGCACGGTGTTCTCGTGGGACGAGTGTTCCTCCATCACGATTCCGAATGCTAGGGACGAGTTGCGTCAGCGCGGGCACCGAAAGGTGACAATTCGGTGAGAAGCTCGTTAATCGTGTACCAGCGCGGCCACGTCGACGGCTTTCGGGATCGATTGGCGGATCTGGGATGCGATGCGCCCACTGGCAAGATTGTCAAACAGACCAGAAAGGAGAAGATCGCCGAAGCGTGAAAGCTCCTGCACGGATTGTGCTGGGCTGGTTATGACCGGACAGCCGGCCGAGCCCGGGCGCTCGAACCCGCGCGGAGATGTGTGAAACAGGGGTGCGCGGGCGCCGCTCTCGTTACAGCTCGAACGCGCCGATGTCGCAGGCTTCGCCCTGCGGCCTGGTCACGCCGCGCTGGTCGATCTCCACCTCGCAGCTCGCCTGCGGAATCGCTCCGATCGCGGGGCTGCCGTCGAGCAGGGCGTGGGTGTAGGTGTCGCCGCCGTTGTCGGCCAGGCTGCCGAGCAGCGGGTCGGAGCCGGTGATGTCGCTGGAGGTATCGCCCGTGATCGTGCAGCTGCTGTCGTCCTCGATCAGGTTGTACCCGTCGGAGATCAGCTCGCCGGAGCAGTCGTTTTGTACCGAGTTCAGGACGTCGACGTTGCCCGCGATGATCGTGTTCTGCACGGTCACGGTGCCGTTGCCGCTCACGCCCCCGGCGTGGTTGCTGTAGGTTCCCTCACGGACCTCGTTGTCAACGATCGTGCAGTTGATGAGGGTGGAGGTTCCGTCGCAGCCGGTGTGCACGCCGCCGGTGTAGTCCTGTGCCGAGTTGCCGCTGACCGTGGTGTTGATCAGTGTCAGTGTCGAGGCGTCGTTCTTGATTCCGCCGCCGGCGTCGTTGGTGGTGTTGTCGATCACTGCGCATTGGATCAGCGTCATGCTGCCGCCCGCGACCCGGATTCCGCCGGCCGACCCTGTGCTGTCTGCGTTATTGGTGACGTTGTCACGGACCACGCAGCGCAGCATCTCGACGTCGCCGGAGCTGTGCAGGCCTCCGCCCGAGACGCCGCCGTCCTCGCCGCAGAAATTTTCGTCGCGCAGGCCGCCCTGGATCGTGAGATCGCTGAAAAAGACCGAGATGCCGATATCGACCACGTGAAAGACGCGGTCGAGCGAGTCGGCGTCGATGATTGTTGTCGCCGCGCTGTCGCCGCGGATCTCGACATCGTCGCGAATGTCCAGGTCGCCGTCTGCGGCGTCGTCCTCGTAGCTCGTGGCCAGGGTGAAGGTGTAGGTGCCGGCCGGAACGTGGATCACGTCCGCGCCGTCACCGGCCGGGCAGGCGTCCACCGCGGTGTCGGTGTTGGCCGCGATGATCGCCTCGCGCAGCGAGCAGTCGCCGTCGGTGTTCACCTCGTCGTCGAAGGTGTTCACCTGGATGTCGTAGGCGAAGCCGGTGTCGGTGTCTGTGTCGGTATCGGTGTCTGTGTCGGTGTCGGTATCGGTGTCGGTATCGGTGTCGGTGTCGGTGTCGGTATCGGTGTCGGTGTCGGTGTCGGTATCGGTGTCGGTATCGGTGTCGGTATCGGTGTCTGTGTCGGTGTCGGTGTCGGTATCGGTGTCGGTGTCGGTGTCGGTGTCGGTGTCGGTGTCGGTATCGGTGTCGGTGTCGGTATCGGTGTCGGTGTCGGTGTCGGTGTCGGTGTCGGTGTCGGTGTCCGCGTCGGTGTCCGCGTCGGTGTCCGCGTCGGTGTCCGCGTCGGTGTCCGCGTCGGTGTCCGCGTCGGTGTCCGCGTCGGCTCCGCCGCCTCCGCCTCCGTCGGAGCAGGCCAGCGAGCCCAGAGTCATGATTCCCATCAGGCATAGAAGAGATAGTCGTTTCATCGAGAGAACTCCTTTTTGCAGTGTGTGAAAAACGCGCAACAACAATCTCATTGATTGCCCGGACTTTGTATTCTGAAGTGGTTGTGAGTCAAGGGGCTCGGAGAAATTGCAGAAAAACGAGGGGATTGAAGGGTTGCCTTCCGGGCGCGGTTGCATACAATCCGCATCTCGGCGCCCGGGTGCGCCTGGTATGGTGGGTGTAGCTCAATGGTAGAGCACCGGACTGTGGCTCCGGTGGTTGTGGGTTCGATCCCCATCACTCACCCCGCGGCCGGTTGACAAGGGAGATGTTGCAGACTAGAAAACCCCGCGCGCCGGCGGTGAGAATTGAGCGCCCGTAGCTCAGATGGATAGAGCGTCGGACTTCGAATTCGCAGGTCGGGTGTTCGAGTCACCCCGGGCGCGCAAGAAAAGGGGATGCGCCACTAGCTCAACTAGGCAGAGCAGCGGACTCTTAATCCGGAGGTTGAAGGTTCGATTCCTTCGTGGCGCACCGAGCTCTGGCCGGTCCGCTCGGTTTTCACCGGCGGACGCGATGAACGATCCAATCGATGTCGACTAGCCTACCGGCTGCTGAGAAGCTAGAGTCGTCTGCGTGACGATGGACGCTCTGGCCAAGCTCAGGGAGATCTCGGGCGACAGGGATGTCGACGAGCGGGTCGCGGACACGATCGCCGCGGCCGAGAGCCTCGTGGGCGAAGACGGCGATCTCGAGCTGGAGCGGCGCCTCGTGGAGAGCGTGGCCAGCGCCCCCGGCGGGCTGGACGAGGTCTGCCGCCACCTGATCGATGCGGGCGGCAAGCGGATTCGGCCGGTGATCTGTCTGCTGGCTTTTCGTACCGTCCGCGGAGATCCTCCCTTGCCGCTCGACCTGGCGGTCTGCTGCGAGCTTTTACACAACGCCACCTTGCTGCACGATGACGTGATCGACGAGGGCGACACCCGGCGCGGGCGTCCCGCCTGCCGCGCGGTGTGGAGCAACGCGATCTCGATCCTGGGCGGCGACTTTCTGCTGATGCGATGCGTGGAGCTGGTCAGCGAGCGCGGCAAGCGCTTCATGGATCCTTTTGTCGAGACGATCAGGCGCCTGGTCGAGGGCGAGATCACGCAGCTGGGGCTGCGCGGGTCGATCGCCACCAGCGAGGAGCAGTACTTCCGGATCGTGGAGGGCAAGACGGCCAGCCTCTTCGGCTGGTCGGCGCTTAGCGGAGCGATGGCGGCCGGCGCCGCGGGCGCCGCCTGCGAGGCGATCGGGGAGTTCGGGAGGCGCGTGGGCGTCGCCTTTCAGCTGGTCGACGACGCGCTGGATCTCACGGCCGACTCCGCGCACACCGGCAAGACCCTGCTGGCGGACATCGGTCAGGGCAAGCTGACGCTGCCGGTGATCCTGGCGGCCGAGGAGTCGCCGGAGCTGAGACGGCTGCTGGCCGAGCTGGTCGACGGCGGAGACGCGCCGGCGATCGCTCGCGAGGTTTCGCGCAGAGTGGACGAGTCCGGCGCGCTGGCGGAGGTGCGCGATCGCGCCGCGCGGCAGACCGGGCTGGCGCTGGACGCGCTGGAGCGGCTGCGCCGGCTCGACGGCTGCCGGCCGCTGATGGTCGAGATGCTGTCCGAGATGTCGCGCAGGCTGCTGGATCGAGGTCGCTAGGAGTCCAGCTCCGAGGTGAGCTTGTCGAGGAAGTAGCGATCGAGCTCGTCGCAGCTGGCGGTGACCTGCTCGATCAGCTCCTGGGCGCGGGAGCGGGTCTGCTCGACGAACTCGTCGTTCCCCTCGATTCCGGCCAGGTTGATCATTACGTTGTAGTGCGCGCCCATCGCCGCCGCGCGGGCGGCGAGCACGGCCACGCCGGCGTCCGAAAGCGAGCTCTGGTTGCCGCGCTCGCCCACGGCGCGGGCCAGCTCCAGCGCGTCGGGAATCGTCTCCAGCACCGAGAGCGGAACCAGCGTGGCGCCCTTGTTGGCCTCCATGATCGCGGCATCGCGGGTTTCTTTTTGCCCGGGGGTGCCCTGCGGCAGGCCGAAGGCCGACATGACCTCGTTGAAGGCGAAGGTGTCGTCGTCGACCGCGGCGACCAGGCGTTTCTTGATGCTCTGAGCCTTGTCGGCCACGGTCCGCATCTCCTGCTTGACCTTCTTCTTGATGCTCTGCTTGCCCACCGAGAGGTTGGCCACCATTCCGGACAGCCCGGCGGACAGCGCGCCGTTGAGCGCCGCGACGCTGCCGCCGCCCGGCGCCGCCGAGTCGCGCGAGAGCTCGTCGACGAACCCCTCGACCGTGCTCTCCACCAGCGGCCGCGGATTGGCGACGCAGTACTCGACTATCCGTTGTTTGGGATCGAAATGGGTGACGTTGTCGAGGCCCATGCTCTGAACGGCCACCTCGATCAGATCCTCTTCCGGGACTCCGGGGCTGGCGTTCTGCTCGAGCAGGTAGTGGCGGCCGGCCTGGAGCATCGCCTCGAGCGGGACCAGCCCCACGATCTCGGAGCCAATCACGCGCACGCCGATCTCGCCGGCCAGCTCGCAGACCTTGTCGAAGACCACGTGGGGCGGAGTGACGTTGTAATCGGTCAGGTTCATCGTCACCTGCGCCACGCCGTACTCCTCGATGAACCAGCCGGTCGCCTTGCAGTGCTCGAACAGGCCCTTGTCGTGCTTGAGAAACTTGCCGTCCGGTCCGCGGACCTTCTTGCCCTTCTCGTCGCGGACGACGGCGCCTCCCTGCTGGCGGATGGTCAGGCCGATCCGCCGGGCGTAGCGGTCGTTCTTGGTGTTGAGGTTGATGTTGTAGGCGATCAGGAACTGGCGGGCGCCGATCTGCGTCGCGCCGGTGCGGGCGACCCGATCGGTGTACTCGTTGGGACCGAAGTCGGGCTTCCACTCGTCGTTGCCCAGCTTGTCGGCCAGCGCCTCGTACTCGCCCTTGCGCACGTTGGCCAGGTTGCGCCACTCGGGCCTGGAGGCCGCGTGCTCGTACAGGTAGACCGGGACGCCCAGCTCGGATCCGACGCGCTCTCCGAGAGAGCGGGCCAGCTCGACGCAGTCGTCCATGCTGATCTCGGAGACCGGGACGAACGGGCAGACGTCCGTCGCGCCGTTACGCGCGTGCTCTCCGGAGTGGTGGCGCATGTCGATCAGCGCCGCCGCCTTGCGGATCAGCCGGAAAGCCGCCTCCGAAGCGCCCTCCGGGCTTCCGACGAAAGTGAAGACCGTGCGGTTGGTCGCCGCGCCCGGGTCGACGTCGAGCAGCTCGACGCCCTCCACGCAGCGCACTTCGTCGGCCACCGCCTCGATGATTTTTCTGTCGCGCCCCTCGCTGATGTTCGGTACGCATTCGACCAGTTTCATCGACCGTCTCCTCCGTGGTGTTCGAGTTGTTCAATCGGCCCATCTTTACCTAGCGGCGCCGGGGTGGGCAGTCAATCCGTTTCCGCGACGGCGCAAGTCGTGGTACTCAGGGACACAAAATTGGTATACTGTGTACAAAATTCGCAACCAGTGACGATTTATGGGGATATCGCTTCGAAAAAAAAAGGAGGGCTGGTTCAAATGCCTTTCGACAAGAGCTTTTCGTGGATGTCGATTTCGTGCTTGCTCGCGGTGGCGGGAGGGTGCGCGGACGAGCTGAAGTCCGAGAATTGGTGTGGCTCGAACGAGGACTGCCAACCCGGGTACTACTGCAACGAGGAAACCGCGCTTTGCGACCAGGACTGCACCGTCGACGAGGATTGCCCCGGAGAGAGTGTCTGCGACGCCCACGGGCGCTGCGTGGACGAGGACGGCGACACCGATACCGAGGTCAGCGACACTGATCCTTGCGGCGACGCCGTGCTGCTGGTCGTAGATCGCTCGGACAGCATGGAGCACGAAAACAAGTGGCAGGAACTGATCTCCACTTTCGACTCGATGTTGACAATGTTCGGCGGGTCGACGGAGTTCGGGCTCGAGGTCTTCCCCGACGACTCGTGCGACGCCGATTACGATGGCACCGAGCTCGGCAAGGTCTGCCGCGCTCCGGACAACATGACCGTCGACATCGGACCCGGCACGGCGGGATCGATCAAGGACTCCCTGTACGACCTGGGCAACTGTGGAGGCACACCGACCTCGGGAGCGTTGTTCAAGGCGGCTGGAGTGGTGGGAGGTTCCGGGGCGGGGGTGCAGATCGTGCTGGTAACCGACGGCCTGCCCAACTGCAACACGGAGTTGGACGGCTCGAGCTGCGAGTGCCTGTTCGATCCGCCCGGCACCTGCGACGGCTACCCGGAGCACTGCCTGGACATCGAGGCGGCCGAGGAGGCGGCCGCCGAGCTGCTGGCCGCCGGGTCGCCGGTCCACGTGCTGGCCTACGACATGGACGAGGACGACATCGGCATAATGGACCAGATCGCCGCCAGCGGCGGAACCGATCAGGCCCGGTCCTGCCCCGACGAGGACGCCCTGGGCAACGCGCTGGCGAGCATCTTCGAGTCGATTACCGAGTGCTGAGAAAAGATCCCGGTGTCTCGAGCCGGCCGCGTCCGTCCGTTTCGCGGCTTGGTTGAACATTGAATTTTGGAATTTTGTTGTGATACTCTTTCTCGACCTTTCATCGCTGGAAAAGGGTGAGGTAGATGTCAGATCCAGAGCAGAAGTACCAAGAGATGCTGGAGCGGGACCCCACCGACACGCAAGCGTTCGTCAACCTTTGCGACATCGCGCAAAAAAACAGTGATTTCGAATACCTTGCCGAGCTGCTGAAGTACCGCACGCAGATCAGCAAAGATCAGACCGAGATCGTGGACCTGTATTTCCGCGCCGGCGAGATCTACCTGGATCGGTTGGGTGATTTCACGCGGGGAGCCGAGGCGTTGCTGGAGGGGTTCGCCGTGGATCCCACTCACGCCGGCATCGGCGATCGTCTCGACGCCCTCTACCGCGAGGCCGAGGACTGGGAGGGAGCGCTGCAGATCGCCGAGCAGCGCGTCCAGGCGTTGGAAGAGGCGGACGTCAACGGCACCAAGGTGGTGATCCGCTCGGATCTGCATCAGCAGGCCGGCGAGATCCTGGATCGCGCCCTGGAGGAGACTGAGCGGGCGCTGGCGCATTTCCGCAAGGCGATCGAGCTGGACAAGACCAACCTGCTGGCCGTCTACGGGGCGCGCGAGATCTACTACCGGCTGGGCAAGTACAAGAACGCGGCCAAGCTCTGCGAACTCGAAGCGAGAGTGGAGAAGGACTCGGAGCGCCGCATCGCTCTCTACCGCGAGCTGGCCCACATCCTCAGCGAGAACCTCGGCGATGACTCCCAGGCCGTGGTGGCGCTCAAGCGAGCGCTCAAGCTCGACCAGGACAGCGAGGAGGTCAAGCTGGAGCTGGCCCGCACGATCGCGGCGACCCCGCTCACCGGGGAGAGCCAGAAGGACCACCGCTGGGCTTCGGAGTACCTGATGAGAAAGGCTCGGGACGCCGAGCCCTCGGAGAGCCTGGTGCTGGCCAGGCTGGCGCTGATGTCATTGCCCGACAGCGCCAAGGCCGTGGAGTTCATCGAAGGCAAGGCGCGTGAGACCGGCCAGATCGAGGCGCTTTCGGAGGCCTACGAGCAGGTGATCGCCCACCTGCCGGACCTGGAGTCGCAGCGGCCGATGATCAGGCGCCTGGCGCAGATCTACCTGGAGGAGCTCGGCTCTCCGGAGCAGGCGCTCGAGGTGGCGAGGCGCCTGGAGAAGCTCGGCTACGAGGAGGATCGTCAGCTCGTCGAGCGGCTCTCCAGGGGAGTGGCCGTGCGCGCCTCGCAGGCGCCACCGCCGGCGGAGCCCGGTGCCGAGGCCCAGCCCCGGGAGGCCACCCCGTTCGGGGCCCCCGATCACGGCGCGTTCGGCCAGCCCGAGGACGAGGCCGAGCTCGCTCAGATAGAAGAGGTCGGCGACGAGGCATTCGAGGAGATCGAGCCCGAGGCCGAAGAACAGATCTACGAGGCGGAGCCGGAGGAGGATTTCGGCGGCGGGATTCCGGAGGGGATGAGGGCCGAGGATTACATCGAGGAGCTGCACAAGAAGGCGGAGCGCGCCCGCAGGAGCGGCGACGACGCGACCGCCGAGGAGCGCATGCTGCAAGTTCTCGATTACGCTCCTCACGATCAGAAGGCGACGACCTATCTGGAACGGCGTTTTCGCGCGCGGGGGGATTGGATGTCGCTGCGTGACCTGCTGCTCAAGTCCGCCGGAGCTCCGCACCTCCCGGCCGCGGTGCAGACGGTCAGACTGCGCGAGGCCGCGAGGCTCTCCGAGGAGCAGCTCGGGGACATCGAGGGCGCGATCGAGGCGTGGAAGACGATCCGCGAAAACGACCCCAAGGTCCGCGACGCGGCCGACGCGCTCAAGCGCCTTTTCGCCGACTCGGATCGCTGGGACGAGCTGGTCGAGATCCTGGAAACCGAGGCGGAGACCACCAAGAGCCGCGCCAAGCGGATCGAGGCCTACCGCCGGCTGGCCGAGGTCTATCGGGTCCGCATGGGTGATTCGGCCGCTGCGGCCGAGGCCTACCAGAAGGTGCTCGACCTGAGCCCCGAGGACGAAGACGCGATCGCGGCGTTGGACGAACTGTACCTGCGCGAGCAGCAGTACGACAAGCTGGTGCCGCTTTTGGAAAAGCGCTCCGAGATGACGCGCGACCGCGAGCAGAAGCGCGAGCTGGCGCTGCGCGCGGCGACGATGCTGAGAGAGAGACTCGATCGGACCGAGGACGCCTACGCGAAGGCCGAGGAGATCCTGGAGTTCTCCGCCAACGACGACGACGCGCTGGCGTTGATGGAATCGATTGACGAAGAAGAGGAGCGCTGGGAGCGGCTCTTCGAGGTGCTCGGAAGGCGCGCGCGCAACCGCGAGGACGACCAGCGGGCCGAGGTGCTGCGCAAGCGGGCGATGACCGCGATGCACCGCATGCAGGATCCCGGTCTGGGAGTGCGGGCCTGGCACGAGGTGCTCGACGCGGCGCCCGGCGACGCCCAGGCGATCGACGCTCTGGTAGAGATTCACCAGGAGCGCGGCGAGTGGGAGAAGCTGGTCGACGTGCTGCGCATCCGCCTGGAAGGCATGGATGATCCCACCGACCGCGCCGAGGTCCACCGCGAGATCGCGCACGTGCTGGAGCGCGAGCTGGACCGGCCGGACGAGGCGATGGAGTCCTGGCGCGAGGTGCTAGAGGCGGGCGAGGACGTGGAGTCGCTCGGCGCGCTGTCGCGCTACTACGAGCGGATCGAGGACTGGAGCGAGCTGTCGGATGTGCTGGAGCGCCAGGCTCCCTACGCCGAGGACCACACCCAGCGCGCCGAGATTTTGTTCCGACGCTGCTCGCTGCTGGCCGAAAAGCTGGGAGAACGGGACGAGGCCTTGCAGGGTCTGAAAAAGATCCTGCAAGAGGTCGATCCCACGCACGTGCAGACACTGGAGCTGCTGCGCGAGATGCTGGTCGAGGACTCCGACTACGAGCAGGCGGTGGAGGTGCTCGAGCAGCAGATCGCACACACCGAGGACGAGGGGCGGCGCAAGGAGCTGCTGGTCCTGCTCGGCGACTGGTCGCGATCCGAAATCGACGATCTCGAGCAGGCGATGGACGCTTACGAGAAGGCGGCGCAGATCGAGCCGGACGACGAGCTGGTCGACGTGCTCGACGAGATCTATGTCGAGCTGGAGGCCTGGGAGAGCCTGCTCAAGCTGCTCTACGGCAAGTTCCAGCGCGTTGAGGACGAGCAGGAGAAGCTGAAGATCCTGCTTCGGGGCGGCGAGATCTGCGAGGAGAAGCTGGAGGACGCCGAGAAGGCATGGTCCTGGTACCGCCAGGCTTTCGATGCGCTCCATCACTTCGAGGAGACCGTCTCGGCGGTCGCGGAGGCCGCCCATCGCCTGGAGCTGTGGCAGGAGCTGATCGACGTCTACGGCGTGATGACCCGCGCCGCGGAGGAGATCGGCGAGCAGAAAAAGTGGTGGATCGAGATTGCCGAGGTTTTCGAGCAGAAGCTCGGCGACCCGGCGCAGGCGCTGGAGGCCGTGCTGCGAGCCTTCGGGCTGGATCCCGACGACGTGGAGATGCTCGATAGGGTCGATCGGCTGGCCGTGGCCGCGCGCAACTGGCAGCGGCTCTCCAACGTCTACGGCGTGCTGGCCAAGCGCACCGAGAGCAAGGACGAAAAGCGTGATCTGCTGATGCGCTACGCTCGCGTGCTGCACGAGGACGGCAAGGAAGCCTCGCAGGCGTTCGGCGTGGCGCTCAGGGCGTTCGAGCTGGAGCCGACCAGCGAGGAGCTGCTGGACACGGTGGAGCGGATCGGCCGCGAGGCCGGGCGCTGGGACGACCTGATTCGCGTCTACAACGTCGTGGCGAACCTGGTCGAGGACGTGGAGCGCAAGGCCGATCTGAAGATGCGGGCTGCGGTGGTGCTGCGCGACGAGCTGGAAGATGCGGACGGCGCGCTGACCGTGGGGCTGGAGGTTCTGGGGATCGACCCGTTCTCCGACGAGCTGACCGACAAGGTCTGGCAGATGCTGCGCGAGTTGGAGGACGCGCTACTGACCACGGAAAAGGGCATCTACTGGGGCAAGCTCGTGGAGCTGTACCGCCAGCTGGTGCACGAGCATCGCCACGAGCGCGAGAACCAGGTCGACCTTTTGATGATCATCGCGCGGATCTACGCCGAGGAGTTGAACGACGAGGCCGCGGCCTTCGAGTGCATCAAGGAGGCGCAGCAGATCAACCCGCGCGACGAAGCGACGATCGACAGGCTCGAGGAGATGGCGCGCCAGCACGATTTCTGGGAGGGGCTGGCCGATCACTACTCCGACATCCTGGACGAGACCTTCGAGATGGACGTGGCCGTGATGTACCACCGCCGCAGGGCTCGCATCCTGGCCGAGGAGCTGGATCGCGCCGAGGAGGCCGCGGATCACTACTGGCAGATCATCCAGCTCGATTCATCGGACGAGAAGGCCTACCAGCAGTTGCTCGAGTACTACGAGAAGACCGAGAAGTGGAACGACCTGGTCAACCTGCTGGAGCGCCAGCTGGATGCCACCCGGGACGACGATCGCAAGCGCGAGGTCTTGTTGCAGATCGCGGGCGTCTGGGAGGAGAAGATCGGCAATCGGTACGAGGCCAAGGACTGGTACGAGCAGGTGATCACGCTCTGGCCCGGCAACGAGGAGGCCGAGGCCGGCCTGGCCAGGCTGGAGAGCGGAAAGCGGGCGGCCGTCGTCGACGAGGACGAGGAAGAGGAAGAGGAAGAGGAGGAGGGGAACGAGGAAGACGACGACATCAAGTCGTTGATCTCGATTCCGCCGCCCGCCCCGAGTGACGAGGACGAGGAGGAATTCGAGGAGGAGCCGGAGCCGGAGCCCGAGCCCGAGGAGGAGCCGGAGCCGGAGCCCGAGGAGGAGCGGGAGGAGGAGCCCGAGGAGGAGCCGGAGGAGGAGCCCGAGGAGGAGCCGGAGCCCGAGCCCGAGGAGGAGCCGGAGGAGAAGCCCGAGCCCGAGCCCGAGGAGGAGCCGGAGCCCGAGCCCGAGCCCGAGGAGGAGCCGGAGCCCGAGCCCGAGCCCGAAGAGGAACCGTCATCTACCGGGGGAGACGAGGCTTTCCTGCCCGATCCCGATGCCGAGCAGATATCGTTCATGCCGTCGTCGGAGGAGACGTTGTCGCAAAAAGAGGCCGAGCCGGATCTCTCGGATCTGGGCGAGGAAGACGGCGCGCCGGCCCTGAGCCTGGACGACGACGGCGAGGCGATGGACGCCTCGGATCTGGTCGAGGAAGAGGAGGCGATCGACGCCGACGACCTGGTCGTGGACGAGCGCTCCGTGGGAGGCCGGGGCGACTCCGACGAGCCCGAGGAGGTAGAGGCCGATGACCTGATCGAGGAGATCGATCCCGACGAGATCCTGGATGAAGACAAGTAGTGCCGGGCCCCGGTCCTCGCCCTACAGACCTTCGATCTCCACCTTCTTCTCGGCGCTTTTCAAAGGTAGATAGAGGATCATCAAAGCCGGATCTTTGGCCATCGGCGGTTCCTCGAGCAGCATCACGCGCGGATCTCCGGAAGGTGTGCGGCCCTCGGCCATCGCGCCGCCTTCGAGAGTCTCGAGCAGCGAGGAGACGCTGCTCACCGGGCCCCGGTGGACGATGCGCACCGCCTCGGTGGGAGGCAGCGTCTCGGTCGGCCTGTCGGTCGGCGCTCCGCCGCCCACAGTGGGGCAGGGGGCGGGAATCTCCACTTCCTGGCCGCCAACCTCGCCGCGTACCACCCTTCGCGCCGGAAAAGAGATCAGGCTCGGCTGATCGGTCACCGGCGGGATCGGAAGCTCGAAGGCGCGGGAGTCGTAGGCGTCGAAATCGACTCTCTCCATCCGTTCGTCCCAGATCGTCTCGCCGCCGTGAGAAATCGTGCGCCGCCAGGGCACGCGCATCTTCTTCGACTCGCCCCACTCGGGGATTTCTACCTCCCAGTGGGTCTTGTTCCCCATCGAATCCTTGACCCTGATCTTCGCGAGCCTCAGCAGGCCGGAGTTGTCGGAGTAGGCCGCGCGAATTCGGTGATTCGATCTCTTGGGACGGATCTGGACCACCGCGCACCGCTCTCCGTCGATCGTGACGGGATCGCGCATCGTGAAGTTGGCGTCCAGCTTGGCCGCGTCGCCGGCTGGAAAGGTCAGCCCCACCAGGATTCGGACCGGCGTTACCCACAGCGACTCCTCGGGAGTGCAGCGCGCCGGCACGTCGTGGACGATCTTGCGGCAGCCGTCCATGGAGTAGACGTACGAGATCCCCTGCTCGACGTAGTCGAGGCGCCAGCGCCGGGGACCGCCGAGCATGTAGGAGACCGGAAAGCCGCGATCGCCGACCGTGGCGTCGGCCTCGATCTTCACCTCGGCGCCGGCCAGCCGCAATCGCTCCAGACCGCCCATCGCATCGAACGAGCGCCTGATGATCGAGATCGCCTGCTCGGACTCGCTCACCTGCGGCTCCTGCGGCTGAGGCGGAGGCGGCGCGGGTCCTCCGCAACCGAACAGCGTCAGCGCGCCCAGGATGACAGCCATGTACGCTCTGCACATCTCTCGTCTCCTCGGTTGATCTGCCCCCGGCGGGGGCGGCGCAAAGCAGTGTAGCGGTTCGTTCCGATCGAGTCGAGCTTCGCGGTCGCTACCTGCCTCGGCCCTCGCGCGCGCCGGTGGCCAGCGAGCGCAGGGTCAGCAGCATCGCCAGCGCGATCCCTGCCAGCGGAGCCACCATGAACAGCACGATCAGGGCGGTGCTCGGCAGCGAGACAACCGGCTCGGCGACATTGGTCTGGTAGATCAGCTGGTAGACCGCCAGGAAGAAGACGTCGAGCAGCAGAAGCGCGGTCTCGACGATGCCGCGTAGCTTCTCCACCGCGATCGATCTGCGCTCGGGGGTGGAAAGCCAGTAGCTCTTGCCGGGGACCGAGAGCATCCGGTCGCTCATCCGGGGCAGCCGGGCGTGCAGCAGGACGAAGGCCAGGTTGGCGGCCCCCAGCACGATCAGCCACTCGGCGACGAACAGCGAGACGCCGGTTCCGCCCCGTCCCGGCTCGGCGCCCAGTTCGACGGGCAGCTGTCCGCGGGTCGCCAGCAGGTAGCCGACGTGCACGGCCAGCGGAACGATCCACAGCACTCGTCCGAGATGCTTCATCTGGGCTGCGGATATCGCGCCCCGATCGACGGGAAGAGCGGTTGCAACAGGTCGATCCTCATTCCAAAGTTGTAGCCGGCCAGCGCCTGGCCGTTCTCGATGTATCCTCCCGAGTTGATCCCGATCACGTAGCCGGCCGAGTCGAAGATCGGGCTGCCCGAGGTTCCGCTCGAGGAGAAGGCGGAGTGCTGGAGCAGGGTGTTTTTTCCGAAGTCCCCCAGCTTCTGGTCGAAGCCGGTCACGCGCCCAATATCGCCCTTGACGAAGGTCGCCTCGGGCGCGTTCTCGCGGTTGAGCCTGCCGGGAAAGCCGTAGAGGAAGACCGGCACGCCGGGCGCCACGTGCGAGAGCTGGGAGGGCGGAGCGATCGAGCAGATGTGCTGCAAGCGGGTCGCGACGCGGACCAGGCCCACGTCGGGGGAGATGCGCCCCTCCTGGTAGCCGGGGTGCGCCACGGACTGCACGACGCGGTAACGGGCGTTGGGCACGCCGTTCATCAGCGCCCAGACCGAGCCGAAGTGCCGCCGGCCCGCCAGCAAGCAGTGGGCGTTGGTCGCCAGCAGGTCCGGCCCGACGGCGAAGGCGGTGCAGTAGCCGTCGAGCTGGGCGCTGCCGAGCGGGCTGGGTGCCGGGCTGCCGGCCAGCAGGAAGACCGCGTAGCGATTGCGGGCGGCGATGCTGCCGCCGGCCGCGTCGCCGTAGCTGACCTGCTGGATGACGTTGACCGCGCTCGGTTTCTGCCAGATGTACCAGGCCGTGATCGCGACGCCGATCACCGCCAGCGAGACCGCTGCCAGCACAATCCATTTCAGTCGCGAGGAGGTGCTGCGCACCTTGCGGTCGACCAGCGCCTCGAAGTACTCGGTGGACTTGCTGGTTCCCGAGACGCGCCCCAGCCCGGCCTGGGCCAACGCCTGCTGGATCAGCATCCCCACCGTGCGCTGGCCGTACTTCTTCTCATCGGGCGGGCGCTTCTCGGCCGCGGTGATCTCGACGCGGAACGCGGGACCGTCGCGTCCGAGCCGCACGGTTTCGCTCGGCTCCAGGCGCCGCGACTCGATCCGCTCGCCCTCGACCCAGGTGCCGTTGGTCGAGCCCAGATCCACGATCCGAGCCGTGTCGCCCTCGGCGCGGATCTCGGCGTGGCTGCCCGAGACAAGGCCGTCTTCCGGCCTGTCGAAGACCAGGTCGTTGCCGGGAGCGCGACCGAGCCGGATGCGCCGCTCGTCCGCGAAGCTCCGCCTGTTGCCGTCGCGCGCACCGCCGATATGGACGACCGTCAGCTTCACTGGCTCGTTCTCCGATCGAGAATCGAGCGGATGATATCAACGGCCCACGTGTCGGGCAACGCCGGATCCCGTCCAGAGAGATGTACCACAATCGACTGATGTGGTGCGCAAGCAGGATCAGCGCCCCCTGCGGCGCGTGAATCGGCTGCTGCCGACCAGGAGCACGACTCCCAGGCCGAGAGCGCCGATCGACATCCAATCGAACGGGAGCTCTGACCTCTCGGAGCCGCGGCCATTACTTTCGATTCTTTCCATACGTTGCTCGAGGCTGTCGACCCGTGAGCTGAGAGCGGCGTTCTGCACGCGCAGGTCGAGATTCTCTCGCTCGAGCTTTTCGTTCAGCCCTATTATCGCGGCCAGCGCCACGCCGTCGGCGTCGACGGTTGCGATCGACAGCTCGTCGTCGCCTAGCCCGAAGGCGGGACCGAAGTCCTGGGCGACAGGTCCCATGTGGCGTACTCCGTCAGGTTCCGATTTGTATTTCCAGGTCGTGACAGGTATCGCCGCGAGCTTGTCGAGCACCTTCGAGGTGTCGACGCGCTCGAAGCTTTCCTTCTTGTTCCTGTCGCTGACGTTGTTCCAGGATCCGCCGCCGGAGCCCACGTATACACCCGAGGACATGGCGCTGTTCGTGTAGAAGTAGACTCCTCCGGCGGCGCGTGCGATGAATCTGTTTGGATTTCCGCAGTTGACCGTGGAGGTCGTGTCGCTCTGGTCGGACCAGACCCAGCAGCCTTTCTCTTCGGCCCTGGCTCGGTAGCCGTGGGCGAAGGAAGAGGTGCCGCTAGCGAGGTTGCCGTATCCGCCCGGGACCGTGGCCCAATCACCACTGTAGCACGAGTTGTACTGTCCGCCGCCGATCGTGGAGTAGGTTCCACTCATGATTTCGTTGGTGTCTCCGCCCAGAATGGAATTGTACGTTCCCTCGTTCTCGACGTAGTTGTCATTCCCGCCAGCGACCACGGAGAAGTTCGATTGGTAGACGGTGTTGTCGTAGCCACCACCCACCGTGCCGCCGATGCCGCCGGCGCGGTTGGAAAAACCGCCTCCCACGGTCGCGTACATGCCGTCGGCGCGGTTGCTGTCTCCGCCGCCCACGGAGGCGTACGACTGAGCTGCGGGATTCGAGTCGCCGTCTCCGGCCTCGTTTCCGGAGCCGCCGGCCACCACGCCGAAGTCGTCGAAAACGACATTGGGATACTCCTGGGTGGAGTTCACCCAGTAACCGCCTCCGCCGATGAATGCGGACACGGCGCCATCGCTCGAGCGGTTGCCCTCGTAGCCCCCGATGTAGGTCGACCCCTGGTTCGAGTCGTTGTGCGGTATGTACCTCGCGGCGGTGAATCCACCGGCCTGGAATCTGAGCGTGGTGTCGTCCGTCGTGCCGATCGCGTCGAACGACGGGTTGGTGCCGCTGTTGCCGGACAGCGCCCAGTAGAGGTCGCTGTTGTGCGTGTCGCAGTCGCTGCAGTTCTCCGGCAGCGAGGTGCAGCTACCGTCGCCCGAGAGGTACTGGCCGGCGGTGCAAATCGTCTGGGCGTTGGTGTCGGGCGGCGTAGAGCAGGTAAATGAGCCCGAGGTGGGATTGATGCTCGAGACGAACTCGCCGGTGTTGCACGCACCGCTGAGAGAGACCTGGATCAGATCGGTATCCACGGAGAACTCGTCGCTCGCCAAGTCGAGCCCGTAGCCGGCCGTGTAGGTAGCGCCGGTGTCCTCCGCAGTGCAGCTGATCACACCCGACGCGCTGATGTTCGACACGAAGTAGCCGTTGCCGCAAGGTCCGCCGCTGATAACCGGCGAGTACTCGTCGGCGTGGTCGTGGTTGCCTTCGGCCACCGTGCCTGCGGTGTTGCCGAAGACCACCGACAGCTCCGGATTGCCGGCCACCCAGTCCTTGTCGAGGCCCGCGCCTGCGTAGACGTCGGTGAGCGTGCCGCCGTCCGCCCCCGTGCTGGTGACGTCCACGTCGCAGACAGGGCCGCCGTCCGGTTCCCAACCGCGCAGGAACTGGTCGCCGCCGCAAGAAAAATCGAGGGTTGGTTGGATGTCCTCCGCGACCATGTCTCCGATCTGTCGGCAGAAGCGCGCCTCCTCGGCGAAGGGGACGGAGGCCAGCCGGATTCGGTCCATCTCCTCGTCGGCCCCCACGGTGATGCCGAGCCACAGCTCGGGGTAGGGCAGCAGATCCTCGAACAGCAAGGAATTGAGCGAACCGAGGTAGACGGTGAAAAAGCCGTCCAAGACATCCACCTGGTTGGATCCGCTGTAGAGCTCCGACCAGATCGGGCCTGCGCCCGTTTCTGTGTCGTAGATAGCGAACCGGATGTCGACCCAGCCGTCGATCGTGTCGCCGAATTCGTCGGTCAACACGCCCTGGACCGGAATCAGGTCCGGCACCTCGGCGGCGGCGCCGGTCACACGGCAGACAGCCAAACCCAGGATCGCTGCGCTGATGGCAAGCCTTCTCATGGTTGTTCTCCCTCGTTTTGCTACTGATTCACCAGGGCGCCTACCCCGAGATCCGCCCTATATGAGCTGCTCTGCGTCGACGCCGACACTCCGCCGCCGACCGTCACCTTGCACTCGAAATGGGACGAGCTCCGCAGGCCGCCGCCGGAGATCGTTCCGTTCATCACAGCGGTGGGCGGCTCGGTGTCCGTGTCGCTATCGGTATCGACATCCGTATCCGTGTCGACATCGGTATCGATGTCGGAATCGGAATCGGTGTCAGCGTCCGCGTCGGTATCGGCGTCAGCGTCCGCGTCGGAATCGGTGTCAGCGTCCGCGTCGGTATCGGTGTCCGCGTCGGCGTCACCCGAGGGGGCGTCATCGGCTTCCGGCACGATCAAGGAACAGCCGCAAGCCATGGCCAGGACCAGAAGACCGACCGCCAAGTCAGCGACCAGAGAGCTGGACATCGATTTCCTCCCGCAAATAGAGCCTTTTGAACCGTGAATTATCCTATCCTACTTGTTCTTCGCCGAACAATGAAGAGAAAAAGCGCGCCTGTTGTGGCGGGCGTGTGTGTCGACCAAAGAGCGTAAGCGCGGTCTATTTCAAGGGAAAAGAGTGGTCAGCGCTCGACCGCGCCGATGTCGTACCAGGGGGGATTCCCCGCGCCATCGTCGCCGCAGAGGTGGTTGACGCGTGTCTCGCCGAAGAAGTCGGTGGACGGAGCGCCCGTGCCGTAGGCCGCGTCGGTGCAGGTGCAGTTGTCCGGAGTGAAATCGCCGTCGTCGGGATTGGCCAGCGGCGACATGTCGTCGCCCTGGTCGTAGTTGCCGTACATGCAGAGATTATAGCTGTTGCCGGGCCACGACTTGTAGACGAAGCTGCAGTCCACGTAGATGCCGTCGCCGGTGGTGATATCGGTGCTGGAGCTTCCGGCCGTGTTTTCGAACACGCTGTTGAGCACCTCGATCGAATTGTCGGCGGAGGAGAGCCCGTAGATGCCGCCTCCGGCGAAGACCGCGCAGTTGCTGTGGAAGGTGCAGTTGGTGATGCTGGTCGTGGCGGTGCTGCTGTAGTAGGCGCCTCCGTTGCTGGCGCGGTTGTCCCAGAAGATGCTGTTTTCCACCTCCAGGGTGGGTGCGTAGCCCGAGCTTCCAGACACGTAGATCGCTCCTCCGTAACCGTTGCTGGAGGGAGTGTCCGAGCAGTCGATTCCGGGGTCGACGTCTCCGCTGGCCCAGTTGCCCTCGAACCAGGCCTGGGAAATCTTGGCGGTGCCGGTGTAGTAGCTGTCGAACGCGCCGCCGTACGTGGCGTCGTTGTTGCGGTAGGTGTTGCGCTCTCCCACGAACCAGGCGTCGCCGGCGGTGGCGACCGCGCCCCCGTAGCCGTCCGCGGAGTTCTTGTCCAGCATGGAGTCCTGGAGCAGCATCGATCCGCTCCAGAGGCAGATCGCACCGCCGCGGCAGCTGAAAGATGTGCAGCTGTTGCTGTTGAACGACGAGCCGAGAACCAGGCACTCCTCTCCGTTGTAGCAGCTGTAGGCTCCGCCGTTGCCCGCGGCCGTGTTGGCCTCGAAGTGGCAGTGGCGGTGCGTCGACTCGGCCGCCGACTCGGTGTCGTGCCCGCCGCCGTCGATGTCCTCGGCCGAGTTGCCCTGGTAGAGCACGTCGAAGAACTCGGGCGAGGAGGAGGAGCCCAGCACGGCCGAGCCGCCCCCGATCGCGGCACGGTTGTCGTAAAAAGAGCTGTGGATCACGAGCGGGGAGGCGTCCTTGACCAGCAGGCCCCCGCCGAGCTCGTCGTCGCCGGTGCCCAGCGCGCGTCCGTCCCTGATCGTCACTCCCCTGATCACCGTATCCTCTCCGCACTCGGTCACGCTGCCGTCGCAGAGGAGCGCATGCGTCAGGTCGCTGGTGCCGTCCCCCGCGTCGAGATGGGTCTGCTGGCTCGTGTTGGCCCAGTCGGCCTGCAGCGCCGACCACTCGCCTTCCGTGTCGTGACTCCAGCCGTAGCCCTTGAAGCCGCCCAGCAGGTGCACGTGGCCGGCCAGCTCGATCGGGGCGCCGGGCTCGCTGTAGAGGGGGAAGAGCCCGTCGTCGGCCCAGACCTCGCAGTGGCCGGTCGGGGACGAGCTGGAGCGGGAATAGGCGATGTCGATCGCTTTTTGCAGATCGGTGTAGGCGTCCTGCCAGCTCGTGCCGTCATTTCCGCCCGTGGCCTGGAAGTCGGCGAAGACGACGCAGCGCGGCTGGGCGTCGTAGGCGCCCAGGTCTCCGATCGTTCCCGAGTCTCCCACGTCGACGATGTCCACCCGCTCGGCGCCGGAGACGTCCAGAGCGTTGTCGGCCTGGCCGTCGTCGGCCACGTCGACCAGCGGGGAGGCCGGGCTGAGGTGGAAATCGTAGAGGCGGTAGACGTCTCCCGGCGCGGCGATCTCGGTCACGTCGCCCCAGACGCGCATCTCCGGGCCCGAGTTGGAGACGACGGGGTACATTCGCGGATCGCCGCCGCTCGAGCCGTCGACTCGAAGCAGCAGGCCCGCGATCTCACCGTCGCGCCGCAGACGATCCTCGTCGATCAGCACGGTCTGGTAGCTGGTCGAGTCGTAGAAGATATCCTCCCAGTCTCCTCTCATCGCCAACGTCGCGATGTCCAGGGCGAACCTGGGATCCGTGTTCCAGCTGGGCGCGTTTTCGGTGCAGCCGGCCGAGGCGGCGGTGCCCTGCACGTCGCTGCGGTTTGATTCACATGCCTCGCCGTCGTTGTGGATCTGGTCGCCGGAGGTTCCGGCCGAGTTGCCCCACACGATGCCGTTGGACATCGTGAACCCGCGGTAGAGCCCGCCTCCGTTCCTGCCGGCCGAGTTGTAGGCTATCGTGCTGTTGTATATCTTGGCACTTGCATCTGTGCCCATCCCGAGACCGCCGCCGTCGAAGTCGATCGTGTTTCCGGCGAACAGCGAGTTGTTGACGTGGGCCGTGCCGCCGAGATAGGCGCCGCCGGCGAAGTTTCCGCCGTAGTTGCCGGCGAGAATGCACCGCTCGATCTCGACCGTAGTTCCGCTGGCCGTGTATATTCCACCAGAGGTGAGGCCGATGGTGTCACCGTTGCCGGTGAAGAGGCAGTCCACGAACTCGGCCTCGCTACCGGAGCCGTAGACGGCCGCGGCGTTGCCGTTGCCCTCTGCGAAGTTGTCGAAGAACACGCAGCCCGCGATCCGCACCGGCTGGCCGGAGCTCTGGTCGATGAAGATGCCCCCTCCATTGTAGTCCGGCGCGGAGCCCGTGGCGTTGCCGCCCGTGACGTGGAAGCCGTCGAAGACAGCGTCGCCGTCGCAGCCGAGCGAGGACGCATCGTCGCAGGTCACCGCGTGCAGCACCGCGCCCTCGCCGTCGACGATTGTCGAAAACTCCCGCGGGTCGCGCAGATCGAAGCTCTCGTCCCCGGCCACGAAGCCGCCGTAGACGCCCACGCCGGCGGCGAGCAGCACGGTGTCGTCGCTGTACTCCTGGGAGTAGTAGACGCCCTGCGCGACCCAGACGTCGCAACCGTTCTGGTGGGCCTCGCTGATTCCCGCTTGCAGCGACTGGAAGGCGGTCGCCCACGACTCGCCGTCAGGGCTGCCCGCCGAGGAATCGGCGTCCACGTAGACGACGCAGGTCTCGCAGTATTCGCCGTAGTAGCCGCTGGGGCAGTCGCAACTGTCCGTGCCCTCGTCGCAGTTGCCGCCGTTGAGGCAGGTCTCGCCGATTCCTGCGCAGTTGCCGTCTCCGTCGCACTGGTCCGGCGAGGTACACCACTCGCCGTCGTCGCACTCGACGCCGTCGCTTTCGTAATTGTGTTGGCATTCACCGGCCCCGTCGCAGGTGTCGGGGTTGTCGCACTGGGTGTCTTCCGAGCTGCCGCAGGGAGTGTCGATCGGCGCAAAGCAGTCGTCGTTCTCCTCGTCGCAGGTGTCGTTGCACTCGCCGCCGCCCTCGCAGCGCGTGCCGCCCGGGAACTCGTGCTGGCAGGCGCCGTCGCCGTCGCAGGAGTCGGCCCCGTTGCACCACAGGCCGTCCTGGCACTCGCCGTCCGGATCCTGGCCGGCGGGGATCGGCGAGCAGATGCCCTCGAAGCCGGCGAGGTCGCAGGTCTCGCACGAGCCGTCGCAGGTGGTGTCGCAGCACCAGCCGTCCACGCACAGGTCGATCGATCCGCACAGCTCCTCGGCGTTCGACTCGTCGCAGGCGACAGGGCCGCTGGTGTCGGTATCGGTGTCCGTGTCCGTATCCGTGTCGGTGTCGGTATCGGTGTCGGTATCGGTGTCCGTGTCGGTGTCGGTATCGGTGTCCGTGTCGGTGTCGGTGTCGGTGTCGGTGTCGGTGTCGGTATCGGTGTCCGTGTCCGTATCCGCGTCGGTGTCCGTATCCGTGTCGGTATCGGTGTCGGTATCCGTATCCGTGTCGGTGTCCGCGTCGGTGTCCGTGTCGGCGTCGGTGTCCGTGTCGGTGTCGGCGTCCGCGTCGGTATCCGCGTCGGCGTCGCTCGAAGAGCCGTCGTCGGACTCCGGCACGATCGCTGAGCAGCCGCAGGCGATGGCGAACAGTAAAAAAGCAACAAGCAGATGCTTCGATGAAAAGGTGAGCATCGATCTCCTCCCGTGTCTCGATGTCGTTCGTTCCGACGAATTAGATTCGAGCTGATTGTAACCGGAAAAGGACTAAGGTGGACAGGAGTTTGTGGGGCGGTTCGGCAAGGGCGGAGACGAGGGTTGTGCCTTACCAGTTGTGGTACTCCAGCGCGCCGATGTCGTACCAGGGCGGATCGCCGGCGCCGTCGTCGGCGCAGCCCACGCTCTCGCGAGGAGTGTCCTCGTAGTCGAAGGCGGGCGCGCCGGTGCCGTAGGCCGAGTCGATGCACGTGCAGGAGCTGCCGTCGAGGTGGAAGTCGCCGTTGGCCGGATCGACCAGCGGAGAGGCGTCGTCGCCGCTGTCGTAGTTGCCGTAAGAGCAGTAGCCGTAGGTGTAACCACTCCAGGTGGAGTCGACGTAGCTGCAGTCGACGTGCGTACTGGAGGCATTTGGGTAGAAGTTGGGATAGTCCTTGATGGCGGTGTTGTCGAAGAAGACAGAGTTCAGCACGTCGAGATTTCCGACATTCAGGCGGCCGCAGCCATAGTAGTAGGCGCAGTTCGAGTAGAAGGTGCAATTTATCATGTCGACATAACTGTAATATGAGTATGAAGCACCGTAGTAATCGGCGCGATTGTCATCGAAAATCGTGTTTTCGATAGTAGCGTCGACGTAGTCGGAGCTGTTTCCCTCAAAATAGAGCGCGCCACCTAGTCCATCTGGGTCGGTGGGGCTCGCCGCGGAGCAATCGACACCCGGATCGGAATCCGCAGCCCAGTTCGAAGCAAAGAGGCTGTTCGAGATGTCGATTGCGCCGCCTTCCACCGCGATAGCGCCTCCGTACATGAAATCGGTGCTGTTGGCGACGGAATTGTTTTGGAACTCGCAATGATCGAACGAGGAGTAAGCGTCGGAGCCGCTCACCACGACGGCCCCGCCGTAACGGTCGGCGTTACAGTATTGGAAACTGCTGTATTCGAACACCGCGCTGGTGTCGCTTACGTACACCGCGCCGCCACCTTCGAGCACGCCGTCGTCGTTGTCGGAGTTTTCCACGGCGTTGTAGTAGAAATCCAAGTCGAAAAAGCGCGGGTTGGCCGAAGCTCCGTAGATGTAGGCCGCGCCACCGCGTTCCTGGGCGTTGCAGAACCTGAAATACACGTGCTGCAGGTCCGGGCTCGTGTTGTACAGGTAGAATCCACCACCGTATCGATAGATGCTGTCCTGAGTCGAGTAGTCGGCCTCCCCGTAGTAGACCCGCACGCCGCGCAAGACGGTGCCGGGCCCGCAGGAACTGTCGCAGGTAAGCGCGTGATAGACGCGGTTGGACGAGTTTCCGTCCTGTTGACCAAACAGACTGGTTGTATTGCCGTAGTGGTCCGATTGCCGGACAGAGGTTTCCGTTCCATCGAAACCGCCGGTCATGTGGACGTTGTCCCTAAGATGTATGGTGTTAAAGGAATTACTATCATAAAGGTAATACGTGCCTCCAGCGACCCATACCTCGCAATAGCCCTTGGAGGCCGAGGAGGACTGGTTGGAGGCGTCGTCGAGCGCGGTCTGGATGCCCGTCGTGTTGTCGTTGTAGGCGTCGGCCCAGCTGGTACCGTTATTGGCTCCGCTAGCGTTTCGATCCACGTAGACGATGCAGTCGTCCTCGGCTTCGAACGCGCCTTGGTCGGTGATCCTCCCGGAATATCCGTCGCCCGGCATGTCGTAGCGCGGCTCGCCGCGGATGTCGTAGTCGGGAGAGCCCGTGCCTCCGCAGCTGTCGCAGCCGACGTCGATCAGCGGCGAGGTGCTGCTGAGGCGCAGGTCGACCAGCTGGTAGCTGTCGCCGGCGGTCACGAAGTCGGTCAGGTCGCCCCAGACCCGGATCTCGTAGCCGTCGTTGCTCGCGATCGGCAAAAAGCGCGCGTCCGTGTCGCGAGGCTTGACGTACATGTGGCTGAGGCTGCCCGCGACCCTGGGCCGATCCTCGTCGCGCAGCACGGTCTGGCCGACCTCGGGCAGGTAGTAGACCCGCTCCCACTGACCGGTCGCGGTCAGAAGAGGCTCGGCATCGAGGTAGAACAGCGGGTCGGTGTCCAGCATGCCGGTGCCGCCGCTGCACGTGCCGCAGCCGCCGGCCACGTCGCTCCAGTTGAGCTCGATGGTTCCGCCGGAATGCATGATCTCGGGATCGGTACCCCCGGTGGCCACGTCGCCCCACATGATGGTGTTGTCGATCGTGAATACCGAAGACGAGCCGTTGACCCTAATCGCTCCACCACCGTACGCCTCGTTGGCGAAGAAGGTGCAGTTCTTGATGTCGGCGGTTGCATCATAGCAGGAGATACCGCCACCGTGATTGTCGCGGACATGGTTTCCGACGAAAGTGCAGTTCTCGAACGAGGCGTATCCAACCAGGTATGCGCCTCCGCCGTAGTAGTCGCCCGTGTTGCCGGCAAAGACAGTGTTTGTGACGTGCACGGATCCGTAGCTGTTCACGAACAGGCCTCCGCCGCTAAGATCCGAGGAGTTATTGACGATTTCATTGGCAGCGATAACGCAGTTGTCGAAATCTGGAGAGCCGCCTGCGACATAGACTCCGCCGCCGCTGTGAAACGCTTTGTTTTCAGAGATCACGTTCTGGGCAAACAGCGGAGAATGGCTTGTATCGATGTAGATACCACCACCGTCCCAGTCGGGGCTGGCCCCGTCGGCGTAGCCGCCGGTGATCACGAATCCGCTCAAGACCGACTCGCTGTCGCAACCCGTCGACGAGGTGCAGCTGACCACGTGATCCACCGCGCCGAATCCGTCAAGCAGCGTGAGATTGGCCTTTGAATCGCGGTCCGCGAAGGAGGTCTCCCAGCCGGCGAACCCACCGTAGAGCTTGACGCCGGAGCGCATCTCGACGGTGTAGGACGAGAAAGAACTGACGGCGTATCTGCCCTCGGCCACCCAGATCTCGCAGGGCGGATCCTGGTTGTCGGCGTAAATGATCGCGTTTTCGAGGTCGTTGTATGCATCGGCCCAGCTCTTCCCGTCGTTGGCGCCCGTGGCGAGCTGATCCACGTAGACAATGCACTGCTCGCAGTAGGTGCCGTAGTAGTTGGGCACCGCCGAGCAGTCACAGGTATCGGTCGGCTCTTCGCAGGTGCCGCCGTTGAGACAGGTGTCGCCCGAGCCGACGCAGCTGCCGTTGCCGTCGCACTCGTCGGTCCAGGTGCACCACTGGTTGTCGTCGCAGCCGGTGCCGTTGGGCTCGTAGTTGTCCAGACAGACACCATTTCCGTCGCAAAAGTCCGGATCGTCGCACTGGGTATCGCTCGAGCTTCCGCAGGAGGTGCCGTAAGCCGCGTAGCCGTTGTCGGTGCACGATCCGCTGCCGTCGCAGTAGTCCTGGTTGATGCAATCGGTGCCGGTGTCTCCGCAGGTGGTGCTGGTGCCGTAATCATTGGTCTGACAGGTGCCCGCTCCGTCGCAGGTGTCCTGCCCGGAGCACTCGGTGGGACCGTCTCCGCAACTGGTGCCGTCGGAGACGAAGCCGTAGTCCTGGCACGAACCGGATCCGTCGCAGTAGTCCTGGTTGATGCACTCTGTGCCGTCGTCGCCGCAGGTGACGCTGGAGTCGAAGTCGTTGGGCTGACATGTTCCCGCTCCGTCGCAGGTGTCCTGCCCGGAGCACTCGGTGGGACCGTCTCCGCAACTGGTGCCATCGGAGACGAAGCCGTAGTCCTGGCACGAACCGGAACCGTCGCAGTAGTCCTGGTTTGTGCACTCGGTGCCGGTGTCTCCGCAGGTGGTGCTGCTGGGCTCTAGGTTGTCGAGGCAGGTTCCGGCGCCGTCGCAGGTGTCCGGGTTGTCGCACTCGCTGTCGCCCGGATCTCCGCAGCCGGTGCCCACGGACTCGAATTCGTCGACCGGGCAGTCGGGTCCGGAGCCGGTGCAGGTCTCGGCCACGTCGCACTCTCCGGCTGCCTCGCGGCAGACCACCGTGCCCAGCTCGTACTCGTCGGCCGGGCAGGTGTCCGAGGAGCCGGTGCAGGTCTCGGCCACGTCGCAGTCTCCGGCCGCCTCGCGGCAGACGGTGGTCGTCTCGAAGTGGTTCGGCTGACAGGTTCCCGCTCCGTCGCAGGTGTCCTGTCCGGAGCACTCGGCGGGTCCGTCTCCGCAGTCGGTTCCAGAGGAAGTGAAGCAGTCGTCGTTCTGCTCGTCGCAGGTGTCGTTGCACTCGCCTCCGCCCTCGCAGCGCGTGCCGCCGGCGAACTCGTGCTGGCAGGCTCCGTTGCCGTCGCAGGTGTCGGCTCCGTTGCACCACAGGTTGTCCTCGCACTCGCCGTCCGGATCGTCGCCGGCCGCGATCGGCGTGCAGTAGCCCTCGGAGCCGGCCAGGTCGCAGGCCTCGCACAGGCCGCCGCAGGAGCCGTCGCAGCAGACCCCGTCCTTGCAGATTCCCGAGGCGCACTGCGAGCCGGAGGTGCAGGTCGTGCCCAGCGCGTACTTGGCCACGCAGGTGCCGCCGTCGCACCAGTAGTCGGTGGAGGGCTGGCAGTCGGCGTTGACCGAGCAGGTGCTCAGGCAGCTCTCCTCGTCGGCGCAGGTCAGGTGCCCGGCGCACTCGGTGCCGCTCGCGTCCTGCGTGCAGGTGCTGGTCTGTCCGCCCGAGCAGTGCCAGTCGTAGACCAACTCGTCGCCGCCGATCTCGCAGGTGGTGTCGCAGAGCGTCTCGGGTCCGTAGCGCTCGCAGTATCCCAGGCCGTCGGCGCAGACGCCGGTGCGGCCGCAGCTGGTCGGGTCGGGATTTTCGGTGCAGTCGTTCTTCGGGTCGCCCAGCGTCTCGCCCTCGCCGTCTGTCGCCACGACCGCCCGGCAAGCACCGGAGCTGTTGCAGACCTGGCAGCTGCCGGCGCAGTCCGGGTCGGAGTAGGTGGCTCCGTGGAAGCCGACCGTGCCGTCCGCCTCGGGAAGGCAGAGGCCGTCGCTGTTGTCGCAGGTCATGCACTCCCCGGTGCATTCGCTCTCGCAGCAGTGGTCGTCAACGCACAGGCCGCTTTCGCACTCCGAGCTTAGCGAGCACTCGGAGCCGAGCACCAGGTCGGCGGTGCAGACGCCTGCCTCGCAGTAGTAGCCTTCCGCGCACTCGTCGGCGCTGCAGCTCTGCTGGCAGGAGCTGTCGTCCGCGCACTGGTAGCCGCCGCAGGCTCCGATGTCCTCCACGCAGGTGCCGCTCCCGTCGCAGTAGTAGCTGGTGAAGACCGGGTTCTGCGGGTCGGTCGAGTCGCAGATCGGATCCCCGCAGGGGGTGTCCGGCGCCACGTACTGGCAGGCGCCGCTGATGCAGGTCCCCGTGTGCCCGCAGTCGCTGGCGTCGCTGCAAGCACCGTTGGGCTCCAGCACGCCGTCCAGCGGCTCGCAGAGCTGGCTCGCCGAGCAGGCCTCGCAGACCTCGCACTCGTCGTCCGGGTCCTCGCCGGCAGGAATCGCGGTGCAGTAGCCCTCGGAGCCGGCCAGGGCGCACGACTCGCAGAGCCCGGCGCAGTCGCCGTCGCAGCATACGTCGTCCACGCACAGACCGCTGTCGCACTCGTAGCTCTCCAGGCAGCTCTCGCCCAGCACGACCAGCGGCAGACACGATCCGCCCGGATCGCAGAAGTAGCCGTCAGCGCAGTCGAAATCGTCGACGCAGGTCGCCGCGCAGACCTCCTCGGTCGCGCAGGCGTAGTCGTTCGGGCACGGCTCGTAGGTCCCCATGATCGTGCAGCCGCCCAGCGTGCCGTCGCAGTACAGCGGCGCCTCGGCCGCGTCGAGACAGGTCGTCCCGCACTGGTAGTCGCTGCCGCGCAGCTCGCACGCGCTCGCGCCGTCGCAGTCGCCCGTGGTCGAGCACTCGCCGTCCGCACCGGGAGAGCAGTCGTTGGCCGGGTCGGTCCCCTCCAGCGCCGGAGCGCAGGCCCCCGAGACGCATACCTCGCAGGTGGGGCAGTCGTCGTCCGGGTCGCTGTCGTCGAGCACGTAGGTGCAGACACCTTCGAAGCCCTCGATGTCGCAGCGCTCGCACGCTCCGTCGCAGGCCGACCCGCAGCAGACGTCGTCCACGCAGTTGCCGCTGTCGCACTCGTAGTCGTACAGACAGCTTTCGCCGTCGGCCTTGGCCGCGGTGCAGACCTCGTCGATGCAGATGCTGTCGCCCACGCACTCGCTGCTGTCGAAACACTCCATCAGGCACGACATCTCGTCGGCGCAAACGAAGCTGCCGCAGGTGCTCTCCTCCGGGGCGCAGCTCCCTTCGCCGTCGCAGAGGTACTCGGTGTAAATGCTGGCGTCCGGCTCGTTGTCGACGCAGGTCGGGTCGCCGCAGAAGTACTCGGTGCCGCGCAGCTCGCACTCCCCGGTGCCGCTGCAAAAGCCGGTCAGACCGCAACCCAACGGATCTTCGTCCTCCGTGCAGTCCTCGGCGTAGTCCTCGCCGTACGGCACGTTCACGCACTCGGCCTCCGGACCGCAGACGTAGCAGACGGGGCAATCGTTGCGCTCGTCGGTGTTCTCCGGGACCTGCGTGCAGAGCCCCTCGTTGCCGGCGACGTCGCAGGCGTGGCACAGCTCCTCGCAGGCGTTCTCGCAGCAGACGCCGTCGACGCAGAAACCGCTTGCGCACTCGCTGTTCAGGTAGCACTCCTCCCCGTCGGTCAACGCGCCGGTGCAGACCCCGTCCTCGCAGGTGAAGCCACTCGTGCAGTCTTCCTCGTCGATGCAGGTCTCCAGGCAGGCGTCCAGGTCCGCGTTGCAGGAAAACCCGCCGCAGGTGTGAGAGTCCTCCACGCAGGTCCCCGCGCCGTCGCAGAGGTGCTCGCTCAGCATCGAGTAGCCGTCCGAGACGTCCGAGCAAAACGCGTCCCCGCAGATCGTGCCGGACGGGTACATGGCGCAGGCGCCCGACCCGTTGCACATCCCGGTCAGCCCGCAGGTCTCCGGATCCTCCTGGGCGCAGTCCTCCATCGGGTCGGCGCCGTTGGCGACCAGAACGCAGCCGCCGGCTCCGTTGCAGACCCGGCAGGTATCGCAATCATCCTCGGGGTCGTTTCCGTAAACGTAGTCGGTGCAGATGCCCTCGAAACCCGGCTCGCCGCAGCTCTGGCAAGGGCCGTCGCAGGCGGTGTCGCAGCACCAGCCGTCCACGCAGAGATCTGGCGATCCGCACAGCTCTTCGGCGTTGGTCTCGTCGCAAGCGATCGGGCCCGAACCGGTCCCGGTGCCCGTGTCGGTATCGGTATCGGTGTCGGTGTCGGTATCCGTGTCCGTATCGGTGTCGGTGTCGGTGTCGGTATCGGTATCGGTGTCGGTGTCGGTGTCGGTGTCGGTATCAGCGTCAATATCCGTATCCGTATCGGCATCTGTATCCGTATCGGTGTCGGCATCAGCATCCGTGTCCACGTCGGTATCCGTGTCCGCGTCGCTGTCGGCGTCGGTATCCGCGTCACTGCTGGTATCGTCCTCGGCCTCCGGGACGATCAACGAGCAACCGCAGGACAGACCGACGGCCAGCGAGCACACCGCGACCCATGCAAAGAGGTTCTTGAACATCGATACCATCTCCTTGTCGATTGATGCGCTTTTCTAAATGCGTCCAATTTTTTGAATTCTAGTGGAATATGGGAGAGCTAACAATAGGGTCGTCGTTTGTTGAATAATGTCCACGAGTTTGGAAAAGAATCAAAGAGAGTCCAGGACAACTCTTCTTCGCTGCAGGAACTCCTCGCGCGTGATCAGCCCGCGGTAGTAAAGGGATTGGAGCTCCCGCAGGCGCGAGGCGGAATCTTCTTCTTCTCCCGATCCCGCCTCTTCCGGCAGGCGCGCCAGCGCTCCCTCCCAGACCACCTGGTACCGACCGCGCGCCAGAGTGCAGGTGAAGGTGGTGTCGTCGCAGGCGGTCTCTCCGTTCCACGTGGCCCTGATGTTGACCACTGCTTCCGCCCGATGGCGGGTGGCGATCAGCTGCAGGCGGCGCAGACCTTCTATCCCGGCCCGGCGACAGCCTCCCGCATCCGCGGGAGCCGCGCCGCGCGCACGGATCGGACGCAGCACCTCTGTCCCGCTAGGCGGGCTTTGCGGCGCGAAGTAGAGCTGGACCGGGAGGTCGTCGAAGACCGCGGTGTCGTTCTCGCCGGCCCGCGGGTAGGCGACCGCGACGTGCTTGGGAGCGGCCGGAGAACGGCGCGACGATCCGCAGCCGGCGATCACCGCGATTGCGATCGGCAAAAAGAAACTGGCAAACGGGAATCGCATGGTTCGAGTGATTCTACGCAGTTCCCTCGGGAAAGGCGACGACTTCGTCGATGCTCTCGGCGCAGGTCAGCAGCATCACCAGCCGATCCAGGCCGAGCGCGATTCCGGCGCAGGGAGCCAGGCCCAGCTCGAGAGCTGCGAGGAAACGTTCGTCGAGAGGGTAGACGTCTTTGCCCGCCTTCTTGCGTGCGGTTCGCTCGGCGACAAAACGGCCGCGCTGCTCGGCCGGGTCGGTCAGCTCGCCGAAGCCGTTGGCCAGCTCCAGACCGCCGGCGTAGAGCTCGAAACGTTCGGCCGTGTCCGGTTCTTCCGGACAGATCCGGGCCAGCGATGCCATCGCGGCCGGGTAGCGATCGAGAAAGACCGGTCGATCGGCGGGGAGGCTCGGCTCGACTCTCTCCACCAGGTCCCGTTCGAACCTGGAGGGATCGGGATCGGCGCCCGGTCGCCAGCCCGCAGCGCGCTCGAAGGCGCCCGCGACCTCGATCCGCTCGAACGGCGCGGAAAGGTCGATGCGGAATCCGTAGCGCTCCACTAATGGGAAAGAGCCCGTGGCCTCGGCCCCGGCGTGCAGCAGCTCCTCGCAATCGCGCATCAGATCCCGAGGTCCACCTCCGGCGCGGTACCACTCCAGCATCGTGAACTCGGGGAGGTGACGGTCTCCCCGCTCGCCGCGACGGAAGCAGCGACAGATCTGAAAGATGCGCTCGTATCCGGCCGCCAGCAGCCGTTTCATCTGGAGCTCCGGCGAGGCGATCAGGTAACGGTCGCCGCACGGCTCGGCGTCGATGTGGATCTCGGGAGCCGGCGCCGGGATGCGGATCGGGGTTTCCACCTCGAGAAATCCGTTGGTCGCGAACCAGTCTCGGATCGCGGCGAAGATGCGGGCTCGTGCCTCCAGCCTCTCGCGCAACGAGGCCAGCCTGCGGCGGTCGTACGGCTCGTGTCGAGTGCGCTCGCTCATCGAACTGGCCTCCTTGCGCGCCTGAAGTGAACCACATACACTCCCGCCATGCTGCGCTGCAACCACGTGATTGTTCTGTCGCTCGCCTGCTGCGTCTGTGCCGCCTGCGGCGGAGCTTCGCCTCCGGCCGTCGTCGAGCCGGACAGCAGGGACGAACGGGATCTGGAGCCGCTCGATCTGCCGGAGAGCATTCGGCCGCAAGAGGTCGCGCGCTGGGAGAAGCGCCTGCTGCTGCTGCCCCAGCGGCATCCTTCGCGGCGGCCTCTGCGCGACCTGTTGGCGGAGCACCATGCGCGCGAGTTCTCCTCGACGCCCGCAGAGGAGATCGATGAGCGCCTCGAGGTGTTCCACGATGCGATCGCGCTCAACGCGCCGGTGGACTTCCAGTCCCGGGAGGTGAGCCGGGCGGTGGTACCGATGGCGCGCTGGCTGGTCGAGGTCTTCCGGCAGCGCGGAAACGAGTCGCTGGTGCTGGCCGGTCACCGCTACCTGATGCTCGCCGAGCCGGACGACGTGCGCCACGAGCAGCGCTATCGAGAGCTGTCCGAGTGGTCCGAGTCCGCGCGCCGGGTGATCGAGGACGACATGGAGCGGCTGACCTCCCTGATCAACATGTACGAGGGGATGGTGCGACTCGTTCCCGATCGCGAGGTGGTGGATCGCCTCGGCGAGCTGCTGCTCCAGAGGCACGCCGTGCTGCTCTCGCGTCTGGAGCAGGTCGAGAGGAGCAGCGGCGGCGTGCCCGCCTTCCTGCTGCGAGCCGTGCTGCAGGAGGGCGGAATGGCCAAGGACATGATCCACATCTACTTCCTGGCCGGCGACACCGCCGGTGCGCTCGGCAGGATGCGCGAGCTCTCCGAACGTTCCGAGGTCGGTGGTGAATACGTGGATCTGCTCGAGGACATCGAGGCCGAGCGCGATGTCGCGGAGAACTACTTCGCGCTGGCCGGGCTGATCGGGGCAGACGATCCCCGCGCCGGGCTGCGCGCCTGCGTGCTGGCCCGCGCCGGGGACGAAGAGGATCCGCGTTACCCGCTTTGCGCCGGACGCTTCCTCGAGCGACTGGACCGCTACGAGTGCGCGGTGGATTTCTACGTGGAGGCGGCGCGGATCTCGCCCGCCGAGGAGGTCGTGACGCAGGCGATGGAGCTCGTGCGCGTGGCGATGTACGAGCTGCACCGCAGGCAGGATTTCGAGGCTTCGCGACGCGTCGTGAATGTGGCCGACGAGCTGGTGGAGCGCTCCATGAAAAGCGGGCAGGTCGAGAGCGAGGAGCTGCGCGCCGCCTCGGCCTCTCTGTTGTTCACCGCCGGGGAGGTGGAGTTCGACAACGGCTACATCGAACGGGCCGAAAAGCTCTTCGAGCGAACGCGCCGGCTGTGGCCCGAGATGGTCTTGTCGGTGATGAAGATCGCGCGCATCAGGCACCTCAGAGGGGAGAACGACAGAGCGGTCGAGCTGATCGACGAGGCGCTCGAGATGGAGGACTACGCTCCTGGAGGCGATCCCTCCTACTGGCGGGCTCTGCTCTACGAGCGGCGGGGCGGCTGCCGGGTCGACGCCGGCGAGGAGGATCTGGCCAGGTCGGATTTCGAGCAGGCGCTCGCCGAGTGGAAGACCGCGACGATTCCGGCCTCCCAGGAGCCGGAGGCGGCGGTGCGACAGGGGGTGCTGCACGACGAGCTGGGCGACCACGAGGCTTCCGAGCAGTCGTTTCGTCGGGCCGTCCGCCTAGATCCGGACCGCCAGGCGACCTACGCGGAGGTCATCTCCCATCTGGTGATGAGCGAACGCCTCGAGGACGCCAAGGCGTTCTACCGGCTGGCCTACAACCAGGACCAGATCGAGGCGATGTGGAAGATCTACTACTCGCTGTGGGTCGAGGGGTTGGCGCTGAGGAAGAGCGGCGAATCGTTCGATCTGGCGCGGGGATACCTCGAGCAGAGCGACGGCGAGAGCTGGCAGGATCAGTTGGCTCGGCAGTTCACCGGGAGAATCTCGGCGGAGGAGTTGCGAGCCGGGGCAGTGAACAAGGGGGAGCTGGCCGAGGCGGATTTCTACGTCGCTCTGAGGTTACTGGCCGAGGGAGGGGATGAGAAGCGCGCCAGAACGCTGCTGAGGAGCGTCCTGGAATCCGACCTGATGGGGTTTTTCGAGTACAAGATGGCCCGCGGCCTGCTGGGTCCAGACGGTCTTTCCGGTGGGGACTTCCGGCGCGGCGAATCGAAATGACGAGCGGTTCGTTCTTCCGCTCGAACGGATTGAGCCATGACGGCGAAACGCGATCCGATCGTGATTCTGGGCGCGGGGCTGGCCGGATTGTCGGCGGCTTTGCGCGCACGGCGGGGATATCGCCTGTTCGAGCGGAGGGAGACAGTCGGCGGGCTTTCGGAAACCGTGGAGGAGGGGGGCTTTCGCTTCGACCGCACGGGTCATTTGTTGCACCTCTCGCAGCCGCGCGCGTTGCGCTTGGTGCGCCGCATGATCGAAGACGAACTGCTGGAGATCGAGCGGCGGTCGAGGATCTGGTCGCACGGGGTGTACACGCGCTATCCGTTTCAGGCCAACCTCGACGGCTTGCCGCCCGAAATCGCGGCCGAGTGCCTGGAGGGCTTCGTGCGAGCCTGGGCCGCTCGCGGAGGAAAGCGGGTCGACTCTCGGCGTTTCGACGAGTTCGCGCGCGCCAACTTCGGCGAGGGCATCGCGCGGCATTTCATGGTTCCCTACAACCGCAAGCTGTGGGGCGTGGATCCGGCGGAGATCACCGACGCGTGGTGCGACAGGTTCGTGCCCGTGCCCGAGCTGCGAGAGGTGATCGGCGGAGCGGTGGGCCTGGCGCAGGAAGGGATGGGGTACAACGCGGTCTTCTACTACCCGCGCGGCGGAATCGGTCGTCTCGCCGACGAGATGGCGCGCCAAGCGGGCAGGATCGAAACGGGTCGCGCCTGCACGGCCGTCGATTTCAAAGGGCGGCGCGTCCGCGTAGGAGGGAGCTGGGAGCCTTACCGAGCGCTGATCTCCTCGCTTCCGCTCGACCGGTTGATCGGCTCGCTAGTCGATCCTCCGCAGCGAATAGCCGCGGCCGGGCGAGCTCTTCGCTGCGCCGGGCTGCGTTACCTGGACATCGCGCTCGAGCGACCCCCTGGAACCTCGCATCACTGGTGCTACGCTCCGGAGCGGCGTTACCCGTTCTACCGGGTGGGCGCCTACTCTGAATTTTCTGATCGGATGGCTCCTCCGGGCAAGGGAGCTTTGTACGTGGAGCTGGCCTCGCGTAGCCCCGTGGATCTCGGCAGGCTTAGGCCCCGGCTGATTTCGGGGCTTGTCGAAATGGGTCTGATCGAAAGCGAGGCGGACATCAGTTTCGTGCGGCCGCGCTGGATCGGCCGAGCCTACGTACTTTACGATGCTCGGTATCGTTCGGCCAGGGACGAGCTGATCGAGTGGCTGGAGAAGCGCGGCATCTTCCCGGTGGGGCGCTACGGGCGCTGGGAGTACGCGGCGATGGAGGACGCGCTGGTGCAGGGGATGGATGCGGCGGATCGCGCACGGGAAGAGTAGTCATGGCGGCGCGACGGAGATGAGAGTGATGGAGCGAGACCAGAGCGTCGATATCTCGGTGGTGATTCCGATCCACAACGAGGAAGAGATTCTGCGCGGCGCAGTGCGCGAGCTGGCAGGAGAGCTGTCGCGCCAGGAGAGGAGCTGGGAGATCGTGCTGGCCGAAAACGGCAGCACCGATCGCACCGCCGAGCTGGCCCGTGAGATCTGCGACGAGATCGGAGGGGTGCGGCACATCTCGGCACCGAGGCCGGACTACGGGTTGGCGTTGCGACAAGGCATCGAGATCGCGCGTGGAAGGATTGTGGCTTGCGACGAGATCGACATCTGCGATGTCGGTTTCCACCTGCGCGCGGTGGAGATGCTGGACCGAGGGGAGGCGGAGATGGTGGTGGGATCCAAGGCGATGCCAGGCGCCGAAGATCGACGACCTCTGGGGCGTCGCGCCGCAACTCTCGTGATCAACGGAATGCTGAGAGCGCTGCTCGGTTTTCGCGGCACGGATACGCACGGGCTCAAGGCGTTCAGGCGCGAGGCGTTGCTCCCGGTGGTCGAGTCCTGCATCGTGGGTAGAGACCTGTTTGCCTCCGAGTTCGTTATCCGCGCTCAGCGGGAGGGGTTGCGAGTCGTCGAAATCCCGGTCGCGATTGCGGAGAAGCGGGCGCCGTCGATCAATCTCAAACGCAGAGTGCCTGCGGTGATAATGGGCCTGACCCGCCTGTTCGTCGCGATTCGCCTGGGGCGCTAGTGCCTCGTCAACCCCACAATGCCGGGTCGGGCCGGCCCTCATCGACGATCCCTGCGTCACTCCTCCTCGAATTGGCACCGCCAGTCCTTCGTCGTCGTTCCTTGGCCTCGCCGATGATCTCTCGCCCCGTACCCGAAATCGTCGGGTTGACGAGGCACTAGGCGCCAACACGGCCGGATCCGGATGAACCGGAAAAGAGCCCTCGTTGTGCCTGATCGAGAAAAGACCCCCGCCACCACTGGGTTGGAACTTGCCGCTCTTCCAAGAATAGAAGTTGTTCCCCCCGACCGCGCCGGCTCCGCAGAAGATCGCCTCCAGCAGCGTCGACTTGCCGCTGCCGTTGGGCCCGACGAAGATCGTCACCGGCGCCAGCTCCTCCACCCGGCCCTCGCGGATCCCGCGGAACCTCTCTATCTCTACGCTCTTCAACATGTCGGGAATCGGAATCTGCCGCGCGGCCGCGGGCAAGCCCGATCTGGGCGGGTCGATCCGCGTCAGCAGCCGTCGTCGGAGAAGCTTTCGGCCGGTTTATCCGGGCAGGCGTCCTCGTCGTCGGGGAAGCCGTCCTCGTCGTTGTCCAGGTCGGGGCAGCCGTCCTCGTCCTCGAATCCGTCGTAGTCCTCCGCCATCAGCGGGCACTCGTCTCTCGCTCCGCGGATTCCGTCTCCGTCCTCGTCCGGCAGGACCGGCTGCCAGCTGAAGCGCAGCCCGGCCGAGAACAGGGGCGGCTCCTCGCCGGCGACCCCGAAGCCCAGAAAGAGGCCCAGCCGATGCAGGCGCGTGATCGGGAAGTCGACCCCGCCTCCCAGCCACACCGGTCGCGAGTCGGGCTCGGGCCAGGGGCCGTCGCCGGTCGCGGTCACCACCGCGCCGGCCGCCTCCAGCGACCAGGCCACGTCGTGCTTTTTGGGAATTCGCAGCGCCAGGCGCCAGAACACCTCGTCGTCCTGCTCGAAGCGCCTCGACCCGGAGCGGACCGCGTGCCGGGGCCGCAGCCGGTAGCCCAGATTGAGCGAGGCCCGGGCGCCCAGCACCTGGAAGGCGAGCGCGGCGAACGCGTCGCCCCACAACCCTCCCTCGCCCAGCAGCCTCTCGTGATCGCCGGTGGGAATCCCGGCCTCCAGGCCCAGCAGAAAGCCCAGCCCGCCGTCGTCGGCCGCGGCGCAGCTCCACAGCAGCGCTGCGCGCAGATCGCCGATCCCCCAGCCGCTTGCGCCCATTCCGACCAGCTCGCGGTGCCCGGCGTCGAGATCGGCCGGCTCGCGCTCTCCGACCGTCCAGCCCAGCGGCATCGCCAGCGCGGCCTCCAGGTCGAGCGGCAGCCCCAGGCCGAAGGCGAAGTCGAGCAGCGCGCGCGAGGAACGGTCGGCCAGCCCGCCTCCGTAGGCGTAGCGCGCGCCGAGGTGAGCCCGCCAGCTCCACTCCGGTGCGGTCGAGGTCCCCTCGACGAGGTGCCCCCCGTCCGTCGTGATCGGAGGCTCGCTGGTGCGCGGCACCGTCCAGCGCGGCTCTCCGGCCCGGGCCGCGCAGACCGCCAGCGAGCAGATCGCGCACAGCGCGGCCACCCGCAGAAGAGTCGACCGCGCAGAACGCCTCATCTCGAAAAGCTCCGGCGGCCTTCAGGGCGCTCGGGCCGCCTCGTTCTCGGAGGACAGCTCGCTTTGCTTCACCAGCCGCCCCTCCTGGTAGACCATCACGTCCTGGGAGTCGCCGAACCTGTCCGCCACCTCGCGATCGGCCAGGGCCTCGTGCAGCACCTCGTCCATGTGATCGACGAGCACCAGCCGCATCGACTTGAGCACCCGGGAAGGGATCTCGTGGATGTCCTTGCGGTTTTCCTTGGGCATCACCACGGTGTGCACGCGCCCGCGGTGCGCGGCCAGGATCTTCTCCTTGACGCCCCCCACCGGCAGCACGCGGCCGCGCAGCGTGATCTCCCCGGTCATCGCCACGTCGGAGCGAACCGGAGAGCGGCACAGCGCCGAGACCAGGCAGGTGCCGGCGGTGATCCCGGCCGAGGGTCCGTCCTTGGGCACCGCGCCCTCCGGGTAGTGCACGTGCAAGTCCAGCTGCTGGTGAAAGTCCTTGTCCAGGCCCAGGATGCCGGCCCGCGAACGCACGTAGGAGAGCGCGGCCCGCGAGGCCTCCTGCATCACGTCGCCGATGCTGCCGGTCAGGATCAGCTTGCCCTTGCCCGGAACCACCGCCACCTCGGTGGGCAGCAGGTCGCCGCCCGTGGAGGTCACCGCCAGGCCGTTGACCAGGCCGACGCGATCCTCCTCCTCCTTCCTGCTGACGGTGAACTTGGGCACGCCCAGGTAGCGCGGCACGTCGCGGGCGCCGATCTCGACCTCGATATCCTCGCCCTCCTTGACCACCTTGCGCGCCACCTTGCGGCACAGCGACGAGATCTCGCGCTCCAGCTTTCGCACGCCGGCCTCGCGAGTGTAGTGGTTGATGATCGTGCGCACCGCGCCTTCGCTGATCGTCAGATCCACGTTCTCCAGGCCGCACTCGGCCCGCTGGCGCGGAATCAGGTAGCGCACCGCGATGTTGAGCTTTTCGAACTCGGTGTAGCTGCTCAGCTCGATGATCTCCATGCGGTCCTGCAACGGCAGCGGGATCCCGCTGAGCAGGTTGGCGGTCGTGATGAACAGCACATCGCTGAGATCATAGTCGACATCGAGATAATGGTCGTTGAACATGTGGTTCTGCTCGGGGTCGAGCACCTCGAGCAGAGCCGAGGCCGGATCGCCCCTGAAGTCGGAGCTCATCTTGTCGACCTCGTCGAGCAGGAAGACCGGGTTGGCGGTTCCGACCTTCTTGAGATGCTGGATGATCTTGCCCGGCAGCGCCCCGATGTAGGTGCGCCGGTGGCCGCGGATCTCGGCCTCGTCGCGCACGCCACCCAGGCTGAGGCGGATGAACTCGCGCCCGGTGGCGCGCGCCACCGACTTGGCCAGCGAGGTCTTGCCGGTCCCGGGCGGACCGACGAAGCACAGGATCGGGCCCTTGAGCTTCTTGACCAGCGCCTGGACCGCCAGGTACTCGAGGATCCGCTCCTTGATCTTCTTGAGGCCGTAGTGGTCCTCCTCGAGGATCCGCTCGGCCTCGTCGATGTCGTAGTTCTCCTCGGAGCGCTCGCCCCAGGGCAGGGAGACCATCCAGTCCAGGTAGTTGCGCACCACGGTCGCCTCGGCGCTCATCGGCGACATCATCTGCAGCTTCTTCAGCTCGCGCAGCCCCTTGTCCAGCGCCTCTTTGCTGATCCCCTTCTTCTTCTTCAGCTTCTGCTCGATCTCCTGCAGCTCGGAGCGGAACTCGTCCTTCTCCCCCAGCTCGCGCTGGATCGCCTGCATCTGCTCGTTGAGGTAGTACTCCTTTTGCGTCTTTTCCATCTGCTTCTTGACGCGCGAGCGGATGCGGCGCTCCATTTGCAGGATCTCGATCTCTGAGCGCATCAGCTCGTAGAGCTTCTCCAGGCGGCTGCGAGGATCGGCGTCCTCCAGGATCCGCTGGCGATCGTCGAGCTTGATCGAAGCGAGGTGGACGACGATCGTGTCGGCCAGGCGCGAGGGATCGTCTATCCCCTGCACCGTCATCAGCATCTCGGGCGGAATCTGCTTGTTGAGCTTGAGGTAGGTCTCGAAGGTGCCCTGCACCTCGCGCATCATCGCCTCGATCTCCACCGACGGATCAGAGACCTCGGCGACCAGCTCGTACTCCACCTGGAAGAACTCCTCGCGCGGCAGGTAGCGCCGCACGCTGGCGCGTTGCTTGCCCTCGACCAGCACCTTGACCGTGCCGTCCGGCAGCCGCAGCAACTGCACGACCGTGCCGAGCGTCCCCACCTCGAAGATGTCGTCCGGTCCGGGATCGTTGATCTTGGCCTGCTTCTGGGCGGCGAGCAGCACGTACTTGTCGTTGTGCATCGCCTCTTCCAGGGCGGCTATCGACTTCTCCCGTCCCACGAAGAGGGGCACGACCATGTGGGGAAAGACGATGATGTCGCGCAGCGGCAGCAGCGGAGCGGTCGAGGCGTCCGGAGCCCGCGATGCTTGGTCCAATTCAGCCATACAAATTCCTCGCGAAAAAACCCGCTCGCTCTGACGGAGGCTAGGCCGGCTCCGCCTTGTCCTTCTCGAAAACGACCAGCGGCCGCTCTCCTTTCTCGATACAGTCCTCGCCGACCACCACTTCCTCGGGGTGATCCATCGAGGGTAGCTCGAACATCAGGTCGAGCATCGAAACCTCGAGCACCGACCTCAGGCCGCGCGCTCCGCTCGACCGCTTCATCGCCAGGCGCGCCACGGAGCGCAGCGCCTCCTCGGTGAACGAGAGCTTGACGTCCTCGAGGGCCAGCAGCTTGGTGAACTGCTTGACCAGGGCGTTCTTGGGGCGGGTCAGGATCTCGACCAGCGCATCCTCGTCGAGTTCGTGCAGCGTGGCGACCATCGGCAATCGCCCGACGAACTCCGGTATCAGGCCGTACTTGAGCAGATCCTCGGGCTGCACCTCGCGCAGCAGCTCGCCGATCGGTTTCTCCTTGCGGCTCTCCACCTCGGCGCCGAAGCCGAGGGTCTTTTTGCCGATCCGGTTCTCGATCATCTTTTCCAGGCCGTGGAACGCCCCGCCGCAGATGAACAGGATGTTGGTCGTGTCGATCTGCAGAAAATCCTGCTGCGGGTGCTTGCGCCCGCCCTTGGGCGGCACGTTGGCCACGGTCCCCTCGATCAGCTTCAGCAGCGCCTGCTGCACTCCCTCGCCGGAGACGTCGCGCGTGATCGACGGGTTGTCGCTCTTGCGCGAGAGCTTGTCCACCTCGTCGATGTAGATGATCCCGCGCTGCGCGCGCTCGATGTCGTGATCGGCATTCTGCAAAAGCTGAACTACGATGTTCTCCACGTCCTCGCCGACGTAGCCGGCCTCGGTCAGCGCGGTGGCGTCCGCGATCGCGAACGGCACGTCGAGAATGCGGGCCAGCGTCTTGGCCAGCTCGGTCTTGCCGCAACCGGTGGGGCCCACCAGCAGGATGTTGGACTTCTGCAGCTCGACGTCGTCGCCCTTGGCCGCCGTCCCGGCCTCGACCCGCTTGTAGTGGTTGTAGACCGCGACCGACAGCACCCTCTTGGCGTGCTCCTGACCGATCACGTACTCCTCGAGGACTTCCTTGATCTCCACCGGCTTGGGCAGGGTGCGCTCCCCGCCGCGACGATCCTTGCTGTCGAGCTCCTCGGCGATGATGTCGTTGCACAGCGCGATGCACTCGTCGCAGATGTAGACCGTCGGCCCGGCGATCAGCTTGCGCACCTCTTTTTGGCTCTTGCCGCAAAAAGAGCAGCTCAGCGTAGGTCGATCTCCGTTTCTTCCCCTGGTCACCATCCACCTCTTCGGCTTCGATCGCTCATTGCTCGTTCAATTATAGACTCGCGCTCGCCGCTCGCAACACCCCCGGGCGTTCAATCTCCGCTCCCTCGCGGCTCGAACACTTCGTCGACGATACCGTACTCCTCGGCCTCGCCGGCGGTCATGATGTAATCGCGATCCGTGTCGTGCTTGACCTTGTCGTGCGGCTGCCCGGTGTGCAGCGTCAGAATCTCGTTGAGCCGCTCGCGCAGCCTCAGGATCTCCCGGGCGTGGATCTCGATGTCGGACGCCTGGCCCTGCACGCCGCCGATCGGCTGGTGGATCATCACCCGCGAGTTGGGCAGCGCCATCCGCCGCTTCTCGCTGCCGGCGGCGAGTAGCACCGCGGCCATCGAGGCGGCCTGCCCGAAGCAGATCGTCGCCACCGGCGGCCTGATGTACCGCATCGTGTCGTAGATCGCCAGCCCGGCGTTGACCGACCCGCCCGGGGAGTTGATGTAGACCGAGATCTCCTTTTCCGGGTCGTCCGACTCTAGATAAATCATCTGCGCCACGACGATGTTCGCCACCTCGTCGCTGATCGGAGTTCCCAAAAAGACGATCCGGTCCTTGAGCAGTCGGGAGAAGATGTCCCAGCTGCGCTCGCCCCGATGCGTCTGCTCCACCACCTGCGGGTAGGGGACGAAGGTCCCGTCGATCCCGCGGCTGTTTCCGTCTGCGTCGCTCATGATCCCCACTCACTGCTCCGTGTCGGGTCGATCCCCGGCCTCGTCGCTTTCGGAAGTCTCTTCCTCTTCGTCGTCCTCGACCTCGAGAATCTTAACCTTCCCGAGCGCATACTCAAAAACCTTGTCCTCCAAAATCCGCATCTCCAGGCGGGCGCGCTGGTCTCCGTGGCCCAGCTCGGCGCGGATCTTGGGTGCCGGAGCGCCGCTCTTCTCCGCGATGCGGCTCACCTCGGACTCCACGTCGTCGTCGCTCACCTCGATATCGGCGTGCCGGGCGATCTCGCGAACCAGGAAATGACGCTGCACCATCTCGCGCGCCCGCTGCTCGCTGCCCTCCTGCATGGTGCGCATCATCTCGGCTTGCTGCTCGTCCTGCTCGTCGTCGCCGCTCTGCTCGTCCAGGCCTCCGAGCACCCGGCCCAGCTCCTGGCGCATCGCCTCGGTCTGGCGCTGCACCACGTTCTCGGGCAGCTCCATCTCGTTCTTCTCGGCGAGCTCGTCCAACAGCTGGCGCTGGAGGCCGTCGCGCTGCGACTCCTCGCGGGTCTCCTTCATCTTCTTTACCACGTCCCGGCGCAGCTCCTCGCGCGTCTCGAAGTCGCCGAGGTCCTTGGCCAGCTCGTCGTCCAGCTCGGGAAGGCACCGCTCGCGCACCGCGGTGACCTTCGCCATGAACCTGACCCGCTCCCGGCCCTCCTCAGACTCGCCGAAGTCGATGACCTTCTCCTCCCCCGGCTCGGCTCCCTCCAGCGCCTCCAGCAGCGGCTCCGGAGTGCCGTCCACCGGATCGAGCGGAATCTCCTGGCCCTGGGCCGAGTCCCTCCACTCCCCGTCCTGCCAGCGTTTCAGATCGACCGTGACCAGGTCGCCGGCGCGGGCCGGCCGGGGCTCGTCCAGATCCACGGCCGCGGCCTGGCTGCGCCGCAACCTCTCCAGCTCCCGGTCCACCTCCTCGTCGTCGGGGGTCGTCGGGCGCCTGCGCAACTCGACCCCCTCCCAGTCGATCCGCTCCAGTTGCGGCGCGACCTCGACCTTGGCGGTGAAGTGAAAGCCGCCGTCCTCCTCCACTATCTGGTCGAAATCCAGCTCCGGCTCGCCGAGGGGCTGCAGGTCGTTCTCCGCCAGCGCCTGGACGAAAGCGCGAGGCACCAGCTCGCCGCGGACCTCGGAGAGCACCGCGTCGCCGAACAGCCTGCGCAGCACTCCGCGCGGGGCCTTGCCCTTGCGGAATCCGCGCACCCTGACCTCGCGGGCCAGCTTGGCGTACGCCTTGTCGGCGGCTGCTGCGATCTCGGCCCTTGGCACCGTGATGTCCAGCTCGATCAGTACCGGGCTGATCCTCTTGATAGACGACGGCAATACAACCCTCCTCATACGACCGCGATGCGCTCGCGGCCGTTTTCTCTCTGGCCGGGGTGCGCGGCTCGGAACCCGCGCCCGACGCGGTCGGCGGCGGCGCCGCTTCCCGCCGAGCGCCGAAGCGTCTCGAAGATGAAACTACTAGCGCTCGCTGCGCCGCCATGTCAAGCGGGCACGGTCCGACACTCCCGCGCTACCGGGTATGCGTTCGGGACGTCTCTGGTCGATGACGCCTCGGGCGAGACGAGCTCAGTCGTAGCTCTTGCCCAGCAACTCCGACAGCGTCTTGATCGAGTCGATGAATCCCTGCTTCTCCGAAACGCTCAGCTTGTCGAACAGGGACTGGTAGCTCTCGCGCACGCGCTTGCGGCGGCGGCGCATCAGCTGGCGTCCCTGGTCGGTCAGCTCGACCATCACGACGCGCCCGTCGTACGGTCCGCGAACCTTGTTCACCAGGCCGGACTTGGTCAGACGCGCCACCATCTCGGAGGTGGTGCTCTGAGCCGAGCCGACCTGGCGGCCGAGGTTGCCCACCGAGATCGGGCCGTGGTTGTGGATCACCGACAGCACCTTGTACTGGCCGTAGGAGATGTCCTCCTGGACCTTGCTGCCGCTGAGCAGATCGAGGCGACGCATCAGGTCCTGGGCAATCTCTTCGACCTGATCGACCATGTCCATCACGTTGTCAGTCGATGCCTGCATCTCTTTCCCCTTTTCTTTTTCTTTTCCATCCCGCCGTCGCCGTCATCCCCACGATGAACGGCTCTAATTAGAACGGCTTCTTTTCGACCTCTATATCACGAAAAAAATTAGCTACAACACCCTAACCTATTCCCTTCGAACTTTTTTGAATATTCGTTCTCTCTGTAATTAAAATTTCACTTTTGAAAGACAAGCCCTGAAAAGGTGTCGCGCCTTCGACATTGCAACGATTGCCGACTGTTACGTGCTCTTGGCAAACTCTGATAGCGGCACATGGTGTGCCGGATGTATGAGATCCGGGGCCAAATCGAGTACCTGGGCGATCACGAACGGCCTCTCGGTCAGCCTTGGATGGGGTATGGTCAGGCGCTCGGTGTTCAAGACCAGGTCCTCGAAAAAGAGGATGTCCATGTCTATCTCGCGCGGTCCCCAGCGGGGCCTTCCGCCGCGTTTCCTGCCGAGCTCCTCCTCGGCGCGCAGCAGCTCGGCGAGCAGCTCGGACGGAGACAGCGAGGTTCGCAGCTCGGCGACCGCGTTTAGGAATCGCGGCTGATCCTCGAGCCCCCACGGCGCGGTCTCCACGACCCGCGTCGCTCGCGAGACCTCTATTCGCGGATGATTGTCGAGCCACGCCAGCGCCGCCTCGATCTGCGCGCGCCGATCGCCCAGGTTGCTGCCCAGGCCGACGAATGCGAGCCGGCTCGATGAGGATACCCGTGGTGAGCCGGCTCCCGTCATCAGAAAGCGTAGATGATCCCCGCTCGCCCGCCCAGGTCCAGCGCCAATCCCGGAGTGTTCCATGGATCCGAGACGCGGGCTCCGGGCACGACGACCGGGCCCGTCGCCACCACGGCCTCGAGCACGGCGCTCCAGGCCTTCCAGATCAGCACCTCGATTCCCGCCGCGCCTTCGAACGAGATCCAGATCGCGGTCTGGTGATGCTCGCGCATCATGAACAGCGGAACGGCCGAGACCCGCGCCGGCAAGCCGATCCGATCGGTCAGCTTCCAGAGCCCGAGCAGGCCCAGGCGCAGCTCGATCTCCCCGGTGGGAACGCCGGTCCCGCCCACCGGCTCTTCCCCGGCGAACGCGGCGAAACCGACTCCGCCGTGCAGGTGGAGCCAACCGGCCAGCCGGTAGCTCAGATCGACGACCAGCGGCACCCGCGGCCGGCTCCACTCCGCCAGTACCGGCCACGATGCTCCGATCGAGACTCCCAACCTCATCCCGCGAGGCTCCTCGCCCTTTTCGGTATCGCCCTTTTCCGGCTCGCCTTCGCTCTCCTTTTCTTTCTCCAGGCCGCCGATCCGGGCGCGCACCTCCTCGCGGTCCTCGGCCTCCGGGGACATGCGGAGGTACATCTCGTAGTTGTCGACCGCGTTGCTCTCCTCGCCGAGCTCCTCGTGACATCTACCGATGTTGTAGAGTATCTCCGGCGCGGGGGCGAGCTCGTAGGCGAGCTCGAAGTGCTCGATCGCCTCGCGATAGCGACCGGCCCGGAAGCGATCGCGACCTTTCTCGAAGTGATCGCGGGCCAGCTCGCGATCCTGGTCCGCGACCTTCTTCGTCTCCGGCTCCGGCTCCTCCCCGCCGCCCGGCGCGGCGGCCGGGACCAGCAACAGCGCCGCCAGGCACTGCAGCGCGACCGGGCTGCAGCGCCGCGAGCTACTCACCGCTTCCTCCGTCCGCAGCCGCGTCGCCGCCGCTCTCCCCGTCCGATCCGGCCGGGCCGGAATCCGCGCCCTGCTCTTGCTGGCGGGCCGGGAACCGCAACGGGGCGAAGCGGTCCAGCGCGTGGAAGTCTCCGCGCAGCGGGGGCGACCAGGCGGTGTAGATCGTCTCGTCGCGCGTGACGTCCACCCTGAAGAAATTGGCGCGCCAGCTCTCGTCCGGCCGCGGAGGAACGCCGCCTCCCGCCTTCATGTTTGCGAACGGAATCGCGATCTCGGCGCTCCAGCCGCGATCCGCCTCGTCGTCGTTCAGCTCTCCGTCGCGCGCGACCGCCACCCGCGCGTTGCTCGACCACGAGTTGCGGTTCTTGCGATACGAGGGCAGGTGAGAGTCGAAGACCACCCCGGCCGGGCTGACCTGGATCTCGTAGTAGTGCTTCTTGTCGCCTTTGGGATCGAAAAACATCTCGAACGCGTCCTGGTGCCAGAGCTCGTCGTCGTGCTCGCTGTACTCGCTGCGCAGAAAGTCGTCGACCGCGCTCATCGACACGTAGAGGTTCTCCGCGTCGCGAGCCAGCCGCACCTCGGTCGTCCTGCGCTTCTCCGGGCTGCCCGAGACGGTGCGGAAGAACTGCTCCAGGACGGCGGCCTCGGACCAGGCCGGATCGCCGCTCGGATCGCCGTCGAGCTCGGGCGCCTTTTCTATCCACGGAACTGCCACCGGCTCGGCCCGCTCCTTTTCGATCTCCACCCGCGCGCCGATCACGCGCTCGCTGCCGTCCTCGGGCCCGGAGATCACCTCCATGCGATCCTCTCCGCGCCACAGCCCGACGCGCAGCTCGAGCGCCGGCGAGTCCCAGCTGGCGGGAATCTCGATTCGCTGCGGATCCTCGATCACCATCCCGGGGCGCCAGTGCTCCGGCTGGAAGTGCTCGCGAATCGGCCCGGCCGAGTCGCGGTTCAACCGCGAGCGCCCCTCGGCGTCCACCACGTGCGTGAAGAGGCGCCAGCCCGGACCGGGAGCCTCTTCGCACTTCCAGTACCAGACGACCGGCAGCGCCTTTCCCGGATCAGCCTGCTCTCGGGGCAGATCGCAGCCGAGCAGCTCGACCTTGCCGCCCAGATCCGCGCCGATGCGGTGATCGATCTTCTTCGGTGCCGCATCGAGTATCAGCCTGGAGACCCGATCGCTCTCGTCGGAGGTCTCGTAGCTGGTCCGCTCCACGCAACACGTGCCCAGTAGCGCCAAAAGCGCCACCCCGATCGAACCGCGAACCGTCATTGGCAACCCTCCCCGGTCAGCGCCGCGCCTTGCGCCGCGCCTTGCGTTGCTGCTTGCGCTTGGCCTTGGCCTTGGCCTTGCTCCCCGCCGAGCGCTTGGAACGCTGTTGTCCCGCGCCTTGCTCGGCCACCGCGGCCTGGAGCAGCTCCTGGGACATCCCTCCCATCGGACCGGACGGGACGCCGGGCAGGGAGGGCGCGCCTTCGAACTGCTGGCCCACCTGGGACTTCATCTTGCGGGCCATCGCCAGCTGGCGCATGCCCGGAATCTTGGAGAGCATCCCGGCCTGCTGGCCGATGTTGCCCATCATCTGGCGCACCCCCGAGAAGCGCTGCAGCAACGACTTCACGTCCTTGACCTCGCGACCCGAGCCGCGGGCCACGCGCTCGACCCTGGAGGGCTGGGAGTCGAACAGCGATACGTCGGCGCGCTCCTTGGGAGTCATCGACTGGATCATCGCCTCGATCCGAACCAGCTCTCGGTCGTCGACGTCAATCCCCTCGGGCATGCCGTCCTGGAAGAACGGCAGCTTCTCCATCAGGTCGCCGAGCGACCCCATCTTCTTGATCGCGCGGATCTGGTCGAGAAAATCGAACATCGTGAACTGCCCGCGCAGCATGCGGCGGGCGTCCTTCTCCGCCTTGTCGGCGTCGACCACCTCCTCGAAGTCCTCGACCAGCCCGACCACGTCGCCCATTCCCAGGATGCGGGAGGCCAGCCCTTCGGGCCGGAACTGCTCGAGCTTGTCCATCGCCTCGCCGACGCCCAAAAACTTGATCGGAGCGCCTGTGGTTTCCTTGATCGAAAGCGCCGCCCCGCCGCGCGCGTCTCCGTCGAGCTTGGTCAGCACCACGCCGCTCAGATCGAGCCGCTCGTGGAACTCGGCGGCGGTCTTGACCGCATCCTGGCCGATCATCGCGTCGGCCACGAGCAGGATGTTCTTCGGCTTGACCGTCTTCTTGATGTCGAAAAGCTCCTGCATCAGCTTCTCGTCGACGGTCTGGCGGCCCGCGGTGTCGAACAGCACGAAGTCGCGCCGGTCCTGGCGAGCGCGCTTCATCGCTTCTTTGCAGATCGCCACCGCATCGCCGCTTTCGAAGTCGGCGAAGACCGGGATCTCCAACCGCTCGCCGAGCACCTGGAGCTGCTCGATCGCGGCCGGCCGGTAGACGTCGGCGGCGACCAGCAGCGGGCGGTGACCCTGCTTTTCCAAAAAGCGGGCCAGCTTGGCGGTGGTGGTCGTCTTGCCCACGCCGTTGAGCCCCACCATCATCACGCCGGTGGGGGTCCCCTTGGACGCGGCGGCGAGCTCGGTCTCGACCGGGCCCATCATCGCGGTCAGCTCGTCCTGGCAGACCTTGACGAAGGCGTCGGTGGGCGAGATGCGCAGCTTCTGGCCGCTCCTGGCCCGCGTCGAGAGCCTGACCACCTCTCCGAGCGCCTTCTCCCTGACCCTTCCCAGGAACTGCTTGGTCAGCTCCAGGTCGACGTCGGCCTCGAGCAACGAGAGCCTGATGTCGCGCAACGAGGCGTCGACGACCTTCTCGTCGATTTCGGCCTCGCCCTGCATGCGCTGGCGCGCCTTGCGAAAACCTTTTTGCAGTGTCTCCAGCATCTGTAAATTCTCTCCGAGCAGAAGAGGGCAGCAGCCCTAAGCCGGGCCTCGACGGGAGCAGATCTGGTACCACAAACCGGCGGCGCTTTCCAGCGGTTGGGGTCGCGGCCGATCAGACCGCAATCCCTCTTTTCGAGCAGTATTCGATCATCGCCGAGCACTCGGTGATCGCGTGAGCGGCGACTCCGGCCAGCGGATGGTCCCGGTCGCCGAAGGCGGTCAGCGCCTCGATCGCCTCGGGGCAGGGCGAGTGGCCCAGGATGGCGATCGCACGCAGCAGGCTCTCCGCTCCCCGCTGGTCTTCCCACAGGGATCGGATCGCCTCGCTCACCAACCGGGCGCAGCTGGCGCTGTCGTACAGGTAGTTGGGCGGCATCAGCCGGTGCGCCTTCATGTAGAGCCGCAAGGACTCGTCCTGGGCCGGCGTCGAGATCACGTCCAGCACCCGGGCTCCGGTATGCGGTCCCATCACGGTCCACTGGTACTCGCCTGGTCCGGTCTCGGGCACGTCCATCTCGAGCTCGGACTCGTCCTCGACCGACGCCACCCATCGGCCAAAAGTCTCGGCAGCCTCGGAGCCGGGCCTCGGACCCACGAAAAACGGCTGAAAGCGGTTGCCGGCGGCGGTCTTCTTCTTGCGCGTGATTTTCCTTCTGGACATGGCGACCTCCTCTTGGTTCGTCCTTCCTGCAATAGACATCGGCCGTTCGGCCCTAAGAGTTGCAAAAAAGTTCGTTCGGAAGACGAATAGAGGCTGTCAAGAAGACTGATCGGGGCGAACGGCGGAGCTCAGGATCCGCTCCGGGCGTCGCGTCCGGCCCGGCTCGCACCCGGCTCCGGGGCGGCATGACGGGCGTCTCGGTGGTGTCCGGGGTGGTTGGCCACGACGACCGCCTTGCTCTCGGAGGGGATCTCCGTGTCCGGGACGCAGCTCGTCTCGAGGCAGATCTCCAGCTCGTCGAGAACCCGGGTGTAGAGTCGTAACGAGCGGAGGTGACAGCCCTTGGACGGGAGCGGGAAATGCGCGCTACGTGTCTGTTACCGGCGTGGAACGAGTGTGGTGCTCGCGGGCCGCGACTTTCAGCCGGCGCCCTGGCCCAGCAGGGCGCTGGCCGCGGCTATCGAGCAGATCCGGATCCGCGGCGTGTCGCCGCGCGAGAGCGCCACGATCGGCACCGAGGCCCCGACGACCACGCCCGCGGCCACGCCGCCTTCGAGCAGCAGCGCCTTGCTGCTGGCGTTGCCCGCGGTGATGTTGGGCGCGACGATCGCGTCCACGTCGGCCGCCACCTCGCTCTCGCAGCGCTTGGCCTGCTTGGCGCGCCGGCTGAGACAGAGGTCCATCGCCAGCGGCCCGTCGATCATCGCCTCGCCGAACTCGCCGGCCTCGCCCATGCGGGCGATCCTGGCCCACTGGGTGGTCTCGGGATCGTCGGGCTTGACCTTCTCCACGTACGAGAGCAGCGCCACCTTGGGCCGCTCGTAGCCCAGGTCGTGGAAGGCGCGGATCGCGTTGCGCACGATCTCGATCTTCTGGTCGAAGTCGGGCGCCACGTTCAGCCCGCCGTCGGTGGAGGCGAACAGCTTGTGGAAGTGGCCGATCTCGATAAAGGCGATGTGCGAGAGGATTCCCCGGCGCGGCAGCCCCTCGCGCTTGTCCAGCACCGCCTTGAACAGGGTCGAGGTGTGCATCTGGCCCTTCATCAGCAGCTCGGCCGCTCCCTCGCGCACCGCTCCGACCGCGGCCGCCGCGCAGCGCTCGTCTTCGTCGCCGGTGTCCTCCACGTGCCACGGCTCGTCGATCCCGAGCGCCTCCATCTCGGCGCGGACGCGATCGACCGGGCCGAACAGCACCGGCTCGACGATATCCTCCTGGCAGGCCGCCTGCAGTCCCTCGAGCACCGTGCGATCGTCGGCGCGCGCCACGGCCACCTTGCGGCAGCCGCGAATCTTGGCCACGCCGATCAGCTCGTCGAAATTCCTCAGTATCACGACAGACCTCCGCCCTCCCCGCGCATCTCGAGCGCAAGATCCCGCCCCGGTCCGGAAGTGTCAAGAGCCGGGCAGCTGCGACCGCTCAGATGTAGAGCTTGTCCTCGTCGACCTCTTCGCGCAGGATGCGCAGCTCCTCGTCGGTCGGCTCCTCGTTGGCGCCCACCTCGTCGGGCACGATCAGCTCGAAGGCGGTGCTCTCGCGGACCTGGTCCAGGGTCACGCCCGGGTTGAGCGCCTTGACGCGCATCCGCTTGGTCTCCTCGTCGAAGTCCATGGTGCAAAGGTCGGTCACCACGCGGTAGGGACCGGAGCCGGCCGGCAGCCCGGCGGCCTCGCGCGCGCCGGGTCCGGTCAGGTAGCCGGGGGTGGTCACGAAATCGACCTTCTCGACGAAGGAGCGCGCCGCGTGGCGGATGATCGTGATCGTGCGCCAGCAGGCCGAGCCCACGTCGTTGGCTCCGCCCGAGCCGGGCAGCCGCACCTTGGGGCTGGCGTGATCGCCGATCACGGTGCTGTTCAGGTTGCCGTGGGGATCGATCTGCGCGCCGCCCAGAAATCCGAACTCCACGAAGCCGCGCTGCGCGGTCTCCATGATGTCGCAGATCCCCGAGGCGTGCAGCGCCTTGTTGTACGTCCGCATGTCGCCGACGGCCAGCGGCAGCTTCTCGAGGATCGCGCCCGTTCCGCCGAACTCGAAGATCGCGGTCAGCGCCGGAGCATGCATCTTCTGGGCCAGCGAGGCGGCGAGCATCGGAATGCCCGTACCGATGAAGGCGGTCGTCTTGTCCACCATGGCGCGGCTGGCCAGGCAGATCATCAGCTCCGAACCGTTGTAGCGCTGCTCTGCCATCTCAACCCTCCTTCTCGATGCGCAGCTTCTCCAGCTCGTCCCGACCCACCAGGTCCAGGTACTCCTCGTGGCTCTTCACTCCGTAGACCCACTTGTTCATGTAGGCCTCGACCTTGGCCGGATCCTTGGAATCCTTGAAGTACTGCCTGATGTGGTCCTCGTCCCGCTCGTAGACGCCGTTCATCTCGCCCGGATGGGAGCCGAACGGCGCGTGGACAACCGCGTCCACCAGGTACCAGGGTATGATCGTCCGGTCCGGATTGCGGCGAATCTCCTCGGTGTCGACGATCTCCTCCGTGGAGATGATCAGCTTTTTAGAGGCGCGCGCCATCTCGGCCGCGAACCCGGCGATCCCGTCGATCTGGCAGTTGCCGTACTTGTCGGCGCGGTTGACGTGGATGATGCCCACGTCGAGGATCAGCGCCGGGATCAGAGCCACCGGCTCGCCGGTGAACGGGCACTCGATCACCTTGCCGGCCGAGCGCTTCATCGTGTCGGTACCCAGCATCGAGCGCGTTGCGACGAACGGCACCCCCATCGCCGCCGCCTTGAACCGCCAGGCCAGCGAGGCGTTCGACCACTCCACTATCTCGCGGACGTAACCGGACTCGACCGCGCGGCGCAGGTTGTGCGAGACGCCGTAGACCTCGAGGCCGATGTAGGTCCAGTCCATCTCGCGGAACAGGTCGGCCGCGGCGAACAGGTCCGCCTCGTAGACGCCCTGCGCGGCCGAGCGCAGGTTCTTGAAGCCGTGCCGGATCAGCTCGCGGCTGAGCGACATCGGGCAACGCACCGTGCCGTACAGCTCCGCCCCGACGTAGTCGTTCTCCTCGACGAAGCGACCGATCGCCTCCTTCTCTGAGACGCGCTTGTCGACGAGGGCCTTCTCCTTGGCCCTGTTGTGGGCCCGGAAAGCCTCGATGTCGACCGGCTGGATCAGCTTGCCGATCCCCTCTTCCAGAATCCGGATCGTCTTGTCGGTCATGCTCCCCTCTCTCTCGTACGAGCCGCGCCGGACGCTTCGCCCGGCCGGCGCGTTCCCAGTTTGCGGTCTGGCGCCTGCGATCAGCCTGGGGCTCGATCCGGCCGGCGCGCTATGATCGATGCCATATCACGCATCGTTTTTCCAAACGACCCGTCCTCTTTGGGCGGAGCCGCCGGCCGCGATTCCGTTTTTGTTTTTCCTTCGACAGCAAGGCGGGGGCTCGGTATGAATGAAACTCGCCATGCAGGACACGACGATCGATCACTCGCGCAGCTTCCGCGTCCGCCGGGCCTGGAACTGGTTCCCGATGGGGCTGACCTACGCCCTGCTCTACATGGGGCGATACAACCTGACGGTGGCCAAGACCTCGCTGGGCGAGCTGATGACCAAGGAGGACTTCGGGATCATCTTCGGCGCGGGCACGATCACCTACGCCCTCGCCTTTCTGATCAACGGTCCGCTGATCGATCGCATCGGAGGCCGGCGCGGAATCCTGATCGCCTCGGGAGGAGCCGCGCTGGCCAACTTCGCGCTGGGCGGCTACCTGCTGCACGTGCTGGGATCGGCCGATCCGACTCAGCAGCCGCTGCGTTTGGTCTTCAGTATCCTGTACTGCGTCAACATGTATTTCCAGTCGTACGGCGCGGTCAGCATCGTCAAGGTCAACGCCCACTGGTTCCACGTTCGCGAGCGCGGCGGGTTCTCGGGGATCTTCGGCGCGATGATCTCGTCGGGGATCTTCCTGGCGTTCACGGTCAACGGCTGGGTGCTGGACTTCGTCCGCGACGGCTGGCCGGATCGCTCACTGCAGTGGATCGTCTTCGTTTTTCCCGGCGCCCTGCTGGCGCTGTTCTTCGTAATCGAGCTGTTTTTGCTGCGCGATCGACCCAGCGGAGCCGGTCACCGCGACTTCGACACCGGTGACGCCTCGTCCGGCGACGAGAGCGACGACCCCCTGCCGACGCTGGAGATTTTCAAGCGGCTCTTCACCCACCCGGTGATCCTGACCGTCGCCTTCGTGGAGCTGTGCACAGGCGTGCTGCGCAACGGGGTCATGCACTGGTTTCCGATCTACGCCAAGGAGGTCTGGGCCCTGCCCGCGGACCACCTGCTGCGCAACGGCTCCTGGGAGCACCTCTGGCTGGTGGGCGCCTGCTTCGCCGCGGCCGCGATCTCGGCTCTGCTGGCCGGGCGGAGCCGCGGCGGCCGGCGCGGAACGCTGATCGTGCTGGCGGCGCTGGCCTTTCTCGCTCCGTTCGTGCAGGCCGGCTGGGGCGGGCTGCTGTTCGTGGCCGGCGTGATCGGCGGTAACGTGGCCGGCTGGATCTCGGATTTGGTTTTCCAGAGCCGCCGGGCTCCCACTGCCGCGGGTCTCTACGCCGTCTTGCTGCTGGCCGCGGTCGGGATGTTCTTCACGCTGGGAAAGCCGGGCTCCGAGGTGGCCTGGGCGGACGAGGGCAGCGGGCTCGAAAAGGGAGATCGAATCGTGTCGATCGGGGGCGAGGAGGTGGACGGCTGGGACGGCGTACGCCGGGCCGTGGCCTGCTGGAAACCGCGCTGCGAGAAATCGCGCTGGGACGCCGAGGCCTGCATCTGCTCGACCGACCCGGAGACGGTCGCCGGCGGCGTGATCGAGCCGTCGGACGGTACAATTTCCGCGGTCCTGATCCGCCGGGGCGAGCAGCTGGAGCTATCCTTGAAAGATCCGATGCCGGTGCAGCGGGCCGGGGACAGGCGCCGCCTCGAGGCCCGGCCGGTGCTGCCCCTGAGCCCGCTTTTTCTCGGGGCGGTCGTCTTTTTGATGAGCCTGTGCGTGATCGGCACCCACGGCCTGCTCTCGGGCACGGCCACGATGGACTTCGGCGGCAGAAAGGGCGCCGCGACCGCGGTGGGGGTGATCGACGGCTTCGTCTACCTGGGAACCGCGATCCAGTCGTTCAGCCTGGGGTACATCACCTCGCGGGACTGGTCGTACTGGCCGCTGTTTCTGATACCGTTCGCCGCGTTGGGTCTGTTCCTGCTGGCCAGGATCTGGAACGCCAGGCCGGGCGGCGGCGGGAGATGAAAGACCCGGCCGAGCCGAGAGAGGTGCGTCGAATGAAAGACGATATCATCGAAGTGGTCTTGTTGCTGGCTCTCCCGGCCAGCGGAAAATCCGAGGTGAGGCGCTACCTGGAGCACCTGGATCCCGAACAGTGCCGCGAGAGGTTCCACATCGGTCCCACGATCCAGCTCGACGACTACCCCTACGTGCACGCGATGCGGCTGGCCGACGAGGCGCTGCAGGAGCTGGGCGAGCCGCGGGCCTTCTTCGCCGCGGCGGACCGGGGCTTCGTCGATCCCGTGGACTGGGAGACCCTGATCGCGCTGGTCGAGGAGGACTACGAGCAGATCCGCTCGCGGCGAAGGATCGACGCCGAGGACCCGGGCCGCTGGCTGGCCGATCGGATCGACGTCGCGCGCGAGACGGTCGGCGCCGGACCGGCGCTGCCCGAGCCGGGCTCGGGCCCCAGGCGGGCGGTCGAGGAGGCCCTCGGCGAGGCCGCCGCCGAGCTGGCCGAGCAGCTCGATCGGCTCGCCAGCGAAGGGCTGGAAGGAAAGACGACCGTGATCGAGTTCGCGCGCGGGGGCCCGCAGGGGACGGCTCCGCCGCTGCCGCCCCACCACGGCTACGCGGCCTCGCTGCCGCGTCTCTCGAGCGAGCTTCTGGAGCGCGCCGCGATCCTTTACATCCAGGTCACCCCCGAGCAGTCGCGGGCCAAGAACCGCCAGCGATCGCGGCCGGGCGAGGACGGATCGATCCTGTTCCACGGAGTTCCGGAGAACGTGCTGCGCTCCGAGTACGGCAGCGACGACATCCAATGGCTGATCGAGCGCTCCGATCTGCCCGACACCGTACAGGTCGAGGCGCGCGGCCGCGTTTTCAGGCTGCCGGCCGCGATCATGGACAACCGCGGCGATCTGACCACCTTTCTGCGCGGCGAACCAGAAAGCTGGCGCGAAGAGAGCGCGGCCGCGCTCGGCGACGCCCTGGCCGCCGCGTTCCGCCGGCTGTGGCGGGCCCACCTGGCCGAGCGCGCTCGATGATGTCACAGTGGAGATCGCATGAGTGAACGTCGCCCTTCCTCCATCGTGCTTTTCGACATCGACGGCACGCTGCTCGGCGCGCCGGACAGCGAGCCGTCGGCCGGCTTCGCCGCGATGAACTGCGCCGCCGAAGAGCTGACCGGGAAACGTCCCTACGAGGACGTGCTGCAGTTCGCCGGCCGGACCGACGTGCAGATCGCCCGCGCGATGCTGGAGCTGGGCGGGGAGCGGGAGCCGGCGCGCGAGCGGGTCGACCTGCTGCTCGCAAGATACCTGGAGCTCCTGGCCGAGAACGTGAAGAACAGACCGTACGTGGTACTGGGCGATCCGCGCGCCGCGGTCGGGAGCCTCGAGTCGGCCGGCGCAGCGGTCGGGCTGGGCACGGGCAACCTGAGAAGCGGCGGCCTGATCAAGCTTTACAGCGCCGGGATCGACGGCCTGTTCGACATGTCGCTGGGCGGCTACGGCGACGACGGCCACAGCCGCGCCGAGGTGCTGGCCGCCGGAGCCCGCCGCTGCGACCCGAGCGGAGAGAGCCCGGTCGTGATCGTGGGAGACACCCCGCACGACGTCTGGGCCGCGCACGAGATAGGAGCGCCGTGCGTGGGCGTGCCCTACCGCGGCAACAACGCCGAGGTGCTGAGAGACGCCGGCGCTGACGTGATAGTGGAGAGCGTCCAAGGCGACCTGGCGGACATAGTAGAAGCACTGATCTGACCCCCCGCCCAAAAAAACCGAGGAGACAGCGAGGAGGTTCGAAACACCGGCCCTCGCGGACCGGGCAAAATCAGCATACACTGAGAGGCCCGCTCGTGAACAGTTTTTCATCGAGCGAACGGCCGCCGATCCCCCGAGGGCGGCCTCCTCGGGATTCGCCCTCGGAGCCAACGCTGCAATTCCGCAGACAGTGTCTGCCGAATTGGTCGAAACGATCATCCCGGCAAGCTCGGAGCGAGGTGAGCTGCCTCGCTACGAACATTCCGCGCCAGGCGAACTCCGTGCCGCTGGCGCCTTGTTCGTGCTTGCGCACAGGATCTGACGAAGCTATTACTGTAGTGTGGTTTTTCGAAGTATGACACCCGGAGACGATGGATTACCTGTGGTCGCGCGCAGCGCACGTGCGCTAGGTGTACGAGTGGATGGGGCGTTTCGGGACGTCCACCCTGACCACGAGGGCAGGATCGCTCCCGGTGCCGGCGGCATGTCTGTAGCACCCTCGAGCGAGTGGAACCTGCCGAATCATCGGCGCCCCTCTGGGATGGGGCGCGGCTCGACTGGTCCGCGGGAAGATCACGTCTTTGCAGTTGAGGAAGACTCCGTCGCTCGGGCTGCGCTTGTTGTCAGATCGGACCCCTCGCGGCCCACCAAACACGCGTTTGTCGAACCAGTCGAGCTGGTGGAGTTGCCTCTCTGTACGAGATGAATCTGGCGAGCACTCGTGAGAATTGGGTGCGGGTGTGGCCATGACTAGTCACCGTTTTGGAGCCTACCTGGAGATGGAGCGCCAGATGCTGGCGCTGGATCGCGTCGGTGATCCACTGGCCGACGTGCTACGCGAGGCTATGGATCCGCTCTGGTATGGGTTGTCCGACGAGGAGCATTCTCTTCTGGACGCGCGGACCATCTCGGCCGGCGCCGGCGCATCGCTCAAGGCGCCTGTCGGTTCGAGCCTGTATCTCTCCCCTCCGCACGTTGATCGTACTGAGCGGCGAACCGAACCTCTCAGGGTTGCGAACTGGCGGTGCGCGGCATGACCGATGTCGTTCTCGGTTCGAACCGATTCGTCGACTGTGGTGCGCTCGTTGCGATAGAGCAGCACGAGCTGCTGCGGGTTGTCACCTCTCCGCTCCGGGTTTCATTGACGACGCCTCCGGATCTGCCATCCGGCAGGTCGATCCAGGTGGTAGACAGCGACTGTCTACCAGAATCGGCGCCTAACGTGCGGGTCGTCAAGGGAGACAACAGCGTGGCCGTTTTTTGGGACGAGATTCCCTTGGTCATAGCGACGCTATTAGCCGAGTCCATGGTCAGCCTGCGCGTCGATTTGAGGCCGCTGGGCATCAATCTCTACGACGACGCCAACGGCCTCCACATCGGCGGCAACCTCTTCGCAGGCAACTGGGTGACGGGCGCCGCCACGGCTATCGCCTTGGGCTGACGAGGTAGTAGACGGCCAGACGATGTTGGCGTCGTCGACCGGCGTCGATGAACGGGAGCACGCCGGTCCTGGCGTCGCCTGCCGGGCGCTGGCCGGCTCAGGGAGCCGCCGCCTCGACCGCCTTCCTCAGCGCACCGAAGCCGCACCTGACGGCGCCGATCTTGGCCAGCCGGGACCGAGAAGGGGACAGTCATTACTGCCCCGCCGCCATCGCTTCCGAAATCCGCTCGGCCACCGTCCGAGTATCTCCGAAGAACGACTCACGATAGCAGCAGCATCGTCATCTCGGGATCTCCTCGGTCGACCACGGCATTCAAAAACATCTTGCGAAAAATATAGCAGGAGCGTCACTGAGAAGTCGAAGATCGCAGGACCGTCCCTCCCTGGACTTTCATCTTGCCGTCCCTCGTCACCCTCGTCACCGCATCGCCTCACCTCAACCCGAGAATCCAACCCTCGACACCAGCGATCGCCCGCTCGTGCGGTTCGAGTGGCGGATCGAAAAAACAGTTAAGTTGCCCCGAGCGGTCGTTCTCGCGGAGCCAGGCGGCCACCGAGTAGGCGTCGTGCTGATCCGAGGTGCGCCCTTCGCGCGGGTAGCCCCGACTCCACAGGGACGGGTAGACCTCGGCCAGCACGGAGCGATCTCCTGGGATCTCCCAGCCGTCAAACGGCCAGAAGTGGACTCGGTCTCCGACCTCCCGCCTGATGTGGCGCAGCCAGGGCAAGCCCGCGTGGGTGGACTTGGCGACCGAGCCCGGAGCGTCGAAGTGAAAGACCGACTTCGCCCCAGCCCGCTCGTCCGCCATCCTGCGCCAGCGAGACCTTCCGCCGCGCGCCTCGCCGTTGCCGCAGGAGCCGTCTCTGATGAAGTCCACGTAAGTGTGTTCGGCGTCGGTCGGCCAGTGACGGCAGAAATCGTCGAGGAAGACGGGCCACTCCGGTGGGATGTGATAGACCTCGAAATACCGCAGCGGAAACGAAAAGGCGTGGTCGATTCCAACAATCGTCCGCCGGTCATCACGCAACATCTCGAGCAACCACTCGGCGAGCCCTCGCCTGGTCCAGTACTTTCGCGGGCTCGGTGGCGGCGGCACTTCCTCTGGACCGCAGTCAGGAGCGGCGGCGTAGACCCGCAGACCCTTCAGGCTTTCCGTTGGTGTCTTCGCCCCGGAGTAGTCGATGCCGATGTACTGGTCGAAGAACATGTAAAAACCTAGGCAAGTTCGCGTGTCACAAAAAAGATCGCCTCGTCAGCACGCAGATGCTCATCAAGGTCACGGGGTGGGCGAACCTCAACTACAGCGGGAGTACAGTAGTCGTTGCTGTAGATGGCAACTTTGACCCATCCGAACTGTCCCAACATTATATTCGCTACCCAGACGCCGTCTAGCTCCTCGCCCGCTGATAGTGGAATCTGGAACCCCCATCGCTGCCGAGCAAAACTCTGGAATACCGCGTTCTTCTGCTCGTTAGTTCGCGCTCCTCGGATTTCCCGAAGATAGGCCAATAGCCGTTCGTCACCCCCCTCGCTCTCTTCTCCTGGCCGAACCCACTCGTGCGTCGCGTACATCTGGTTCGCACACGCGCGGCAAGCGTGGATCTCCTGGCCGGTGTCGTGGTCGTGATAGACGAGCACCGGACCTGCAGTGTCGTGCGACCACTGACAAACGCCTGGGATGCGCTGGCTACAAAAACCGGTAACAACAGCGCCTGCCGCTACAACGACCCTCATCGCTCGCCTCCTTCTGCTCTTGCCTGCCTCGCCCGAAGAACATAGTTCACTAGGCGCTGTACGGCATCCGTGACTAACTGCTCGACTTGGGACGGCCGCAAAACGTTCCGAAACTCGCAAGCGGCGTGCAAGCTAGTAATAGCCTCCTCGATGTCCTTGAACTCGGCTTCAACAAATTCTTGGTTGTTTTCGATCCGGATCGTGTGAGTGATTTCATGAGCTGCGGCCGCGACGTAGTCGATCCTCTGGTTGGGATTCACAACATCTGCTCCAGGCATGATGTCGGCACCTACGTAGATCCGCGGTGTGGGCATCCGAGTGTGCTCATCTATAACGACACGTACCCCGGTGGTAGTCCGATGTCCCCTCCTGAACTCGAGGGGTCCACTGTACCCGAGAGCCTGAAACGCTTGTTTCACCCTCGAAATATCGTCTGGAGTCAGCTCGTCCTGCCGGCGTCCAGTAAGGTAGGACTGGTCTCGATCAACCATCGTTCCCTCCTCAGTTATCCGATTCCAGCCACTTCCTCGTCGCCTTTACGCCCAACAAATACCCCCCCACCATCTCCAGCGACGCCGCCCCCGGCATCGCCCGCTGGAACTTGCTCAGGCGGTATTCGGGTAGGCGATCACTGGTACGAAGCGTTTTCACCGGACGCTGCACCTTCACCCCTCCCCCAAATACACGGCAATCTCGCCCAGGTGCACGGCCAGGCTGCCGTCGTCCTGTAGGGCCTCGGCGGTGATCTCGACGACCTGGTAGCCGGCCATGCGGGCCTTGGCGCGCAGGATCCGGTCGCGCTGGCGGCGCTGGGGGTCGCCGTGGAGGCCCAAGCCCATGCCGTCGATGAACACGAGCACCTTCTTTTCGGGGTAGGCGTAGTCGGCGTCGGTGTGGCTGCCGTCGTCGAAGGAGATGCGGTACTGCTGGGCGGG
>JAWOBP010000022.1:0-35974 GCA_046484285.1 Polyangia bacterium
TCGGGGCCGTTCTTCTCCTCGCTGGAGATGGCGCTCGACGGCCGGCCGCGCTCTTTCGAGTGGACGGACCGCACCGCGCTTCACAACCGGAGCCGTCGGGGCCAGCGGGTTCGTCGCGAGGAGGTGACGCGGAAGTACTCGCTCGAGCTCGCAATTCCTCCGCAGTGGCGCGGGCTGAGCAAGCGCGCGACGCTCGCGGCCGTAGCGTACCTCGTTTGCCTCGACCAGACCCTCGATCCGCTCCCGCCTCGCTCGCTTGCTCAGCCCGCGCCATTGCGGCGGCACCGCCAGCTCGAGCGAGTACTCCCGCGTCACCTCCTCGCGCGGCACCGGCTGTCCCCGACGGCTCCGGTTGTGAAGCGCGGTGCGGTCCGTCCACTCGAAAGAGCGCGGCCGGCCGTCGAGCGCCATCCCGAGCGAGGAGAAGAACGGTCCCGACGACGCCCGCGCCACCAGGCCGGCCTTGACCGCGTTGGTCGCGATGTAGGCCCAGCGGTTCTCGAAGTCCTCGTCGGTCAGCACCGGCGCCGCGTCGTACTTGCTGGAGAAGAAGTGGCCGCGGCGGCCCAGCAGCTCGTTGACCGACTTGGCCAGGTTGAGCTGGAAGTAGTACATGAACTCGGCCAGCTGGCCCTTGGTGTCGCGCAGCAGCAGGTGGAAGTGGTTGGACAAAAAGATGAAGGCGAAAAGCTCGATCCCGTCGCCGTGCTCCTCGAGGCTCTTGGCCAGCCAGGCGCCGATCAGCTTCAGCACTCTTGGGCGGGGTAGCAGGAAGAGGCGCTCCTGCTCGCAGCGGTTGGTGACGAAGTAGGCTTTGTCGGGGCTCCAGAATCTCATCGCGGTCCTCCCAGCTTGCGGCGCGCCGTCCCATCCGGCGCTGCTCACAGTAGATATCGGCCGCTCGGCCCCTCGAGTTGCATCTTTTTGAAAACCCCAACGATTACGGCTTGATCCGTTCAGGGGTTAAGGGTTTTGAAAGCTAGTGCCTCGTCAACCCGACGATTTCGGGTACGGGGCGAGAGATCATCGGCGAGGCCAAGGAACGACGACGAAGGACAGGCGGTGCCAATTCGAGGAGGAGTGACGCAGGGATCGTCGATGAGGGCCGGCCCGACCCGGCATTGTGGGGTTGACGAGGCACTAGAAGAGGCGGCGGGTTTTGGCTCCGTCTATCGGGATTGCGGCTCCGGTGATGTAGCTGTTTCGCGGGGAGCAGAGGAAGGCGGCCAGGTCTCCGACCTCTCTGGGATCGCCGCCGCGGCCGAGCGGGATGTCTCCCGCGAACTCCTCGAGGTACTGCTCTGTCGTGATGCCCCGCGTTTTTGCTCTCTCGTTGGCCAGCTCCTTCATTCTGTCGGTCATGAAGATCCCCGGACAGATCGAGTTGACCAGCACGCCGTGCGCTCCCACCTCTCTGGCCAGCGCCTTGGCGAAACCCAGCACGGCCGGGCGCGAGGCGTTCGACAGAATCAGGCCGTCCACCGCCTCGAGCCCGGCGATGGAGACGATCTGGGCGATGCGTCCGAACCCGCGTTCTTTCATTTTCGGCAGGACCAGCGAGGTCAGATGGGTCACCGCTCCCAGCGCCAGCTCGATCGCCAGCCGCCAGTTGTCCCGACCGTGTCGCTCGAAGGGCCCGGGCGGCGGGCCGCCGGCATTGGCCACCAGGATCTCGATGCCCCCAAACTCCGCCTCGGTGCGCGAGAACAGCTCCTGGCGATGATCGGGATCGGTCAGGTCGGCGGTCACGGCCAGCGGGCGCCGGCCGGTTTCTTCCGACAGACGGCCGGCGGCCGCCTCCAGTCCTTCGGCTCCGCGTGCCGCGATCGCCACTTCGGCTCCTTCTTCCAGCAGGGATCGCGCCACGGCAAAGCCCAAACCGCGGCTCGAACCGCCGACAATCGCGCGTTTTCCCTCCAGACCGAGCTTCATCGTCGACCTCTCTTTTCGATCAGCGTGAGCGCGGCGCCCACGCGCAGTCCGTTCGCCGAGATCGTGAGCCGATCCCGACCGGTATGATCCAGGATTTCGTCCAGCACCGCCAGACCGGCCGGAAAGACGTCGGCACGGCCGGGGCGGATTCCGTATTCTACGGTACGGCGTTGGGAATCGACGGCCAGCATGCGATCGAGCCAGCGCAGCAGATCCGAACGCTCGATCTCGAGGCCGTGCACCGAATCGCGCCGCCAGCTCTTCGACCCGAGCTGCAGCATCGCCAGCGTGGTCGCGGTGCCGGCCAGCGCCACCAGGCTTCCGTCCAGTCGATCCGGCAGCTCTTCGTCCAGCGCCGCGCGGATCTCGACTCGCATCTCCTTCATTTGTTCCCGGCCGGGAGGGTCGTCGCCTAGATGAGATGCCGTCAGCCCCACGGCACCGATCGGCAAGGAGCGGACCTCCGTCGATCCGGGATCCGTTCCCCAGCTCACCTCGGTCGACTGTCCGCCGACGTCCACCGTCGCGAACGGGCCGCTCGGATCGAGACCGACAAGGGCGCCGCGGCACGCCATTCGCGCCTCGGTCACGGGGTCGATGATCTCGACCGGAACGCCCAGGAGTCGCTCGGCCGGCTCGGTGAACGGCGACGGATCCGCAGTCATGCGCAGCGCCTGCGTGGCCACGGCGCGGGTGGGCCGCTCGCCGAGATCCAGCCGGGCAGCGATCCGCCCGATGACGGCCAGGCACCGCGCGACCGCCGGCGGGTGGAGCGCGCCGTCCAGGGCCAGACCTTCGGAAAGCCGGCACGGAATCGACCCGTCGCGCACGACCTCGAAACGGCCGTTTGCCCCGCGGTCGACCAGTGAAAAGCTGAAGGTGTTGGATCCCAGGTCGAGCCCGCAGACGGCGTCGTCAGGCAACGCCCTACTCGCCGTCGAGCTCGCCCTCGAGCCCGCTCAGGTCCGGAAGCTCGTCGAGGTTGGGCATCAGCACGATCTCGATCCGGCGGTTGGCGGCGCGCCCGGCTTCGGTCTCGTTGTTCTTGGCCGGCTGGTACTCGGAGTAGCCGGCCGCGGAGAGGCGCTTGGGACTTACGCCCGCCTCCTGGAGGTGCTTGACCACCGAGACCGCGCGGGCGGTGCTCAGCTCCCAGTTGGACTTGAACTTGCGCGAGTTGATCGGGACGTCGTCCGTGTGACCGCTGATCTGGAAGTCGCGGCCAGGAATCGTCATCAGCACCTCCGCCAGCTGGCCGAGGGCCTCTTCCCCCTCCTCGGTCAGCTTGGCCTGTCCGGAGGGAAACAGGATCTTGGAGGCCATCTCGACGACCATCCTGCCCCGCACGATGCGTATCTTGAGCTTGCCGGAGCTGACCAGCTCCTTGAACTTTCCGATCACCTGGCGGTACTTGGCCATCCGCGCCCGCTGCGCCTCCTGCTCCGCGCGCAGGCGAGCCTCGCGGTCGCGGGTCTGCTGCAAGTCGGAGGCGAGCTGGCTCTTCTCGCCGAGCAGATTCTGCACGTCGTCTCCCAGCTCCTCGAGTCGCTGCGCGAGCGTGCGGTTTTCGCCGCGCACCTTCTGGAGCTGTTTTTCGAGCTGTGCGTTGGAGTCGGCAGCGGCGCTGAGATCTTTCTTGAGCCTGGCGACCTCCGCCACCTTGGCGTTGTACTGCTCCTCGGGGATGCCACAGGCGGCCGCCAGCGCGACTGCTGCCAGAAACGTGAGACCAGTGACGATACGCTCCATGAAGTCTTGCTCCTCGTCGTTTGCGGCCGAGGATCCGGTCCTCAGCCTCCGCCGCGCTTCAGCTCGGTGAGAACGAGCTTGGCGACGGCCTTCAGCGTGTCGAAAACTCCCTGTCCGGTTGTGGCAACTGCTTCGAAGTCCGGAACTCCGCCCGGGTTGATCAGCTCGTGCAGCTCCTCGACAGAGGCCACGTTCGGCAGGTCGCGCTTGTTGTACTGTATCACGCAAGGGAGACGCTCCAGCTCGTAGCCCTGCTCCTGGAGGTTGTCGCGGAGGTTCTCCATCGACTCGATGTTGGCCTCCATCCGGTCGATCTGCGAGTCGGCGACGAAGACGACGCCGTCGACCCCTTTCAGGATCAGCTTTCGCGAGGCGTCGTAGAAGACCTGTCCCGGCACCGTGTAGAGGTGGAAGCGCGTGCGGAAGCCTCGAATCTCGCCCAGCGACAACGGCAGAAAGTCGAAGAACAGCGTGCGCTCCGTTTCGGTGGCCAGCGAGATCATCTTGCCCTTGGCGTCGGGGTTCGTTCTGCGGTAGATGTACTGTAGGTTCGTGGTCTTTCCGCACAGACCGGGGCCGTAATAGACGATCTTGCAGTTGATTTCGCGGGACGAGTAGTTGATGAAGGACATCGGCGCCGACTCCCGCTAATCGTTGAAGAGATTGTCGATATCGTCGTCCGTGATCTCCGCGAACGGCGAAGACGTATCTGGATCCTGCACTTTTTGCAGCAGCGACTCGAAAATGCTGTTGAGCTCCACGTTGGCCTTTCGCACCCTCAGCCTCACCAGCCCCAAGGATGATCGATCATCGAAAATGACGACCAAGATCACGCGCTGCCCGACGATCTGGATGTGAATGTTCTGGCGCTCTCCCTCGTGGAACTGCGTTGCGAACTCGTTTTCCTTGAGCAGCTTCGCCATCCCCCCGGTGGCCGCGATGTTGCCGGCGGTCAGCGAGGCCAGAGACGTGGTGTCGAGGTGCTCGTGCTCGCCGGAGGTGGAGATCAACTGGCCGTTCTTGTCCACGATGAAGACGACGAGTGCGTTGGCGTCGCGGACGAGCTTGTCGCAAACCTGCTGTATGTGGTTGAATTCCTCCTCGTACATCACGATTTGAGGATCGACCATGGATGACTCTCCCTAAAAAGCGGCGGCGACGGTTCGTCCCGCGGGCGCACCGCGATGTTGTCTCGCCGAAGCACTTCTCATTACCAGACCCGCCGGCCACCATCAAGGTCTGATTCCTTTCTATCGAGAGCCGAGAGCTCTCTTTTCCTTTTGGAACGATTCGGATTTGGCACCGGAGGCCCCGCCGTCTTGCCACCCCCTGGCCACCTTGCTAGACTGCGATTCCCGATGACAGGGAGGAAGCCATGAGCAAAACTTGCGGGTCGATTGTTTTCGCGCTGGCCGCCGCGGCGGCGTTCGGCGGATGCGGCGGAGCTCATTCCGAGCTGCCCGTGCAGCCCGGACCCATGCCGCAGAAGGGGAGCTGGGACGGGGTCTTCCAGTCTCCCGCCTACGGCAGGATGGAGTTCACTCAAAACGGCCAGAACGTGGTCGGGCTCTACGAGGGAGAGCGGCACTTCGGTCGCATCGAAGGACGGATCGAGGGTGACATGCTGTTCTTCGACTGGACCCAGTGGAATCAAGATCTTCAGGGCAAGCTGCGTGAGAAGACGGGCAAGGGCTACTTCAAGTACCGCGTCGTGGAGGAGCAGGGCCTGACCAGCACGAACACGGCTCACAAGCTCGAGGGGGAGTGGGGCTACGACGAGAGTCGAACCGGAAACCCGTGGAGCGCGGTCAAGCTCTCGGACCGGGTCAAGAAGCGCCTCGAGCCTCACACCGAGGTCATGGAGGCGGCGGCCGAGGACGACTACGAGGCCGCCTCCGGCTTCCAGGACGTGGGCGGCGGCGGAGGGGAGGCCAGCGGCAGCTCCTCGCCTGCTCCCGAGCCCGAGCCGGAGCCCGAGGAGGAAGAGCCGTCGGAAGACATGATCGATGATCTCTTCTAGCGTTTTCGGAGCATGAGCTCCTCCTCGCAACTGACCGTCGTAGGGCTGACCGGGGGCATCGCGTCGGGCAAGAGCACCGTGGCGCGCATGCTGCGCGAATTCGACCTGCCCGTGGTGGACGCCGATGCGCTGGGGCGGATGGTGCTCGAGCCCGACGGGTCGGCCTACGAGCGCGTGCTCGACGAGTTCGGCGCATCGATCCTCTCCGAGGACGGCAGGAGCATCGATCGCCAAAAGCTCGGCGCCGAGGTCTTCGACGACTCCGAGCGCCGCGCTGTGCTGGAGGGCATCACCCACCCCGAGATCGCCGAGCTGGCCCGCCGCGCCTTCGAGCTGGTGCGCGAGCGGGGAGAGCCGATCGCGATCTACGAGGCGGCGCTGATCGTGGAGACCGGGTTGCACCGCAGCCTCGACGCTCTGATCGTGGTCGCCTGCAGCGTCGCCGAGCAGATGGAGCGCCTGGGCGCCCGAGACGGCATCTCGCGGGAGGCGGCCGCGGCCCGGATCGCCTCGCAGTTTCCGCTCGATGAGAAGACCACGGTCGCGGACTACGTGATCGACAACAGCGGCGATTTGACGCAGCTTCGCAGCCGCGTCGGCGAGCTGGCCGCCGCGCTCGAGGCGCGGTTCGCGCCGGAGGTGAGATGAGCGACGGATCGCCGACGGTCCTGGTGCTCGGTTTTCCCGGTGGAGTTGCGCGGGCTGCGGGCGAGCTCCTCGCTCGCGAGGGAAGAGCCGAGCTGCGCATCATGGCTTCGGAGCGGAACGTTCCGGCCGCGCGGCGTCTCGCCGATCGCCTGGCCGGCGCCGAGGTGATCGAGGGCGACAGCGAGCGAATCGATTTCGGGCTTTGTGGCGAGCGCTACCTGAGGCTGGTCGAGGAGGTGGACGAGCTGTTGTGCCTCGAGCAGCCGCTCGCTCCGGGAGAGGGAGGCCACGGCGGCCACTCGCGGCACTCCGCGCGCGAGGTGATCGAGCTGTTTTTGGCCTCCCGCAGGCTGCGGCACCTGGTCGTGCTCTCCAGCCTGGAGGTTGCCGGCGAGGGAGCCGGTCGTTTCAGTGAAAGCGACCTCGACACGGGGCAGAGCTTCTGGGACGACACCGCCAAAGAACGTTTTCGGGTCGAGCGCATCTACTCGCGGTTTTTCCGGCGCGTTCCGTTGACCGTGATGCGCAGCGGTTGGCTCGTCGGCGCCGGAGAAGGGCTGGTTCCGCTGGCGCAGCTGTTGCTGGCCGCCGGCGACGATCTCGGCAAGAGCGCCGCGCGGCGACCGATGATGGCGGATGCCGCGGCGGTGGCCGGAATCGCGGCCGGCCTGGTCGGGCTGGCTCCGGCCCGGGGAGGTCGCGTGATGCACCTGCTGGACTCGGAACGTCCTTCGCTGGAGGATCTATGCGCCGGCGTCACTTCGACGGCGCGGCTGCTGGTTCCCGAGGGATTCGATCTGCAAGCCGGGGCGCAAAGGTCGCTGCGCCGCTCGAGCGACGGAATGCGCTGGTCGCAGCGCGAGCTGTTTCGCCGCATTCCGGAAAAGACGATCGTCGCCGACGGGTATACGCGCGCCTTTCTGAAGCGCCATCGATTGCCCAGTCCCGATCTGGGACGCGATCGAATCGAGGATTTCTCCGAACGCGCGGTCGAGGAGATCGTGGGTTTCAAGTAACGGAGCATGCCATGCAAGACAGCGAAAAGTACGTGGATCGGGAGACGGGCACGACCTACGGGGACGCCCGCGCGCTGGTGAACGCATTCATCGAGCGATTCTCGCGCAAGGTTTCCGAGGCCTCGTCCGCGGAGGTCAGGTTCAGCCCGCTGGACGAGGACGGCTACACGAGCGTCGGACGCGGTTCGGCGACGATCGGGATCAACGTGCTCGAGGAGCAGGGGCTGCTGCTCTTCCTGGCGCGGATCATGGAGATTTCGAGCTCCCGTCGCGAGGAGCTGTACCGCCGCCTGCTGGAGCTGAACTACCTGGCCACCTCGGACGGGGCGTTCGCGATCGAGAAGGAGACCGACACGGTATACCTGCGGGCGCTGCGCGGCGTTTCCGGCCTCGACTACGACGAGTTCGAGGACATGCTGCACACCGTGGCCGCGGTGGCCGACGAGTGGGACGATCGGCTGCGCGAGGAATTCGGCGGCGAGTAGACGGCCTTGCCCGGGGTTTCGGTCATTCTCCCGGTGCGCGACAGCGCGCCGACCCTCCCCGCTGCGCTGGAATCCCTGCTGGACCAGACCTTCGCGGATTTCGAGGTGCTCGTATTCGACGACGGCTCGCGGGACGAGAGCGCGGCGATCGTCGAGCGTTTCGCGCGTGGAGATCGCCGCCTGCGATTGCTGGGAGGCGAGCGGGTCGGCCTCGTCCGCGCTCTCGAGCGCTGCGCGACCGCGGCGAGATCACCGCTGCTGGCCCGCATGGACGCCGACGATATCAGTCATCCGCAGCGCCTCGAGAAGCAGGTCGCCCTGCTGGAAAAAGATCCGGAGCTGGGCGCCGTCGGCTGCCGCGTGCTCTGCTTTCCCGCCGCGGAGCTGCGCGACGGGATGCGTCGCTACCAGCGCTGGCTGAACGAGCTGATCACGCCAGCCGACCACGAGCGAGACATGTTCGTCGAGAGCCCGCTTTGTCATCCTTCGGCGCTGATGCGGCGCGAGTCTTTCGACAGGGCGGGAGGCTATCTTCTAGGCGACTGGCCCGAGGACTACCGGTTCTGGCTGAGCATGGACTCGATCGGAGCGCGGCTGGCCAAGGTTCCGCGTGTGCTGTTCGCCTGGCGGGATCACGCGCGGCGGGTCACGCGCACGGATCCCCGTTGCCGGCGCGACAGGATCGAGGAGCTGAAGCTGTCCTTTCTGTTGAAGGGTCCTTTCGCCGCAGGGTCCGCGGCCGCCGTCTGGGGGGCCGGCCCGACCGGGCGCGGCTGGCGCCGCCGTCTCGAGGGCGCGGGAGTGGAGGTCGCCGCCTTCGTCGATGTCGATCCCCGCAAGCTGGGACGGCGCCTGGGCAAAGCGCCGGTGCTGAGCCCCGACGATCTACGCTCGGGATCGATGCCCTGGCACCTGTTGGTCGCGGTCGGCTCCCCCTCGGCCCGAAATCGGATCAGGCGTTTTTGCGGGAAGCTGGGCTGGCGGGAGCGGAGAGATTTCACCGTGGTTGCATAGTGTGGAATTTGCCTTAGAAAGTCTGCGTCGCCCGGGAATGTCCGTCCGGAGACGGGCGTTGCTGCACTCGTAATGCGGCGGGAGAGCCGCCGGATCGAGATTGTTGAGAGGCCGATGACGAGACGGGTATCCATGAAAGCGGCGGTCGCGCTGGGGCTGACCGCGGCCCTGGGGCTGGCCGGCGCGGTCAGAGCCGGCACGGTCTACGACCAGATCCGCGCTCCGCGGCTGGCCGATCGGCTGGGGCTGGGCACTCGCGCCGCCGCGACGCTGCTGCTCAACGGGGGTTTTCCGCACAGCTGGGAGCGCGCCGCCGGTGGATCGGCACCCCCGGGCTACCTGCAATGGCCGGTTCCCGGGCACCGGCTCGGGCGCGGCTTCGGCTCCCGCAACGGAAGCCACCAGGCGGTGGACGTCACGGCTCCGGAGGGCACCGGGGTGCTCTCGATGGCTCCGGGGCTGGTCGGCTACGCCGGCGACGAGGTGCGCGGCTACGGCAACCTGGTGATGATCCTGCACGCCGGAGGCTGGGTCACGCTCTACGCCCACCTGAACGAGATAGGGGTTTTCCCCGGCCAGCGGGTCGAGCGGGGCGAGGAGATCGCCACGGTGGGCAGCACCGGAATCTCTCGCGGGCCGCACCTGCACTTCGCACTACTGGTGCGCGGCATTGCGGTCGATCCGATGGAGCACATGCGAGGCGCGCCGGGGCGGCCCGACGTCTCGTAGCCGGCTTTTCTACTCGATTTCGAAATCCACGCTGGCCAGCTCTTTTCCGTTCACGTTGACGAGCACCCGGTAGGGCCCAGGCTCGAAGCCGCCGGCCGGGCTGTCCCAACTCGCGGTCATCGCGCCCGAGCCTCCGTCGGGGACCGGAGTGCGCGTCTCGTGCCACAGCGACGTCTCGTCGCCGTCCACCGCGTTCCAGAGCACCTCGATCGTGGAGCCGGGCGCGAGATCGAGAAAGCGCAGGCCGCAGATGATGCTTCCGCTGCGGCGCGGAATCGACTCCATGTCGGCGGGCAGGGCGCCGCCGGGCCCGATCCGGGTGCCGATCGCCACGCGGTCGATCGCCGGCCCGTCGCCGCGCTTCCCGATCCAAAAGCTCTTTTTGGCGATCGTCTTCTCGTCCCGCCGCACCTCCACCCGGTAGGAGCCGTCGGGCAGCCCGTCCGGAGAGACGAGGCTGGCCCCGAACCTGCCGTCGCCGTCGATCTCCAGCTCCTCCTCGTGGAACGGGGTCTCTTTGCGCAGCCAGGTCACGGTCAGCAGGTCTCCGCCGATCGGAGTGTTTTCCGCGCCGAAGGTGGCGTGCAGCTTCGAGATTCCGCCGGGAAAGCGGCGCGCCGGGCGGCGGGGGCGCATCCCGCGGCGGACCTCGAGGGAGACGGCCAGCCTCTCGACGCGAATGCCGGCGGCCGCCGGGTCCTCGCCGCTGATGCGGAAAGACGCCGAGCCCACCGGTCGCTCCCCGACGAAGACGCGCACCGTGTACGGCCCGGGCACGAAGCCCCCGGCCGGCGGAGCCAGGGAGGAGACGAATCTGTACTCGTCCGAGCCGCGCGACTCGGTGACGAGCAGCGGCTCGGGGTCGGCGTCCCGCATCCAGCGCAGCTCGATCGCAGAATCGGTCGGGACGCGCCTGAGCTCGCCGACCAGGTAGATCACTTCCTGGTCGGGCGCGAACTCCTCGCGCTCCGGAGCGAGCGCCCTGTAGCGCTTCTCGTCCGCCTCGGTGGTCAGCACCGCTTCGGCCAGCACCGCTCGCGGCTCCACGTCCTGGGCGTCGAGCCGCACCTCGTCCCTCGCCGATTTCGCGTCGCCCTTTTCGGCGCCTCCGCACGACGCGGTCGCGGCGAGCAGCAGCGCCGCGGTCAGAATCCGTGGTATCTTCCCGATCGGCATCGCAACCTCCGCCCGCAGCCTACCAGAAAACCGCTCGCGGGTTGAGCGCGGGCGCGACCGAGCGGTGCGTTGACCAGAGATGCGGCGTTGCACTATCATTCGAAAGTTCTCGTGTTGATTGCAATCGACGGCCAGGCGGCCGGGGAGCATGTCATGGGCATCATGGATTTCGTCAAGCGCGGCGTCAAGGAACTGATGATCGCCAGGCCCGACGAGGCCAAGGACTTCGCGATTTACAAGCATCCGGACCAGACCGTGCCGGCCTTCTCGCAGCTGACCGTGGACTCGGACGAAGTGGCGGTCTTCTTCAAGGATGGAAAGGTGGAGGGCACTCTGCCCCCCGGCCGGCACACGCTCAGCTCCGAGAACGTGCCGTTCCTCTCGAACCTCGTCGACTCGTTCACCGGCGGCAACGTCCTGATCACCGAGGTCTTCTTCGTCTCCACGCGCCAGTTCGCCGGGGTCAAGTTCGGAGGGCGGATCGGCTCGGTGGAGGATCCCAAGTCCGGCGTGCCGGTCGAGACGATGATTCACGGCGACTTCGCCTTGCAGATCTCCAACCCGGCCAAGCTGATTCTGGGCCTGGTCGGCATGCAGCAGGCGGACAACGAGTCGTTCTTTTCCTGGTTCAAGCAGCAGGTGTTGAAAGTCATCCGCGACCAGTCGGCCGAGTTGATCGTCAAGGAGAAGTGGCCGCTGCTGGACGTGGTCTCCGGCGCCTACACCGAGGAGATCGCGGCCAGCGTGCTCGAGGGCGTGCACCAGTACGTCGATCCCTACGGCGTGACCATCGCGCAGATGGGTAACTTCGTGTTCGGGATCAAGGACGAGGACGAGAAGCAGCTCAAGAAGCTGTACACCGACGCCGCCTACGTGCGGATGGCAGGCGGCATGCAGGGTTTCCAGCAGTTCGCCTCGGGCAAGGCGATGATGGGCGCCGGCGAGGGTATGGCGCAGGGCGGAGGCCAGGGCGGAGAGGGCGGAAACGCGATGCTGGGAGGCGCCGCGCTGGGCGTCGGGTTCGGGATGGCCGGGATGTTCCAGCAGCAGCAGCAGATGATGCCCCCCCAGGCGCAGATGCAGGCCCAGCCCGGCCAGGGATATCCTCAGGGAGCCGGTCCGGGCGGGGCCGGCGGCGGCCTGCAGGGAACGAGCACTCCGGCGGGACAGCCAACCACCGGCGGCGGTGTGACCTGCTCCAAGTGCGGAGCCACGGTGGCGCCGGGCAAGTTCTGCTCCGAGTGCGGGGCGCCGCTCAGCAGCGGCCCCAAGTTCTGCGGGAGCTGCGGTGCCAAGCTCGCTGATGGCGCCAGGTTCTGCCCGGAGTGCGGCAACAAGATCGACTAATCTTGACCCCGCCCCGAAGCGGGAGGTGAGACGAGCCGTGTCTTCCGAATGCGCCGCCGCCAAGGAGCGCCTGCGCCGCGTCGAGGAGCGCCTGCACGCCTTGCGCGAGATCGGCTTCGCGCTGGAGTCCACGGTGAGCTTCGACGAGGTGCTCACCCTCGTGGTGGAGCGCATCACTCGCCTGATGGGCGCCGAGCGATCGACGCTGTTTCTGCTGGCCGAGGACGGTCGGCTCGTCTCGCGAGTGCTGGAGGGCGACGGGGTAAACGAGATATCGCTCGAGCCCGGGCAGGGGATCGCGGGCTGGGTGGCGCGCCACGGCCGGCCGCTGATCGTCGACGACGCCTACGCCGACGAGCGCTTCGACTCCAGCTGGGACGAGTTGACCGGCTTTCGCACCGGCGCCGTGCTCTGCCATCCGATCGAGGGGCGCACGGGATCGGTGATCGGCGTCGCCGAGGTGCTCGACGAGAGCGAGGGCAGCTTCGACGCCGAGGACCGCGAGCTGCTGGGCCTGCTGTGCGGTCAGCTCTCGCTCACGATTGAAAACTCGCGGTTGATGGTCGACTTGGTGGAGAAGAACCGGGCGATCTCCGCCGCCAAGCTGGACCTGGAGCGCCGCAACCGCGAGCTCGACGTGCTGTTCGAGATCGAGAGGTTGGTGGCGAGGGCCGAGGATATCGACTCGCTGGGCGAGATGGTGCTGGGACGCATCCTGAGCATCACCGGCGGCGGTGTGGGCGTGCTTCACCGCGTCGACGAGAGCGGAGCGGAGAGCCGCGTGATGACCCGCGAGCGCGGACCGCTGCGACTGATCCGCGTCGAGCCCGGCTCTGGTTTCAGCGGCTGGGCCGCCGGCAGGGAACGCAGGCTGTGCCTGGCCGAGCCCGGGGGCGATCCGCGTTTCGACACCAGCATCGAGAAACGAATCGGTATTCCGCTGCGCAACCTGGCGGTCGTCTCCCTGCCGTTCGGCGAGGAGTCCAGCGTGCGCGGCTCGCTGCTGGTGGCCAACAAGGAGTCGACCGAGGGCTTCGACGAGTCCGACATGGTGCTGCTCGACCTCGTGGCCTCGCAGATCGCGGCCGCGATGACGCACCTGGAGGATCGGGTGGCACGCGAGCGCGACCGGCGGCTGGCCACGGTGGGGCGCCTGCTGGCCGGAGTGCTGCACGACCTCAAGTCTCCGATCACCGTCATCTCCGGCTACGCCGAGATGCTGGCTGCCCGGGCGGGAGGCGAGGATGCCGAGGAGTATCTGGAGCACATGCACCGCGCGCTGGACAGGATCTCCACCATGGCGGAGGACATCATCTCATTCTCGCGGGGCGAGAGGCACGTGCTGCTCAGACCGGTGGATCTGGGAGATTTTCTCGAGAGGCTGATCCGCCAGATGATTCCCCACCTGGCCTCCGGCGGGATCGAGCTCAGGCAGTTCGTGCGCACCTCCGGCACGGTGCGCATCGACGAGGAGAAGCTGACGCGCGTGTTCATGAACATCGCGGTCAACGCGGTGGAGGCGATGCCGGGCGGCGGCACGCTGATCATCGAGGTGGATCGGCTCGACGACGAGGTGATCTTCGGCTTCACCGACACCGGCCCCGGCATCCCGGAGGAGATCCAGGGCTCGCTGTTCGAGTCGTTCGTCACGATGGGCAAGGAGCACGGCACAGGGCTGGGGCTGGCGGTCTCGCGGGAGATAGTCGAGGCGCACGGAGGGCGGATCAGCTACACCACCTCGCCCGGAGGCGGGACGACTTTTATGGTCTCGATTCGGGACGATCTCAGATGGGCTCGCGGAGAAGTCTCGCAGACGTGAGCCGGGCGCGGGCGCTCAGCGGAAGAATCAATCTCCGAACTGCTGCTCCTCGCGTTCCTGCTCCTCCTTGCACTTGATGCACAGCGTGGTCTCGGGGCGGGCTTCGAGGCGCTTCAAGTGTATCGGCTCTCCGCACGACTCGCACTCGCCGAACGTGCCCTCCTCGATCTTGGCCAACGCCTTGTCTATCTTGGACAGGAAGGTGCGCTCCCTGCCGCGCAGCCGAAACTGGAAGGACTGCAGGTACTCGCTGGAGGCCAGGTCCATCTCGTCGGGGAGATCGGCCTGGTCGAGCTGCATCTCGCTGGCCAGCGTCTGCTGAGCGTTGATCAGGATCTTCTCGCGCTTCTCGCGCAGTATTTTTTCGAATCGTTTTGTGTCTCTCTTCTTCATGACGGCTCAGACCCCATCCCCTCGCCCCTCGTGTGCGAGAGAGTAGAGGACAATAGAATTGGAGACCGCGCCGTGTCAAGCGATCGATGGGAAAAGACATCGGCGGCAAGGCGATCTTCGGCCGCGGCTCGCGGCAGGCCGGGCGCTTGACAGGCGGGCGGGGGATTCTAAAGTGCGCTCCATGGGCGATGAGTTGGACTTGGTCGAATTCAGAAAGGCTCTCCACCGCCACCCGGAGCTGTCCCGGCACGAGGGGGAGACCGCCGGGACGATCGCGGACGCGCTGGGCCGGGTGGGCGCAAGGCGGGTGATTCGCGGGCTGGGAGGCCACGGGGTCGCCGCCGTGCTGGAGGGAGACGAGCCCGGACCGACCGTGCTGCTGCGCGCCGATCTGGACGCGCTGCCGATCGAGGAGGTCAACGATTTCGAGCATCGTTCCGAAGTCGACGGCGTGGCCCACAAGTGCGGCCACGACGGGCACATGACAATCCTGGTCGGGACCGCGCAGCGCCTGCTGAATCGCCTCGATCGGCTGCGGGGCCGGGTCGTGCTGCTCTTCCAGCCGGCCGAGGAGATAGCCCACGGCGCCAAGGCGGTCGTGGAGGATCCGGCCTTCGAGCGGATCGCCCCCGACTACGTCTTCGGGCTGCACAACCTGCCCGGCTTCGCCGCCGGCGACGTGGTGCTGCGCAAGGGGGAGTTCGCCTCGGCCTCCCAGGGGCTGATCGCCCGCCTGCGGGGACGCACCTCCCACGCGGGCGAGCCGCACCACGGACGGACGCCGATGCACGCGATGACCGCGCTGATGCACGCCCTGGCCGATATTCCGTCGCTGAGCACGCCGCTCGAGCGCGCGGCGCTGGTGACCGTGATCCACGCCCGGCTGGGCGAGATCGCCTTCGGGACCACGCCCGGATACGCCGAGGTGATGGCCACCTTCCGCTCGCACCGCAACGAGGAGATGGAACAGATGGTGCGGCGCGCGGAGTCGCTTGTGGAGGGGCTGGCCCGGACCCACGAGCTGGAATCGTCCACCGAGTGGGTGGAGATTTTTCCGGCCGTGCGCAACACTGACGAGTGCGTCGACGTGGTGGAGAGGGCGGCCCGCCGCGCTGGCGCCGAGATCGTGTGGCCCGAGTTCCCGTTTTCCTGGACCGAGGATTTCTCCTATTTTCTGTTGCGCCACCAAGGAGCGTTTTTCGGGCTGGGGGCCGGGCTCGACCAGCCGCAGCTGCACAGCCCCGACTACGATTTTCCCGACCGCGTGATTCCCCGCGGCGTGGAAATGATGACAGGAATCGTCGAAGAGTTGTTGCAAAAGTAGCTTGATTAGACAGCGGAATGTGCTTTATCTCTCAATCGTCCGACCGAAACACGGAAAGGAGTGACCAGATGATGAGAGTCGTGCTGGCATGTTTGCTCTCGGGTCTGATCTGCGGAGCCTGCGGCGGCAAGAAGGAGGCCGAGCAGGAGCCCGCGGACGAGGCGGTGCAGGACGAGGCCGCCGAAGCCGGGGAAGCCGAGGCCGAGGAGGGCGAAGCCGAGGAGGGCGAAGCCGAGGAGGGCGAAGCCGAGGAAGCCGAAGCCGAGGAGGGCGAAGCCGAGGGAGAGGGTCCGCCCGAGGTGATCGAGCTCGAGGACGAGGACGGCACCAAGGACGCGGTGATGTTCCCTCACAAGAAGCACGCCGAGCTCGATGAGAAGGTCAACGAGAAGGGGTGCGAGACCTGCCACCACGAGCCCAAGGGCGAGGAGAAGAATCCGGCCTGCGACGTGGAGGGCTGCCACGACGGCGAGACAGAGGGAGTTCCTTCGTCCAAGGATGCCCACCACACCCTGTGCAAGGACGGCTGTCACAAGAAGCAGCTCGAGGCCAGTCCGGACAACGAGGCGCTGAAGAAGGTCAAGGGCTGCAGCGGCTGTCACTCCGGAAAGGGCGAGGAAGAGTAGAGCCCCCTCCTTCACCCGAGTCCCCCCGGATCGAATCCTTTGGCCCTTGTTCCAGATCTTTGACTCGCTCGGGCGAGCATGGGAGATTTCGTTCATGCGCTCATCATCGACGGGTTGTGCCGCATCTCGGGTAGCGACCACCGACAGCGAGGGGCGAAGCCGCAGGCGGGCGAATCCGTCCCGCGGCCGCAGGCGGCCGGGAGGCGGGGCCGTCGTCGAGATGGTCGGTCCGGCAGACGGGACGATTCCGTTCGAGCACTTCGATTTGAGTCCGGTGGGAGTCTACCTCTACTCGGATCTACTGCTCTGCGAGGGCGAAAAGGTCGAATTGCGCCTCTCCTTGCCGTGCAGCTCCGATCCGGTCACGGTCGACGGCGTGGTGGTCCGCGCTCAGGTCGGAGACGAGCAGCAGCCGCCCGGGATGGGCGTCGTGTTTCGCGATACCGACAAGGATGCGCTCGCCGCGCTTCGCCGCTATGTCGCCGGGAGGTTCGCCGGAAATGTCTGAAAGGGGCGAATCGCGGCTCGAGCAGTGGATATCGGTCCAGACCGAGCTGACCAAGCTCTATGTCCACGACCTGAAGAACCCGATCTCGGCGCTCGCGTCCAACCTCTCCTTTCTGGACACCGCGGACGAGGAAATCGCGGAGATCGCCGGGGACTGCAAAACGGCGGTGGGCACGCTGCTGCAGATGGTCGAGCAGCTGCACCTGATCGCCAAGCTGGAGAAGGCCGAGGCGGAAAAATCCGTCGGGGTGGAGATCTCCACGCTGATCGAGGCCGCGGTCGACAAAATCGGAAAATTGACTGTCGAAGGTCCGCCTTTGCGGGTCGTGGGAGATCTTCCGAAAGCCGTGTGCCGCTGCGAGCTGAAGTATGCCCGCCTGGCGCTGGAGGCGCTGATCTTCACCTCGGTGCAGAACTGTCCGGCGGAAGGCTCCGTGGACGTCGATGCGGCGGTCGAGAACGAGCGCGTGCGCATCTCGGTGCGGGACGACGGCAGAGTGGTGGAGCCCCGCTACAAAGAGAGCCTTTTTTCGCGCGAACGTCAGGCGGCGGTCAAGAGCGCCACGGGCGCGCGCTACGGCAAGGCGCTGGGGCTGTACGCGGTCGGCCTGGCCGTCGATCACCAGGGTTGGAGCGTGGAGGCCGGCGAGCACGAGGGGCGCGCGTCGTTCACCATCTGGATTCCGCCGGACGTCTCCTTCCGCTGAGCCGCGCCGCTTCTTCCAGCATCCAGTGATGCACCAGGCGACGCGCGCGCGACCCGCAGCGAATCACGGCCACCTCGACCAGATCGCGACCGATGCCCCTCTCCTCCAGGACGCGCAGAGCAGTGGCGATCGTGCGGCCCGAGCTGGCCGAGTCGTCGAGCAGGGCGATCCGTGTCCCCGGCGGCGGGAGCGAGGTTCCGGACGGGAGGTGTCGCGGGCGCGTCAGCCGGTAGGCGATCTCCTTGCAGGCCAGCAGGGCGACTTCGACCGGAGCCGGGCTGCTCTCGAGCAGCCTGCTCCACGGATAGCGAACGTCCAGCGGGTGGATCGGGAGGCCCAGCGCGGAGCCGACCTCCTCCGCCGCGATCCTGCCGCCGTCGCGCAGGTAGACGACCGCCCGCGGGTCGAATGGCGCCAGCCGCCCGGCCAGCTCCCGCGCCATGCGGCGCTGCTCGCTCGCTGTGATGCGGCGTCTCACGAGTGGTGCAGACAATAGCGGATCCGTGGCGATCCAGAAAGGCGCCGCGTTGATCTCGCCGGGGAGCCGTGGGACAATCCGCCGGACATGGGTTTCAAGCGCTGGCTTCTCGCCCTGTTCATCCTGGCCGTGGTGGTCGGGCTCCTGGTGTTGATTTTCATGCAGAGCGGAGCGGACGAGGCGCTCGTGACCGGGATGCTGCCCGAGATCGAGGAGCGGCTCGCGGTCGAGATAGCCTACGAAGACATCGAGGTCTCGCTGACCTCGGTCGCCCTGCACGGGGTCGAGGTGCGGCCGACGGGTCGGGAGAATCCGTTTTTCACGGTAAAGAGGATGGGCGTGGGGGTCAGCGTCGGGCCGCTGCTGGTCGGCGATATCGATCTGACCGGCGTACGCGTGGACGGGCTCGATCTGCGCGTCGGCCAGGGGGCGAGCGGAGCCGGCGTCGAAGACTGGCGCGAGCTGCTTGGCCGCGTCGAGAGAAGCTCGTCGTCCGTCTCCGGGGCGGGCGGGGCCCCCGAGCGGCGCATTCCCGAGGTGCGCCTGGAGTCCGGGCGGGCGGAGATCGACGACGGCAGGTTCCGGGCCGTGGTCAGCGGCCTGTCCGGCACCTGGTCCTCCGAGGCCGGAGCCGTGATCGGAGTCGAGGGATTCACGCTGTCGCGCGGCGAGTCGCGGCTCGCGGTGGGGGAACTGGGGGAGATCGTGCTGGGACCGGGCCAAAAGCGGGTCTCGTGCAGCCTGGAGAGGCCGGAGTTCGAGCTTTCCGCCTCCAGGGGCGACATCATCGCGCTGGTTCGCGACGTCCACGCCTCGCTGGCCGGGTTGGGCCTGGCGGGCGGCCGGAGCCTGGACGACCGTGACTCCGGCGCGGATCCCCGAGCCGTCTCCGGCGAGCGGGAGGCGAAGGGAATCTCGCTGCGCTTCGCCGTTGCCGAGGCCTCGGGAGCGCTGGTGGATCCCGAGCGCCCCGACCGCAGGCTCGCGGTCGACGACGTCACCGTGGAGCTGTCCGCCGGGCGCGACCTGGTGGTGCGCGCCAGCGGCGGCCTGCCCGCGACCGACGCCCGCTGGGGGCTAGACGCGCGCTGGCCGGCGGAAGGCAACCCGACGCTGGAGCTGGAGGTGCCGGACATCTCGCTGGGCAGCGTCGGGGAGATGCTCTGGTCGAGCGAGCACGTGCGCTGGGAGGGAGCCTCCGCGGACGGAAGCGCGGCTTTCGAGGTCGGGCGCGGTGGAGAGGAGATCTCCGCGCGGGGACAGGTGGCGATTTCGGGTCTGGGCGTGGAGCACGAGCGGCTCGCCGACGAGGAGCTGGCGGACCTCGATTTTCACGCGGATTTCAAGCTGACCCTCGACAGGGAGGGGTCGCTGCTGAGCCTGGAGCGGTTGCAATTGTCCCGGGGTCACGCGCGCGCCGTGCTGCGTGGAGACGTGCGGCTCGATCGGCTGGCGTTCGATTTGCGCCTCAACGTGCCTCCCACCGCCTGCCGCCAGCTGCTCGGCGCTCTTCCCGAGCCGCTGCGCGAGAGGGTCACCGGGGTGCGGGCCGAGGGTCTGCTGGCGCTCGATCTGCACCTGGCGCTCGACGAGGACGCTCCCGGCGAGACCGCGCTCGAGGCCGCGGTCGACAACCGCTGTCGCATCGCGGACTACGGGCCGCTGCCCAGCCCGGATCACTTCCGGCGGCCGTTTCGCTACACGGCCTACACCGCCGACGGCGAGTCGCTCAGCCTGACCAGCGGCCCGGGCACGGATCGCTGGACTCCGCTTTCGGCGATTTCCCCCTACGTGATCGAGGCGGTGCTGACCACCGAGGACGGCAAGTTTCGCAGGCATCGCGGGATCACGATTCCGGAGGTTCGGCGCGCCATCGAGCTCAACCTGAGGCAGGGCGAGCTCTCGCACGGCGCCAGCACGATCACGATGCAGCTGGCCAAGAACCTGCTCTTGACGCGCGAGCGGACGGTGGCCCGCAAGCTCCAGGAGCTGATGTTGACCTGGTACCTGGAGTCCGGCTTCACCAAGGAGGAGCTGCTCGAGCTGTACCTCAACGTGATCGAGTTCGGCCCTTCGATCTACGGGATCAGGGAAGCGGCCGATCACTACTTCGGACGGCTGCCGCAGGAGCTGAGCCTCGTGGAGTCGGTCTTCCTGATCAAGCTGCTGCCCAGCCCGGTCTCGCGCCACGGGTCATACGTCCGCGGCGATGTCTCGCAGCGCAAGCTGAACGAGCTCCACCGCGTGATGCGCACCATGCACGAGCGTGGCCGGATCACCGAGGAGGAGCTGCGCCGTGGCCTGGAGCAGGAGCTCGTCTTTCACCGCGAGGGCGATCCCCGACCTTTGCCCCGAAAGCTGCATCCCGATCCCGGCCAAGGGTCGGGGCTGATGATGGCTGCTCCGCCGGTGGAGGAGCACGGCGAGTCGCTGGCTCCGCTGCCCGAGGAGAGCTGGTCCGACCCTGCGGAAGACAGCCGGCAACGGGAAAATCGCTGAAAAACGTCGCCGGATTTGACCGCACACCCCTCCAGCGGCGAAAATCATGCAAGAGTCGCAGGCAGCGGCGAAAATCGAGTGTAGTAATCGGCGCTGCCGAAAGGTAAAAGAAACGCCGGTATAGCGATGTCCGTATCGGGCTCCAACTCACACTCCGGCTCGGGATCCTCGGGATCCTCGGGCTCCGGGTCGGGGCAGAGGCGCTCCAAGTCGATTCCCCCGCCGCGTCTCGGGAGGGATCGCATCGGGCGCTACGAGGTGATCTACCCGCTGGCGGTGGGCGGCATGGCCGGAGTGCACGTGGGCCGGCTTTCCGGAATGGCGGGCTTCGAGAAGCTGGTCGCGATCAAGGTGATTCACCCACACCTGGCGGTCAAGAGCGAGTTCGTCGACATGTTCCTGGACGAGGCGCGCCTGGCCGCGCGGATCCACCACCCCAACGTTGGCGAGATCCTCGAGATCGGCGAGGACGGGGGGCTGCTGTTCATGGTCCAGGAGTTGATCCAGGGGCGTGACCTCCGGCAGCTCTTCAGACGGGCCAAGTCGGCCCGCGTTCGAGTCTCTCAGGGTATGTGCGCCTACATCTGCGCGCAGGTCTGCGCGGGTCTGCACGTGGCGCACGAGCTTCGGGACCAGGACGGCCATCCTCTGCACCTGGTGCACCGCGATATCTCTCCGCGCAACGTGCTGGTGACCTACGACGGCTTCGTCAAGCTGATCGATTTCGGCGTGGCCAGCGCGCGGGGACGGATCGCCCAGACCGAGTCCGAGGGGCTCAAGGGCAAGCTGGGGTTCATGTCCCCCGAGCAACTGAGGGGCCACAAGATAGATCGGCGCAGCGACGTCTTCTCGCTGGGCGTGGTGCTATACCTGATGACCACCGGCATGCATCCGTTCCCGGGCAACACCGAGGCGGAGCGCGTGGACAGCGTGCTGCACAGCGAGATCGTCTCGCCCCGCAGGTTGAATCCCGAGGTGCGCCCGGAGCTGGAGCGGATCGTGCTCAAGGCGATGGCGCGCGACCGGGTGGAGCGTTACAGCACCGCTCTGGAGTTGGGCGGTGCCCTGGAGCAGTTCGTCGCCACCTGCGGCGATCGCGTCGGCTCCGCGGCGCTATCGGCGATGATGTCGACCCTGTTCAACGACAAGATCGCAGAGCACGAGATCCGATTGCGGGCCTTCCGCAAGCGCCGCGGCGATTCCACCGGGACGCAGAAGGCAGTCGATGCTCCATCGCTCGCGGCTGACGAAGCCGAGGATGTGACCGGACCCGGGACGCCCGTCGCGCTGCGCAGGAGCGAACGCATCACGCCGCCTCCGTCCAGGAGTCGACTGAAACCCGCCCTGCTGCTGGGCGGCGGCGGAGTCGCCCTGGCCGTGATCGCCGCTTTGCTGATCGCGGTGTTTTCCGCGGGCGGCGAGACCGGCGCCGACGTCGAAAAGAATTCGGCCGCCGGGGACGGTCGGGATCTCGAAGCCGCGAGCGCGGTCGCGTCCGGCGGAGACGGCGAGTCGGAAGCGACGGGCGAGCGCGGGGGAAGCGAGAGCGTCGATTCCACCGCCGGGGAGAAGAAGGCCGCCGGAGCCGCCGCCGCCGAGCCGGAGCCGGAAGAGGAGCCCGCCACGGTCAGCATCGCGCTGAGCCTGCTGCCCGAGGACGCCTCGGTCGAGGTCGACGGGCGTGATCTGGGATCCGGCCTGGAACAGATCGAGCTTCCGGCGGACGACGAGGAGCACGTCGTGCGCGTCACGTCTCGCGGTCATCAGGCCGTGGAGAAGAAGGTCGCGGCCGACCGGGATCGGGAGCTGACCATTCACCTGAAAAGGTTGCCGCCCGTCTCGAAGCCGAGTACAAAAAAGGCGAGGCCGAAGCGAGGAGGCTCGTCGAAGAAGAAGCCCAAGAAGCCGAAGAAAAGCGGCGAGAAGAAGAAGAGCGGCGGCCTGCTGGACAGCCCGTATCAATGAGACGCATTTTTTTCAAAGCGATGGCCCTGGTTGCGCTTTTGGGGGCGAGCGCGGAGCCGGCGCTGGCGGACGAGCCGACCCCGGTCCAGCGCGAGGAGGCGGATCGCCACTTCGCAAGAGGCAAGGAGCTGTTCGCCGAGGAGAGGTACCTGGAGGCTGTCGAGGAGTTCGACAAGGCCAACGAAATCGCGCCTCATCCCGTGGTGATGGCCAACATAGGGATCTGCTACGAGCGCGCCGGAAAGGTGATGAAGGCGCTCGAGTCCTATCGCGCCGTGATCGCCGATCCGCAGACGGGCGACGAGCAGACCGACGAGATCTGGGATCGGATCGACGCCCTCGAGGCGCGCCTCGGCACGATCGACATCAACTGCCCGGTGCTCGGCTGTCGCGTGGTCGTCGACGGCGAGGATCGCGGGCCGGCGCCGCTGACACTCAGGGTTCTTCCCGGAACGCACAAGGTGGAGGGCGAACAGGCCGGTGAGAATCTTCTGCCCCAGGAGATTACGGTCTCCCAGGGAGAAGTGACCAGGGTCGAGCTGGAGCGCGCCCCCCAGCAGGCCGAGCAGGTCGTTCCCGACCAGCCGCAGCCGGACGCGCAGGAGGATCAGGACGACGGCGGGGCGAAGCTGGGTGCGCCGTTCTGGATCGCGGCAGGAGTGACCGCCGCCGGCGGAATCGGGATCATCGTAGCCGGGTCGAAGACCCTCGAGGCCAGCGACGAGTACGAATCCTCCGACAGGCAGGACGACGAGGCCAAGCGATCCGGGTTGAAGAGCAAGCTGGCGACCAACGTGATGATCGGGATCACGGCCGCGGCCGGGGCCACCGCCGCCGCGCTGGCGATCTGGGATCTGGCCTTCGCCGAAGAGGAGCAGCCGAAGGCCGATCAGGAGCAGGTCGAGGCGCGGGCCGGCGTGGCGCCGCTTCCGGGCGGCGGCTTGCAGCTGGGCGTGACGGGAGAGTTCTGATGCCGGGCGAGACCAGGTTTTCGTCGTGGATGGTGCTGTCGCTGGCGGCAGCTCTGTCCTGCTTCGCGCTCGGTTGCACGACCGAGTTCCCTCCGGCCGGGCCCGACAGCGGAGACACCGGCGGCGACGCGGACACGGACGCCGATACGGATGCGGACACGGACGCGGACACGGACGCGGACACGGACGCGGACACCGACGCCGACGCCGATACCGACATCGACACCGACGCGGATGCGGATACGGATGCCGACAGCGACACGGACACGGATACCGACACCGACACCGAGACCGAGTCGGAGACCGACACCACGCTCTGCAACGATCCTCCCGAAAACGAGTGCCTGACCGAGGAGGTGCTGCTCGACTACGAGGAGCAGGGCAGCTGGAACGGAACCGACTGCGACTACGAGTACGACCCGGTGGTCTGCGAGTTCGGCTGCGTCGACGGCGCCTGCGCCGAGGATCCCTGCACCGACGTGGTCTGCGACGACCCGCCGCCCAGCGAGTGCGTCGCCGACGTGTTGATCGATTATCAGCTGCCGGGGACGTGCAGCGACGGAGTCTGTCATTACACGCCGGTGGAGACCGCGTGCCAGTTCAGCTGCTTCCAGGGGCAGTGCCAGGGATGCCAGCAGGGCGACAACCTGGCGCCGCTGGCCACGGCGACCAGCAGCGGCGGCGGCACGGGCGGGCTGGGTCCGGGCAACATGAACGACGAGCAGCTCGAGGACACCTGCCAGTACCACTGGATCTCGGCCGAAACCGAGCCGGCCGGAGCTTGGATCGAGCTTGAATGGCCGACCGCCCAGACGCTGTGGGGCATCTGGATCGACACCACCCACTACCAGACCTACGACTGCGAGTACGCCGCGGGGCACAGCCTGGCCGGCGGGATGGTCCAGTCCTGGAACGGAACGACGCTGGAGTGGGAGGACGTGGGCACGGTGACCGGCCAGAGCGACGACTGGACCTACGAGTTCCCCGACTACGTCACGACCACCTCGCTGCGCATCTACGACCTGGTCGTCACCGAGCTGTGCGCCGAGCCTCGAGAGAACCCGGTCGTCTTCGAGTGGGAGGCCTACGGCTGCGACTGACGGCTTCGGCCGATCCTATTCGTTTTTTTTCGAATCTCTGGTTTCCGCGGGCGGGGGCTCCGGTTCCTGTTGTGGGGGGGCGGGCTCCCGGCCCGCCGGATCGGCGTGGGCCAGGTAGACCGGGCTGCTGCGGTAGGCGTCGACGGTGTGCTTGACCAGGATCTTGAGCACCGCGGTGGTGGGCACGGCCAGCAGCACGCCCAGAAAGCCGAACAGCTCTCCTCCGGCCATCAGGGCGATGATGATCCACAGCGGGTCCAGCCCCAGCTTGCCGCCCAGGATGCGCGGCGTGATCAGCACCGCGTCCAGCAGCTGCACGATCCCGAACACCACCCCGACTCCGATCACCGGGCCGAAGCCCTTCATATCCAGAGCGGCGAGCAGCAGCGCCAGGATGAAGCCGACTGCGGCGCCCACGTAGGGGACGAAGCACAGAAGGCCGGTCAACAGCCCCACGCCCAGCGCCAGCGGAATACCGACGATCGAGTATCCGATCGAGTACAGCGTGCCGAGCACCAGCATCACGGTGAACTGACCGCGGAGATAGGCCGAGAGGTTGCGATCGATGTCGCGGCCGAGCAGGCGCGCTCCTTTCCGGTTGCGCACGGGGATCAGACCGTCGATCACGTCGATGATGCGCGGGTAGTCCTTGAGCAGGAAGAAGAGGAAGAGGGGAAACATCAAGGTGGCGACGAACGCGGCGAACGCCGAGAACGTCTTGGCCACGATTCCGCCCACGACCTGGGTCGCCGGGCCGATCATCTCCGAGCCGCGGCTCTCGAGCCGCTCGCGGATCTCGTCGAAGGCGCCGCCCCAGGACCGCGGAACGTGCACGCCCAGGTGTTTTTCGATCCACGGGACCGAGGTCGCCATGAAACGCTCTCCCATCGAGGGCAGGGCCGCGAAGAACTGGCGCGCTTCGGTCACCAGCTCTGGGATGATCACGAACAGCACTGCCAGAAAACCGACCAGCAGCCCCAGCAGCGTGATCAGCGTGGCGGACGTGCGGCCCAGAAACCTGAGCCTCGCCAGGCGCGTGACCAGCGGGTCGAGCACGTAGGCCAACAGAAACGAGAGCAGCACGAGCGTGGCCAGCCGTTCGAGCTGCCAGACGGCCAGCAGCACCAGCGCGAGCACGCCCAGCCCCCACAACCAGCGGCGCAGGATTTGCCGTTTGGGTGCCATGGACGCGCAGTCTATCGGCGCGCCGAACAGGCGGTCAAGTCGATCGCGACCGAGCGCGGCCGTTTCTCAGCGGGCGAAGGCGTAGAGGCGGTGGTCGTCGCTGCCTATGTACAGCGTTCCGTCCGGGGCCAGGACCGGGCCGCTGTCCACCTGGTCGCCGGTCTCGTGCCTCCAGACCAGCTCGCCGTCGGGTGAGAGAAGGGCTATGGCCAAGACCCCCGCCGACGTGATCATCGAGACGACCCCGGACACGGTGCGATATCCTGATCGAGTTCTGTGGGACCTGAGAGGCTACCTCTTGGGCTGCTGGCAATCTATGGCGCGAAGTTCATGGCGAAACGAGCTGCAGGATCACGCCGTGGCTCGAATCCAACTTGCCTCCGACGGCGTAGACGTTGGAGGGATCCGGTCCCCAGACGTCCCAGAGGTGCAGGTCGGTGCCGCTCTCCATCTGGGTCCACTCCTCGCCGTCGTAGTGCAGGATCGTGCCCCACCAGCCCACGGCGTATACATCGTCAGGGCCGAAGCCCCAGATGCCGTAGAGAGATTCATATACCGGAAGCTCCATATTGATCCAACCAGTTCCATCGTAATAAACTATTTGTCCGCCCGGTCCGTAGTAACTAACGCTGCCTACTACGAAAACATTTTCCGATGACGAAGCCCATATACCGTTGGGATAGTTGAACAAAGTATTCTGAGCTTGCATGGAGTTCCATGTTCCATTGAAATGCCAAACGTCGTAGGATCCTAGTATTTCTTCTTCTACGGTCATATATATACAATCCGGTCCCAACCCCCAAATGGGCCCATACCACTCCGGACCATCGGAGTCTTCAAACAGAGTCGTCAAAGATGCTCCGTTATAGTGCAAAAGGCATCCATCGCTGGCTGTCGTAAAATAGACGTCATTTGATGACGTCCCCCAAACAGACAATTGGACTCCTCCTTCAACCTCATACGAACTCCATTCATCTTGGTGAAGGTGGTAGACGTGGAAACCCATGGCTGATGCTACGAACAGCTCGTCTGGATCCTCGAACCATACTTTGTATGCGTCTACTGGGTCGGTGGGAGGCACCTGCGCCAACGAGACCTCGTAGTCGGCCGTCTCACCGGCGTCGAATCTGACCACTATTCCTTCCGATTGGCTGGGACCCCAACCTACCGCGACCACGCTCCCCTCTTCGTTCCCGTGGATCCCGTACATCGGATGCACTGTCGAGACCCAGACCGGAGTCCAGACGCCGGGCACTGGTTCGCCCGAGGCGGTGGTGGTCTCGGAATCCGTGTCGGCATCCGCGTCCGTGTCTGCGTCCGCGTCGCTGTCCGCATCCGTGTCGGTGTCTGAATCGATGTCGGAGTCGGAGTCGGCATCGACATCCGCCTCCGAGTCGGCATCCGCATCGCCTCCGTCGTTCCCGGAGCCCGAGATGGACCAGCACCCGGATCCCACCAGCAGCACGACCAGCACTCCCAACACGAGCCAACTCTTCGTCACTGGTTCCTCTGCATAGTGCTTTCCACCAGCAGCCCCTTGTACGGCCGCCACAGTGACACGTTGAAGCGCAGCTTGGTCTGGTCGGATTCCACCTGGTCACCCTGGCCCTTCGAGGGAGGTGTCCACAAGGATCGGTGCGTGAATCCTCCGTAGCACGCGCTGAATCCGTCCAACCTGGATTGTTTTGGAACGAGTTCGGGGTATGCCACCTCGAGCATTTCCTCGCGATTCGGAGCGCAGTCGTATATCACGGTCGGGTGGCTGTAGGGGCCCCACGCGTCGCTCGCCTGGCGCAGCACTATGCCTTCCTGGCCGTCCGAGTTGACCTGGTAGAGCAGCACGAAGCGCTCGAATATAGTGTCGTTTCCGCCGCCCAGATCCATCGCCGTGATCTCTCCCGCGTTGTCCCAGATCACCGGGTTGGTGTCCTGCTCCAGCGAGCTCCAGGTCGGCATCCCTCCGTCGTCCCAGCCGACGAAGTGGCGGTAGGCCGCGGGGTCGAGCAGAGCCTGTTCACGGGCGTATGAGAGGTAGACCGGCGAAGCGCGGTAGCGGCCGGTGTGCCAGACCAGGATCCCGGGACCCTGGAAGCTCGTCTCCTCCCCGTCGACCAGGTGAGATCCGAGCAGGCTGCCGAGGTTGTCGACCGGCACCGCAGACGACCAGACGAAAGTGGTCGCTTCGTTGCCGTAGTTCCCGAGCGAGCGCCAGGAAACCGAGCGGCCTAGGTCGTCCAGCCCGCTGTTCGGGTAAAGGCGACCGATGAACGACCACCACCGGGGGTACTCCACGTCGTAGCTGTAGTGGTAGGTGCCGATGTTGAGCTCGGTCAGCGGATCCTCGGAGGAGCCGCTGTCCTCTTCCATTCCCTGTATCATGGACCTGCCCCAGTCGCTGGCCACGCCAAACCAGACGTACGATTCTCCGGAGTCGTGCTGGGACTGCAACTGAAAGGCGCTGGTAGGCGCCACTGTCTCAGCCCCGGTCTCGTGGCAGTCTTTGATGCATCCAGAGACGTTTGGCGTGTCGCAGCCGGATTCGTAGAAGACGCCGTTTTCCACCTCCACGCCCGGGGCGCGAGTGATCTCCCACGGCAACCCGTTGTCGGTCAACACCGGGACGAGCGCCGGGAAGTATGTCCCGCAGTCGCTGTCGGGGATCCACTGCTGGTCGACGTGCTCGAAGGCCATACCGGATCCGCGGTAGTCGAACCAGTCGAAGTCGATTTTGCCCAATGGATCCTGCCAGAAAACGCTTATGTCTCCGAAAAGCGAGAACAGCTTGTCTTCGTGGCCTGTCCAGTGCCGCATGACCCAAGGACCTTCGTCAGCGTTGACCAGCCAGTAGAGCGCGCGACAAATAGGTTCCACAGAATCCTCTCCGCACCCCAAACCGCCCTCGGCAACAGGTGACTGAGCGTACTTTTGGAAAGCGCTATTGCGGTATTTCCCTAGCTTCAACGGGTTCAAGGCCCCTGCCCCGATCCATGCGGCAGGCTGGGCCTCCATTTTCGAAAACCGTTCCTCGAAAACGTCGCCGGACACGAACGCATCCACCGGGATGACGAACACCGGGTACTCGCGGTTGACCGTGATCTCCGTTCCGCCCCCCGAGGTCGCGAGCTTCAATTGACCTTCCAGCGAGATCTTCGCCGAGCCGAAGTCTGCGATGGTCGGGAAGGTGACACGATCGTCGCTGACGAGGGTCAGCCCTTCTCCCTCGTAGGTACCGTGAGTGTAGCTCAGGTCCTCTTCGGCGAGCGGGCGGCAGTAGAGTTCGATTGTTTCTCCATCTATCCAGGAACCGTCCTTCCGCGATCGGTAGTGGATCCGCGCCGTACCGGACAGCACTCCGCTCCCGGGCGGAGTGCAGAACGCCCGGTCGTACAGATCCTCGCCAGCCGTGCCCACCGGGATGTTGTCCTTCTCGTTGCGGACGAGGAATCGTAGCCTTGTCTCGAGACCGGCCTGTATCGTCGGCTTCTGCCACGGACCGCGATCCTGATCCAGACTGTCTCCCGCCCAGGGAACGTCATCGCGACGGCGCTCCGTGAGAAGCTCTCGGCCGTAGCTGGCATACTCGGGGACGCGCTCGGCGAGCATCTCCAGTCCGAACCAGATGTTGAACATCTCCACGTTGACCGGATCGGGAGAGTCGCCCGCCAAGTCTTTGCAAACTCCTGCGTGGGCTTCGCAAAACGCCTCGACAGGGTGATGCTTGCTGACGAAGTGGTTCGAGGGCCACATCAGCTGAACGCGAGGAAGCAGCGGATCGAGGTCCTCGTCCATTCCCTCGTTGCTTCCGGCGGTGGCGTCACCGAACGTGTTGGGGAGGAACGGATCACCTGGCCATCCCCACGAGTCCTGGTCGCTGAAAGGGTTGAACGTCGGATTCGTGTTGCACTCGTTGGCTACATCGTTGCCTCCGAGAGGCAGAGGCGCGGGCATCTTTTCTGTTTCGAAATCGAGGAACGACGCGTCATCGACGGCACCATCTCCGTCGGCATACGGATGCTCGAAAAAGCGAACCGCACACTTGGGCTCGCGCTTGCTCTCGACCGAGCCCTCCTCGAACGAGAAAAAATCGAGAGACAGAGCCACCTGTTTGGATTCCTCGCCGAAGACGCGTGAGACGAGCGAAAATGGCTCGCGCATGAACGACAACTCTTGATCCTCTACTATATCTGGATCTGCAAAAAGGATGTTGTTGGTGTATCTGCCCCACCAGTAGGACAGGCAGTCGCCCAACGGAGGCTCGTTCAGCTCGAAGAGATCGTTTCTGCCAAAAAGCGATGTGGCACCGGTTTTGAAAAGGACGACGTCGCCGAAGCTCTCCGTGCTCGTCAAACACACGGAGAAGTTCTCTGCCTCGCTCGTAAACAGATCTCCACTCAGCCACGGCTCTGTGTGAAAAGAGATCCTTGGCACACCCGCCGCCTCGGCGGTGTAGTCGGCGGAAAGTGGCAAAAACGCATTCGATTCGTCCATTATTTCCAACGTGAAATCGACGAAACACTCGTCTATCTGCACGTAATCCGGTGGCCCCTTGGGCGTCGGCGGAACGTACAATATGCTCTTCAGAGCGGGAGACGCTCCGGTCGGTGAGAGCGTAGCTACCAACGCCCAGTCGTGCACCAGCACCAGATCGATCAATTCGAAAACGTCGTCGTGGATGCTCGTCACTCCTCCGCGCACCAGCATTGGCCAGATCTCGGCACGCGCCTCCGAAGGCGTCCAAAGATCACGATCCTCACTCAGCTCTCCCAGGAACTCGGCCGCCCCGCACCACGCCAGCCGTCTGAAAACATCGCGCGGGGCGGGCGGAAACACTTGGCCCCTTGTCACATGCGTCACCAGCAGATCGAAGAGCATCCAGGCCTCCGGGGTGTAGCGCCCGGTCTCGTAGATCCCGGTCGCCGCGATGCTCCTGGCGTCGTCGACCAGCACCGCCGCCTCGCCGAACGACTCCGAGCTCCAGATCAGCTCCGTCACGCCGGGCTCCACGTCCGAGCTGTCCATCCCGTAGACCGTGTAGCTCGTCTCATAGACATCCAGCTCGTCGTCCAGCGTGCGTGTCACCGGGTGGTCGTGGGTGATCACGTCGACCGTGTCCGTGCCCGCGTAGCCGCACTGCTCCGTGGAGGTCAGCCCCAGCTGGTACGAGTACCAAAAGTCCCAGTACTCCACGATCAGCACCGGCGCTCCCGACGACTCGATGTTGTCCAGCGCAGAGTAGCTCAGGTTGGGCGCGAACTCGCTGATCACGACCAGGTCGTAACCGCTCAGGTCGGTGGAGCCGTACACCTGGTAGTCGGCCTTCACGGCGACGTCGTAGCCCAGGTCGATAAGGTGCGACTCGATCTCGTCCTCCTGCTCGTACCAGCCATCGGCGACGAACAGCACGCTCAGCGGGTCGGGCGGGTCGAACGCCGAGCCGAGGCGCGGGAGCAGCAGCATCAGAGCCGCCGCGAGCGCGGCCGGCGCTCCGTTTCTACATCGCCCCCCCCTTGGAAACCCTTTTCACCGCGCGCATCGTCGCCTCCTTGAATGTTGGTGCCTCTCTCCCCTCGTACGGACGACTACTTTACAACATGATGGCTTCGCGACCGATGGGCTCGCAAGCGTTTTCTCGCGCCGGGCCCAGCCGAAAACGAGCTCGCTCCGAAGGCTTGTTGTAAAACCCTCACAGCGCGGATGGTTCCGACCGAGCGCGGCCGTTTCTCAGCGGGCGAAGGCGTAGAGGCGGTGGTCGTCGCTGCCTATGTACAGCGTTCCGTCCGGGGCCAGGACCGGGCCGCTGTCCACCTGGTCGCCGGTCTCGTGCCTCCAGACCAGCTCGCCGTCGGGTGAGAGGCAGTAGACGAAGTGGTCGCGTCCGCCGAAGTAGACGTAGTCCTCGCCGTCGACCAGCGGGCCGGACTGGATGCCGTAGAAGTCGCCCTTGCCCGGCTCGATCTCGAAGCGCCACTTCTCCTCGCCGCTCCTGCCGTCCAGCGCCACGACGAACGGGCGACTTCCGTAGGTGGGAGCCAGCACGGTACCGTCGTGGGCGACGGCCAGCGGGGCGCGCAGCGGCGCTCCGATATCTGCGATCCAGCGCGGCGTGCCGCCCGGTGCGATCGCGCGCAGCTCGCCGTCGTCCGAGCCGAAGTAGACCGTGCCGTCGTCTCCCACCGCGGGCGTGCCGTCGTTGTCTCCACCGGTCTCCAGGTGCCAGCGCACCTCGCCCGCCGAGTCGAGCGCGAAGAAGAAGTCGCCCTGCGTCCCGAAGTAGATCGTTCCGTCCGGGGCGGCCGCCGGGCTGGAGAAGATCTTGGCGCCTCCCGCGCCGGCCTCGAAAGACCAGCGCTGGCTTCCCGAAGGGCGCAGTGCGATCAGATCCGTATGGCAGCCGAAGACCACGGTCCCGTCGGCCAGCAGCAGCGGAGAGGTGTCGACGTCCCAGAGCCCGGCGCTGGCGCTTTCGCCCTCGGGGGGCGGACGCTCGGTGGAGAATGTCCAGCGCGGGTCGCCGTCCGGCGAGAGCGCCACCAGGCGATCGGCGTCGCTGCCCACGTAGATCGTGCCGTCGCGCCCGACCGCCGGCGAGGTCCAGATCTTGCCTTGCAGGTCGTACGACCAGATCTCGCGGCCGTCGGTTCCGACCGCGTAGAGGTTGCCGTCGTGGGAGGCGACCAGCAGCGTTCCGTCCGGCCGCACCGCCGCGTCGGCGTAGATCCGGCCCTGGGTGCGAAAGACCCATTTCGGCTTCGCGCGCCGCGGTCCGCGCACGGGCGAGCGCCCGTTGCGCAGAGCCGATCCGCGGAAAGTGGTCCAGGCCCGAGCCGTCTCCGGTCGCTCCGGGCCCGCGCTCTCGCCGTCGTCGCCCTGCTCGCCTTCGGCCTGCGCGCCGTCCTCGGCGGCGCTCGCCGTCCTGGGAGACCTGGCCGCTGACCCGGCGGCCGATCCCGGCGGGTTGCAGGTCGAGCTGCACGCGGCGCAGATCGCCCCAACGGCCAGCGCGATCGCGCGCGCCGCCGGGAGACGCCGGGGTCGCGTGCGGCCCTTGCCGGTGCTCCCCCGTTTCACCTCAGCCGCCGAGAGCCTCGATCCTCTCGGCAACGTCGGCGAAGCCGGGATCGGTGTTGATCACCTCGTTGAGCAGCTCGAGGGCGTCGTCGTTGCGTCCCTGATCCTGGAGGACTTTGGCCAGCTCGTACTTCAGCGCCAGCTTCTCCTCGGTGGCCAGATCGGGCCTGGCCAGGCCCTGCTCGAAAGAAGCGATCGCCTCTTTGGGGTTGTCCAGGTCGGCGTGGCACATGCCGATCATCATCTTGACCGACGCCGCCCGGGACGGATCGCCCGAGGCGAACTCGAACTCCTTGATCGCGTCCTCGAGCAGCCCCATCTCGCGATAGGCCAGGCCGAGATCGTAGTGGGTCGCGAAGTCGGTGTCGTCGATCTGCTCTTTGACCCCGGCCTTGAACTGCGAGAAGACCTGCTCGATCTCGTCGTGCATCTCGTCGTTGGTGACATCGTCGAGATCCATGTTCTCCAGCTCGAGCGAGGCCAGATCCTCTTGTGCCTGCTCGCGGGCAGGCGGCGCGGCCTCTTGGGGCTCCTCTTCCTCCTCTTCGATGGGGAGGGTCTTTTCGAGCTCCAACAGGCGCGGGTCGCCGGGGTGCTGTTCCAGCAGATCATCCAGAATGCCGCGCGCTTCGTCGACCAGATCCTGGCTGACGAAGAACTCGATCTCCTCGATCTCTTCCTCGATGTCGGGACGGTCCGGCTCGATCTCCGGTTCCGGCTCCGGCTCCGGCTCGGGTTCCAGCTCCGACTCGATCTCCGGTTCCGGCTCCGGCTCCTCCAGGTCGAGATCCTCGATCGGCTCGGGCTCCTCGAGATCTTCCATGTCGAGCCTCAGCGAGTCCTCGTCTCCGGCGGCCACGTCGGCTCGCGGCTCCGGCTCGTCGACCGGCTCGTCGAACACCATGCTCTCGTCCAGCTCGAAGACCGAGGTGCGGTCGGCTTCGTCCCCCTCCTCCCCCTCGTCCTCGTCGTCCACCACCGGAACGACCGCCTCCACGGACAGCTCCTCGCCGCCCTCGAGGTCGTCCTCGTTGAGCGCGCCTTCCGGCTCCTGGTAAGGAATGTCTTCGATAGAGGGCTCGAGCTCGATCGCCAGATCGATCTCGTCTTCCGGCTCCGGCTCCGGTTCGGGCTCGGACTCGATCGCGGAGATCTCGGGCCCGAGATCGATCTCGACGGGCTGTTCCTGCTCCGGCTCGGGGATGGGCACGGTGTCGTCGATGTCGACGTCCTGGAAATCCGGCGCCGGCTCCGCCTCGTCTGCCAGGTGCGGGGGCAGAACTCCGCCGATATCGGTCAGCATCCTGCGCGCCTGTTGATTGGCCGGGTCGATTCCCAGGATCTGGTGCAAGTAGTAGACCGATCCCTCGGGCTGCTCCTCGGCGAAGCCTTCGGCCAGCACGAACAGCTGATCAATCGCCTCGTCCGGACGGCCGAGATCGAGCAGCAGATCCTTGTTTTTCTCGCGAGCGTCGATGTTGTACCAGTCGAACTCGAAAACGTTCGTGATATGCTCGGCCGCGCGCTCGGGCAGGCCGTACTTGAGCAGCACCTCGACCTTGTCGAGAATCTTCTCCACTCGATTGGCGGCCTGGTCCGCCGGAAGCTCCGAAAGATCGCCTGCTCCCAGCGGTTCCGCGGCGGATTCGGGTTTGGAGATCTCCGGCCCGGAATCCGCGATCGCCGCGGCCGGCGAGGGGAGCTCGTCGACCTCGGCCGGCTCGACATCCGCGGGGACCACGGCGGGCTCGGGCTCCGGAGCCGAGCCGCGGCTCAGTTCCCTGTTCGCCAGTTCGTTGTCGGGGTCGATCTCGACGATCCGCTCCAGCACCTCGCGGCGTTCGGCCTGGCGGTTCTGCTCGTCCAGGATGTGAGAGATCTCGCCGTAGACCGAGACCGCCTTGCCGGGCTGGCCCAGCCCGGCGAACGACTCGGCCAGCATCTCCAGCGTCCGCAGGTCGCGGGGGTCGTCGCCGAAGCAGATCTGGAGCTTGGCCAGCGCCCGCTTGTACTGTCTGCCCTCCACGTAGCATTCGGCCGCCTCGCGCGCCACGTCCACCTGGGAGGGGTCGTGGTAGAGCAGGCGCTCGGCCACCTTGAGGAAGTCCTCGATGCGATCCTGCTCCTTGAGCTGCTTGCAGGCGTGGCGGAACTGCCGCACGGCTCCTTCCGCGTCGCCCTTCTCGGAGAGCTGCTCGGCGATTCGCAGGCGGGTCGCGATGTTCTCGGGATTCAGCTCCACCATGCGTCCCAGCACGTGGATCATCCGGTCCGCGTGGCCCATCTGCTGGTACATGTCGGCGAGCTGTTCGAGCTGGATCAGCGCCTCGGAGTTGAGCCCCAGGCTAATGTAGGCGTCAGCCAGCAGCTCGTAGACCTCGCTGAGCGTCGGATCGAGCTTGAGCACCTGCTTGTAGACCGCCACCGCCTTGAGGTGGAAGCCGCTGTGCTTGTAGTGCTCGGCGACCTTGAGATAGGTCTCGGTGGCCTCGCTGCGGGCACCCATCCGGGTATAGAGGTCGCCCATCTTGAGCCAGGTGCGGATGTCGCCCGGGTCGGCGTCGACCAGCTTCCTGAACTCGGCGATCGCCTTGTCGAACTGGCCTTTCGCGGTGTGCTTCTGCGCCAGGGACAGTATCTTGTTTTTGTTGATGGCCACGACCAGCAGATCCCGATTCGATATTATGACTGCGCGCGCCAGTCGATTCGAGCTACTCGTTCAAGAATCGGGCGCGCGCCCGTGAAGCCGAGATACTTTACGGTCGGTAGGAGGCGTCGTCAAGATGGGCGAACAGCGGGCATTCAGCGCTGTGAGGAAAACGTTTCGGGCTGGGAATTTGGTGGGCGGCGCTCGATCGCGATACCCCGGTTTCAAGGGGGGTGAGCCGGCCTTTGCTGAAAAAAAACGATAACACAACCTTACCTATTCACGTGACAACAAATTGACGCGGCCTCGGACTTGGACCGGCTGCGCCTCGTGCTCGACGCGCTGCCGCTGTCAGGGCAGGGTGCGCACTGGACGCAAGCCGCGGAAGGGGTGGGCGTTTTCTGGAGATTGGAGATATCTCGCGGCGGATCTGCTCGTTTCGACGATGTACAGCCAGGAGCCGCCGCGAGAAACGCGTGCGTCTCCTTCCGTGGGGCCAAGAGGGTCCTGCACTTCTTGTGAAAAATCGACGCCCCACCAGTTCCACGTCCACTCGGCCACGTTGCCGT
>JAWOBP010000134.1:0-6127 GCA_046484285.1 Polyangia bacterium
ACAAGGCCTCGGGCGGGCTCTCGAGCGACAGCAGCGGATTGTCCGGATGGTGGTCCGGCTTGAGCATGAACTGGCGGTCGACGATGTTGGAGACCATCGAGTAGACGATCCCCGGCTGATAAATTCTGATTGGATGTCCCATGCTACCAACATCGGACGATCGGCCCGCTCGGTTGCAAAAAAGTTTGGCCTTGCGCGAAAAACCGCCGGGAACGGAACTTTCCAATCAACTGATTATCTACCCCCGCCGCGCTTCAGCGTGTCTGATACCCGGTCTGCGCGCCCATCGCGACGCCACCCGCCGCGCGCCCTTTCGAAAGCGCCGCTCCGCCTCGTCCCTGTCTCGAAGACGCCCGGGGCTGCCCGCCGGTGCGACTCGGCGCCTCTCAGAAAACCCTACAGCGCGGATTGCGCGTTTTCCCCCGAGGGACTTGCTGCATCATGGCGAAGAAGGTCGAGCCCACTGCACGTGACCTTGTGAAACTCCGCCAGCAGCGTTTTCTTGTACGCGACCGGTGCCGAGAAAGCGGTTGACGTCTCTTTTTTCCACATCTATTCAGCTTGTTCACGCAAAACCCGGTGAGAAGCGCAAGCAAGGAGGGAGTCACCATGTGGGACAAGAGCAAAAAAGAGAGGACCGAGGCGGTGATCGAGGTGCTCAACGAGGCCAGGAAGATGGAGCTGCACGCGATCGTGCAGTACATGAACCAGCACTACGCCCTTGACGACATGGACTACGGTGAGCTGGCCGGCAAGGTCAAGCTGATTGCGATAGACGAGATGAAGCACGCCGAGGACTTCGGCGAACGGGTCAAGGATCTGGGCGGCGAGCCGACCACGGAGCGCGCCGCCAAGGTCGAGCCCAACCAGCCGGTCGAGAGGATTTTCGAGTTCGACAGCGACCTGGAGGAGAAGACGGTCGACGAGTACAACCGCTTCGCCGCGATCTGCCGCGAGAACGGGGACAGCATCAGCGCCAAGCTGTTCGAGCGGATCATCGCCGACGAGCAGGAGCACCTCGACTACTTCGACGACGTCGGCGATCACATCGAGAAGCTCAAAGAGGCCTTCCTCGCCCGCAAGGCCGGAACCTCGCTCGACACCGGCTGCGACTCGCTGGGATTCGTCTCCTCGGGCGACAAAGAGTAGCTTTTCTGCGTCGATATCGACCACGCCGAGCTCACCGACGCCACCGGCGGAGAGACGTTCAAACTCTTCGCTCTTCGTCCCGGCGAAATCGCTGCCGGCGATCGCGGGTATGCCCATCGCGCGGGGCTGCGTGGCATCGACGAAAGAAATACCGCCGCTGGCGCGCAGCTTCATGTACTCCAAGCTGCTCGCCGCGCTGCTCCTCGAGGACTTGTCCGAACGCTTCCTCGCTATTTCCCCCTGGGGATACCGACTGGCGCAAGCGGCCGCCCTCGTTGTGGCGCATCCAGCGCGCTCTGCTCGACGGCATTCGCTACGCGACCGTCGGCCCGGCCAGTGTCCGCGACTGGCTCGACCACACAGGCAGCCTTCATCGCCACTTCTTCGACGCTCCACGTCGTCGGGAGATGCAGCAGGCAGAGGTCTGCGGGGCGGCCTTGCCGCTCTCGTTGGGTTGGCGCGGATGGGATAGTGGCCTCGGTACAGCCGACAACGAGAACGTGGGCGACGACGAGGTGCCGGTCATGTGAGCGCCCCGGTTCTGGTTCGGGCCGGGCGCGCCATCGCGAGCATCACCACCGGCCGAGAGTCGACTCGCATCTCCATCCCGAGCATTTGGCGGGCGGCTCGCGGCTATGATATCTTGAATTTCGAGCGGACGATTACAAATGGACCAGCGTATTTTCCGCTACTATTCCGATCTCACCAAGCACTATCGGCGCTACGGCGGCGATCTGGGCTTTCACTACGGCGTGTGGGACGAGGGGATGAGCTCGCTTGGCCAAGCCCTGGTGCGCGCCAACGAGCTGCTGCTCGAGGATCTGGAGATCGGAGCCGAGGGCCGCGTGCTGGACATGGGCTGCGGGATCGGCTCGTTCGCGGTCCGGTGCGCGCGGCGGTACGGCTGTCGGGTGGTCGGCGTCAACAGCTGCGTCGACCACCTGCGTACCGCCCGGCGCCTGGCCAAACAGGAGACGGTCTGCTACGCGCCGGACACGCGGGCCTACCTCGCGGCGGTGCGGCGCCTGTTGAGACCGGGCGGCCGCTGGCGCGCAATCGCGTTCTCGGTGCGCGAAGGAGCGCTGGAGGGGCTCGACGCGGAGCTGTACCGGCGCGTGCTGGCCGGCTTCATATTGCCTCCGCTGGCTCCGGCCTCGGAGATGCTGGACGCGTTGCGCGAGGCCGGCTTCGAGGACTGCAGCGCCGAGGACGTGACGTCGCATACCGATCGCACCTCCCGCCATATCGTACGGCTTTGCCGCATTTTGCTGGCGCCGATCAGGCTGCGGCTCGACTGGCTGGTCTTTCGCGAAGGCTCGGTCTCGCGCAGCAACCACTGCGGGCACTTCGACGCGGGAGACGCCTACAGCCGCGGCCTGCTGCGGCGCAGCATGCGACACCAGCTCTACCGGGCGCGCCGGCCTGACGGCGGCGCCGGCGGAGAACCCGAGCCGTGATCCGGCGAGCCGTGCCCCCGATCGTCCTCTTCCTCGTCTGCGCCGGGATCTACTCGGTGGGAGGACGCAGCTCCGGCAGCGGCGACACCGCGCCGACCCGGATGCTGCCGTTCAGCCTGATCGAGGAAGGAGACTTCGACCTCGACGAGTTCCCCGCGCTGTACGGCGAGCGCGCTCGCAGCACCTACCCGACGATGGCAGGCCTGCCCTACTACCTCCGCGAGCGGGACGGCCACTACTACTCGGCCTACACCCCCGCTCCCGCGGTGCTCGCCGTGCCGATCTACCTGGTCGCCGTGATCGCCGGTTTCGATGCGGGATCGACCGAGGATGTGGCACTGCTCGAGAGGCTGGCCGCGGCCTTGATCTGCGCGCTGTCGGTGGCGCTGCTCTACCTCGCGGCGCGCCAGCGCGCCTCGCTCGGCTGGTCGCTGGTGGTGGCGCTGACCTACGGCCTGGCGACGAGCACCTACTCGACCAGCAGCCAGGCGCTGTGGCAGCACGGGCCCAGCCAGCTGTTCCTCGCCGCGATGCTACTGTTCCTCGCCCGCGCGGAGCGCGACGACCGCTACATCCCGGCCGCCTCTGCCGCGCTGTCCTGCGCGGTGGCGATGCGATCGACCAACCTGCTGCTGGGACTGCCGCTGGGAATCTGGCTGCTGGTGCGCCACCGCCGCCGCTGGATGAGCGCGACTCTCGCCTTTCTTCCGCCGGTGGGGCTGCTGGTCGCGTACTACCTGGTCGTGTTCGGCTCGCTGGGTCCCTCGGGCGAGGCGATCGAGATGGGACCGCTGTCCGGCTTTGGCCAGGTGCCGCTGCACGAAGGTCTGTACGGCGTGCTGTTCGGTCCGGCGCGGGGCCTGTTCTTCTACTCCCCGGTGCTGCTCTTCTCCCTACCTGGCGCGGTGCTGGCCGCGCGCCGCGGAGACTGGTCGATCCCGACTTTGGTCGGCGGCGCGGCGCTGGTGACGCTGCTGGTCGGCAAGTGGTTCGTCTGGTGGGGCGGACACTGCTTCGGCTCGCGGCTGCTGGCCGACATCGCCCCGCTGCTCTCGTTCGCGCTGCTGCCGGTGGGCGCCGTGCTGAAAGAGCGCCGCTGGCTGGCCGCGCTGTTCGGCATCCTGCTGTTGTACTCGGTCGCCGTGCAGGCGCTGGGCGCCTGGCGCTACGACGGACGGTTCGACGCCTATGCCAAGACCGATCTCTGCTACGCCAACATGCTGCGCTCGGGCGGCGGTCCGATCGCCTTCTATGCGATCGACCTGGCGCGGGAGCTGGAGCTGACCGACAGGCCGCTGGACGATCTGGGACCGCCTCCGGCGAGACCCTGGCGCGACGAGAACGGAAGGCGCCGTCCTCCGGTGGGGGGCGGGCGGTCGGGACGCCGGCTCGCCGTGGCGCTGATGGAGGCGCCGATCGCCGATGACCCGAATCGACCCGAAATCGAGATCGAGACCGACGACGACAGCTACCGTCCGGACGAACGGATCGGGCTGCGGATCGAGACCCGCAACCCGGCGCGCCCGCACACGATGAACGCCTTCGTGCTGATGCGCGGGCCCCGCGGCGAGCCGGAAAACTACTGGCGAGACGGTTTCGAGCGGGTCGCCGGTCGCTGGCCGATGCCGTGGACCCAGAACTCGCCTTTGCCCCACGACGTCGAGGTGAAGCTCGGCTTCCGGCTGGACGGCAGACCGCCGGGCGTGTACGAGATCTGTTTCGTTCTCACTGATACGTTTGCCACTCGCGTCGAGGGGCGATCCTGCAAGGAGATCGACTTGCAATGAAGGTACGCGGCCGGCAGCAACGCGACTACGGGCGGCGCCTGGCGCTGAACACCGCCGCGATCGTGGCCGTGCTGGCCGCGGCGTCTTTCCTCGGGCTGTACCTGCTCGGCGAAAGGTCTCCCCTGCCCCCGCCCGCTGACGATCCGCTGGGCATGGCCGAGCGCTGTCCCTGGTACGACTCGGAGAAGCTCTCCTTGCAGTGGACCGTCTATTTGGTTACCGGCGACGGGACGCTGATCTACGTCGGTTTCGCCGGCAGGCTGTTCGGCCCGGACGGAGAGCCGTTCTCCGGCGTGAACCTGGTCGTGATTCGCGACGGCGTCCGGCGCATCGACCGCTGGGTGCGCTTTCCGCCGGAGCGCTTCGAGCTGGAAGCGCGCGATCTCGTCGCCAGGCTGGATCGGAACCGAATCGTCAAGCGCGAGCGGGAGGGACGGACGATTTACGATTTGCAGGTACGGATTCCGCCCGGCGAGGACGGCGAACGGATCAGCGTAGACGCCGAGTTGAAACGTCGCGTCGGAGACTGCGATCCCGACGGTACGGCTCTGATCTCGCGCCGCGAGAACGGCAACTACTTCGAGTACGCCGTGCCGGTGCTCGACGCCGGGCTGTCCGGAACGCTGGAGATCGGCGGCGAGCGGACTCGGCTGGAGGGCCGCGGCTACCTGGAGTCGATCCGCTGGCTGCGCTCGCCGATGGAGCGGCCGGCGCGCTGGTACTGGGGCTATCTTCACGCCGGCGATCTCTCGCTGCTGGTCTTCCACCCGGACTACCCCGGGGCCCGCGACCTGGTGCTGATCGCCGGCGGCGGACGCTGCGCCGAGGTCGTCGCTGACGCCGGGATCGAGGTGCAGCCGCCGCGCCCGGACGAGATGCGCGCGGTGCTGACCGGAGTCGATCCGGGACCGGAGTTCCGGCTCGAGGTCGACGCCCGGGCGCGACGCGAGCTGGGCTTTCCGATCTTTCTGGCGCCCTACGAGCTGGAGATCGAGCGCAGCGGGCGGAAGCGGACCCACGACGGAACCATGGTCTTCGAGCTCGGCGAGTGGCGCTCCTTCTGACGGCGGATCGCAAACGGTGCCGGAGAGCCTCGTCTTCGGCTCGGAGATGGCGACTAGTGCCTCGTCAACCCGACGATTTCGGGTACGGGGCGAGAGATCATCGGCGAGGCCAAGGAACGACGACGAAGGACTGGCGGTGCCAATTCGAGGAGGAGTGACGCAGGGATCGTCGATGAGGGCCGGCCCGACCCGATATTGTGGGGTTGACGAGGCACTAGTAGCACGTCCACGCTTCAAGATCGGGTCTCAAGCTCGGGTGTCAGACACCAAGAACAAACAGCGGCGGTGTTCGCCGGCCGAAGCACATCCGGCCGGGCTGCTGCCTGACATTTCGGCTGTCCGCGCCCCGAATCGGTCGCCTGCGGCCGATTCTCGCGCCGGCTCGCCCCCCGAGCTCGTCCGTTTTCTGCTGGAAATCCGGCTTCGGGCGCACCCCCGCGCCCGGCGCCGCGTTCGGCGGCGTCACTTCCCCCTTCGCTCCTGACGAATCAGCCCGGCCCGGCTAGACGTACCCGCTCCAGTACCGGTGCTTGGGCCTGTAGGGCTCGATGATCGGCGGCCTGAACGTGCCCGCCGGAAACTCGCGCCAGTAGTCCCCGGCCAGGTAGTCGCGCGACGCCTCCCGGTGCTCCCGCTCTGTCTCCCTGATCCGCTCCTCGCGCAGCTTCTT